>CANQNX010000030.1 GCA_947625345.1 Candidatus Gastranaerophilales bacterium
ATCTTCTATTCAATGGTAAATGCAATAAAAGAGATGTATAAAAATTTAGTTGAATTAACCGCACAAGTATCAGGCTTGGATAAAAAAGTAGCTGAGCTTGAAAAACAAAATCAAGAACTCTCTGAACAAAATAAAGCTTTGGAAGAAAGATTGAAAAAATTAGAGAGCAAAATAAAATAATGAAGTTTAATTATAGATTGATGCGGCTTTTATAAGCCGCATTTTTTTTATGATTTTATAGTATGATGTTTTTATGAGATTAGACAAATTTTTAAAAGTATCAAGGCTTATTAAAAGAAGAACCGTTGCAAATAAGGTCTCCGAGCAGGGCAGGATTTATGTTAACGGGATTATTGCAAAGCCTGCCAAACAGTTAAAAGAGGGCGATATTATTTCAATTGTTCAGGCTGACTCTGAAATAAAGATTAAAATATTAAGAGTACCCAATAATAATGTAAGTGTTCAGGAGGCTCCTTCTCTTTATGAAATTATCTCTAAATAGGGACTTATTAGCAAATTCCGCTAAAATAGCAAAATAATGGTATAGTGTGGTATAAATAATTTGATTTAGTTTTAAGCCTGCTCTTCAGTCACCCTGGATTCGTTTCAGGGCATACTATAAAGAGATTCTGAGCTCGCTACGCTCCTCAGAATGACATAGAGATAACATGATGTCACCCTGAACTTGGTTCAGGGTCTAAATAACAATGAGATGCTGAAACGAATTCAGCATGAGATAAAGTTTTTCAGCCTGCTGCTGCAAAAATAACTTAGAGTGTGGTATAAATATAATACTGGAATATTATTTATAATTCGGGTATAATCATTTAAAATATTAGTAAGGAATCTTATGAAGGGTCATTTATTTATAATTTCAGGTTGTTCCGGTGTAGGTAAAGGTACACTGCTTAACTTATTCCTTGAACAAAACCCACATATAAAATTATCTATATCCGCTACGACAAGAAAACCTCGTGAAGGTGAAACAGACGGCGTAAATTATTTCTTTATTTCAAAAGAAGAATTCATTAATTCCGTTAATAACTCTGAATTCCTTGAATGGACTGAGTTTAGCGGAAATTATTACGGAACTAAAAAAAGCTTTGTGGAAAAAACACTTAATAAAGGTATTGATTTAATACTTGAAATAGAAGTAAACGGTGCAAATAACGTAAAAAAACAAATGTCCGATGCAGTCACAATATTTATTATGCCGCCTTCATTACAAACTTTGGAACAACGTCTCAGAGGCAGACACACCGAAGATGAAGAAACTATTCAAAAACGTCTTAATGAGGCTAACAGAGAAATTAATGAAGGTAAAAAATTTGATTATCTCATAGTTAATGATAATATTGATGTCGCACTTAAAAATTTAAAAAGTGTATTCGATAAAGAAGGTGTCAATAAATGTTGACAGGAAAAAGAATTCTCATAGGAATTACCGGTGCTATTGCAGCATATAAAACATTAGAGTTAATCAGGCTTTTTAAAAAGCATAATGCTGATGTTAAAGTGGTTGTTACTCCCAATGCTCTTAATTTCGTTACAAAAACAACAATAGAAACACTTAGCCGTAATCCTATGTATATAGACCAATTTGAAATAAAAGAATTTAAACCTGAACACATTCAACTTAAAGATGATTCGGATATTTTTGTTATTGCCCCTGTTAGTGCAAATACTATCTCTAAAATTACTCACGGCATCTGCGATAATTTATTAACATCTATTTTCTGTGCGTATAAAAAACCTGTTGTTATCGCACCTTGTATGAATACGGATATGTGGGAAAACCCTGCAATTCAAAAAAATTTGGAAATCTTAAAACAAAGAGGTATTAAGATTGTTGAGCCTGATGAAGGTTTCCTCGCATGCGGAACTAACGGTAAAGGCAGACTAAGCGATATTAATACAATATTTGAAACCGTTAAATCAATCCTTCTGCCTCAACAAATACTTAAAGGCAAAAAAATTATTATAACAGCCGGCGGAACAAAGGAAAATATTGACCCTGTCCGCTACATAGGTAATTACAGCTCGGGGAAAATGGGTATTGCTTTAGCGGATTGCGCATATTCTCTCGGAGCTGAAACCGTTCTTATCTCTACTGTTGAAACACAAAAAAACTATAAGGTGATTAAGGTTAATTCTGCTTCGGATATGTATGAAGCTGTTAAAAAAGAATTTAATGATGCTTTTTCTCTCATTATGGCAGCGGCAGTAAGTGATTACAGAATAGAAAATAAATCAGAATCTAAAATTAAAAAAAACGGCGCTGAGTTAATTCTAAAATTAGTCGAGAATGTAGATATTTTAAAAGAAATTTCAAAGATAAAACGGGAAAACCAAATAGTCGTTGGCTTTTGTGCAGAAAGCGAAAATCTTATCGAAAATGCAAAAGAAAAATTAAAGAAAAAAGGCTGCGATTTTATTTGTGCTAACAATATTTTACAAAAAGATATAGGCTTCTCGTCAAATTACAATGAATTGTATATAATAAATAAAGAACTTGATGTTTATCATATTGAAAAAACCGATAAATATAATGCAGCTAAGATAATATTGAAGAAGATTTATGGAACAGGTAAGTAAAATAATTAAAAAAATAGAGGAATTTGCTCCGCTTTATACAATGCAAAAATGGGATAATTCAGGTTGGCAAATTAATTTGGGTATTCAAGAAACAAATAAAATACTGCTCTCTTTAGATGTTACGGCAGCTACAATTGATGAAGCAGTTCAAAAGAATTGTGACTTAATTATTTCACATCATCCTGTTTTCTTTAACCCTATAAAAACAATAGATATGCCCTATATTATAAAAGCAATAAAAAATAATATTCAAATATATTCCGCACATACAAACTTGGATGTTGCTCAAGGCGGAGTTACTGAATATTTGGCAGAAAGATGCGGATTCACCGAACTCGATACGGCTTTTGAATTTATAAAATATAAGAAATTTACACACGAAAAAAACTTTTCAAAGCTCGTTTCTACACTTAAAACGGTATTTTGTCTGCCAAGTATTAGAGTTGTAAACAGTCAGAGAAAAACATACAGTTCTATTGCTTTTTGCTCGGGAAGCGGAGCAGAATTTATTCCGGATTTGGAAAAAATAGGTATAGATGTATTTATAACGGGTGACTTAAAACATCATCAGGCACTAAATGCAAATAAAATGACTATTATTGACCCCGGACACTTCTATAGTGAACGCTTCGTCGCTGATATTTTCAGAAATATGTTATCAAATGAAGATGTTGAGTTGATTACGGCATCAGAAAAACCGGCATGGGAGCTTATATAATGAAAAAATTTATTATTCCTTTTTTAACATTTTTATTTATTTCTTCGGCAGCATTTGCTAAGGATTCGGTTGTTTTTAACTTCCCCAATGAAGGATGGCACAAAGTAGACAGCCCTGATAATGTTTTAACAAAAAAATGTTTTGTACCCGTTAATCAAACAGCACAAAATTATACCGAAATGGTTATATTTACACAAAAAATATTAAAAAATAAAGATATTAGCCCAATGGCAATACTTCAAAAACAATTGGGAAAAGATAAAAGCAATTATATGGATATAGTGCCGGAATACATTAATCAGGATTTTGATGATTCTATGGTTACCTGGTGCAGCAAAATTAAAAATACCTGCGCTATAGAAAGAGCTTTTCAGGGAAATGAAGGGGTAATTCTTGTAATTTATTTAAATAAAATGCCTCATTATTCTCAAAATATGTTCGGACAATGGTCTAATATTTTAAGTAAAGTTAAACTTTATAACCCCGATGATTCAAGTCAAAGTCCTCAAAATTTGATAGAGCTGTAAAAAATGCAAATTACGGGCGGGAAATATAACTCAAGGAAAATTAATACTCCTGATTTTGATAATATTAAACCTACATTAAGCAAAACTCGTCAGGGAATTTTTAATACACTCTCTTCAATGATTCAGTTTGAAAATAAAGTTTTCTTGGATTTATTTTCAGGCAGCGGAATTATGAGCCTTGAGGCAATTTCAAGAGGGTTTAATGTTATATCTTTTGAAAAAGATAAAAAAACCGCTTTGGCAATTAAAGAAAATTTTAAAACTCTCAATTTAACTGCTAATCTTTATTTCGGAGATGCACTCAAAAATATATTAAAACTAAATACTAAGGCAGATGTGATTTTTCTTGATCCGCCTTATGACTCGGATTTATATGAAAAAACTTTAGATATTATCCTAAATAATAACATCTTAAACCCTGACGGTATAATTATTTTGGAACATCCGTCAGATAAATTGATAAACATTTCCAAATTCAATTTAATTAAATCTAAAACTTACGGAAATAAACAAATTACATATTTATCATTTAATTAAGCGGGATAATTAATTCTTGACCGATAGATAATCTGTTGGCACTTTGTAAGTTGTTAACTTCTTTAATCTTTTCAATTTTTGCGGGGTCATATTTTCCGTAAAAACGATATGCAATAGAACTCATAGAGTCACCGCTTTTAACAATATATGTCTCTGTTTGTGAATTGGTTAGAACATCTTCTGTTTTAGCTTCGGAATTGAACGGAATTACCGAAATATTCGCAGAGGTTATTTGCGGAATTTTATTCTTTCTTGAAATTTTCTTCTCAAATTTCGGCTGACCTAAAGAAGTATCGGAAATTTCATTAGTGTTAATACTTGAACTTATGCTTGATAAAGCGTTCATAATAAACATGCACAAAACACCGGCAATAAAACCTGTCAGTAAATAAACACCCGGTGATTTTTCTTCTTTGGGGTTAATCTTGAAACTCTGCCATAATAAATCTATTTCCTTTTGTTTTGCAGGTCTTTTATATGCTCTCGGAGCAGTATCTTCCTGATAATAATCTTTTTGATTCCTTAACTCGGATAAAAAAGTTATTTTTTCATCCGATAAATTTGATCTGTATATTGACGAGTTTCTCATATTTATCCCCAATCCTTCCTCTATACAAGTATATTTTAGTTTAAAGCATGTTCTTTAGTCAAGAAATATAAGTGTTTTATTACAATATAATACAAAAAGACCGACTTTTTACATCGGTCTTTAGTATAATTATTTTTATTAATTTGTATTATGCAGCAACACCTTTAATTTCTGTTATAAGATAGTTTGCAATCCATTCAAAATCACTGTTAGATGCTGCTTTTCTCTTTAAGTAATCTATTGAAGATTCACCAATTCTGATTAACACCATTGCAACAATGCCTCTTGTTTTACCTTTAACTATCTGCAAGGAATCAACAAGTGAGGGAACCATTTCTTTACCCATACTTACTAATTCATTTTCAATTTCATTCTTTACTGTGTTGTCTGCATTTTCTAATTTATTTAAATATTCATTGATTGATGTTAATACTGCTGTCATTTTTAGTGCCTCTTTTCTTAAGTTCTATTTTATTATAAATTAAAAAACTCATTTTCCCGTTTTTTTAATATATTCTTTATATCTCGACTAAAACGCAATAAAAATAACTGTTTTCATTGTATTTACAATATGAATTTTTATTGTGCACTTCAAAAAAATAGCTCTAAAATATAGTTAAAATATTATACCTTGGTATATTTTATTAATCTTAAAATAATTTTAAACTGTTTATATCCATTGTTATGGATATGGAAGTGTGTATAAGTTATTAGGGGTATTAATATGCTAGTTGAAAAATATATTAACGGATTAAACCAAAGAAGTTCAATAGAATTTAAAAATATTTCTAAAGATATTATTCCTTGGCTTGAAGAAACAGCTTTGGAAAATAACTGTCTAATTGATAAAAAAGAATGGAAAAGTAAATATAACAGTTATGTAATTTACGATTATGAACCTTTTTGTTCGGACGGATTTGAAATAAATATTACTGTATCTTCTTATGACGTTAATTATTTATACTTTTTGAAATTTTTATATGATAACAAATTGGAGACAATCGAATATCTCAATAATTGTATAAATGTTTAATCATTAGTATTATTGTAAAACTTGAATTCAAATCATATAATTGAGTAAAAAGAAAGGAAGCATTATGGAAGAAAATAACAATCAAGTTGAAAACAATACCTTAGAAGAAAACAAAAATATTTGTCACACCAATCATTGTTGGAAAAAATGTTTGGCACTAATTTGTGCTGCATTCTTGGGCGGATTTCTCGCAGTTTATTTCGTAACCGACCAAATGGCTGAACGTGCCATTAAAAGACATCATCCTGTTGCGTTCAATCACGAAAGATTAGATCATAAAATTTATAAAGATATGGACAAAATGTACAAAAATGATATGAAGGCTTTTGATGAGGCTTTTAAAAAATTTGATAAAAACTTTGAAAAACATGCCGCTAAACTGCCTAAATTCAAGCATGATGATTTTAATATGCCGCCTGTTTTTATGATGGATTCAGTTAAAATTAAAACGGAATTTGATGATGATAAGTTTAATGTTATTATCGGACTTAAACCCTTTGATAATGATGAAAGAAAAATTAATTATAATGTCAGCGGCAGAAAATTAAGAGTTTTCGGTAAATCTGAGGCTCGTGATAAAGATTATGTTCAGGATATAGAATTCTCTCAAGATTTTATTCTCCCTGAAAATGCGGATATAGCAAATATATCAAAGATAAAAGATGATAAAGAACTTATTATTTCGGTTCCGTTAAAAAACTAAAATAAAAAAAAGAGGCATTCAAGCCTCTTTTTTTATGCCATGACAACGTTTTACTTATTCTACTTTATGTTAAAAATTATTAATCAATTTCTTTAAATTAAGTAAATTTTTAAAGAAAAAAAAACTTTATATACATGTGTAGAAAAGGAAAGTTGAAATGGTTAATTCTGTCAGCGCATTAAATACAGCATCTAAAGCAATTAAAAATACAACAAAACAAAAAGCGGAAAATGCAAAAGTATTAATAAAATATTTAAACGGCGAAGTAATAAAAGAAGTTCCTGATACATTTGTCAGCTCGACAAAAAGTGCAGGTTCAAGCGCTCTTTTATGGGAAGGACTTCCGTTTATAAAATTTTTAAAGAACAATAAGAAACTTAATAACAGTTTCATTAATGATTCAATGAAAAATTTAACCAATAATAACAAAGCTGCATTAAAAAATATATTTAAAGGCGAAGGTAAATTAAGTGAAAGAATCTTAAATTATATTTCAACCGCAAATAATTCAAAGAAAGTTTATTCAGACATAAAATCATATGCAAAAGCAGAATCAAAAATACAAAAATTAACTAAAGGTTTGGATGAAGCAGCTAAAGCGTCAAAAATAGAAAATTCAGGTAAATTAACAAAATTAATTGAAAAATCCAAAAATGTAAAAGAAGCAATAGAAACAGCAGGAAAAGTTGCTGAAAATGGCGGTAAAGCAGCAGGCAAATTAGGAAAATTCGGTAAATTCTTTAAATCTTCAGGTGCCGGTTTTATGCTCGCATTAAGCGGAATTATTGAAGCAGCAACTGAAGTTGTACCGACCTTCAAAGAATTAGGTGCTAAAAAAGGTATTAAACAAGCCGGTAAATCAGCAGTAAAAGTAGCCGGTGATACATTCGGATTCATTGCAGGTGAACAAGTAGGTACAGCAGTAGGAACCGCTATCGGAACAGCAATATTCCCCGGAGTAGGTACAGCAATCGGAGCTGCTGTCGGATTCATAGGCGGTATGTTAGGCTCATTTGCAATGGGTAAACTAACTAAGGCTGTTACCGGTAAAAGTGAAAGAGAAAAAGTTCAGGAACAACAAGAACAACAACAAGCTCAAGAAATTGCTAATAACGATGAATTATACAATGAACTTAAAAATGAAGCCGAAGCAAAGATAAAAGAAGAAGCTGAAGCTAACGGCGGTGAATTATCAGATGATGCAAATACGGTTTTATCTTTATTGGATGAAGCTGATAATGCCTCAAACCCCTTCAAGGCTTCAGTTTAAAACATAAAACAATTTAAATAAAACTGTCCTTAAACAGGACAGTTTTTTATTGGTGTTTAATATTTCAATGGTAAAATTTCGGACTATTTTTTAAAAAATATAAAATCTTCTCTCAGTTGAGTTTTCACTTTTTTTTGTAACAATATGTTAAAAGTGTAAAAAGTACACGATAGTATATTTGTATCATGTGGCACTTATCTATTAGAGGATGTTAGACGAGAATAAAAAGAAAGTTAAATAAGTGTTTCCTTTCTCTGTTTCCTCTCTCTGATATATAGTGAACTTAACCGATAGCCTTAGACAATCGGTTTTTTATTGCTTAAAAAGAGGTATAAGCGAAATGAAACTATAAATCTCCCCTTTTAACGGAGATAATTAACAATATTTGTAAAAAGCTTTCTATTTGAAAATATTTTTTCCTTCATCTGAGTACATATTCGACCGTGTATTTTTTATATCGGCAAAAATTTTTTTAACTTTAGTTTTTTGTAAAAAATTTATGGATTTGTAAAGTTTATTTAATGATTTTTCAATGTTTTTTCTGTTATATTCAGCCATATCGCTTGCCATTTCTAAATTAGAGGCTGATAATCTTGTCATGTCCCTGAAACCTGATGCTGCCATAATATGTGCGAGTTTATTACCTTTTATACTATACATTAGCGCTTGAGATAACAATAAAGGCATGTGACTAATTTGAGCGGCAGCTAAATCATGTTCTTTTGCAGTCGTAATAATTATTTGAGCCTTTGTATATTTTATTATTTTTTCAATTTTTTTAATATCTTTTTCCTCTATGTTATCTGAAGGTGTTAAAATCCACTTCGCCCCGTTAAATAAATCCTCAAAAGATGCATCATATCCGTTAAATTCCGTACCTGCCATAGGATGTGAACCTATAAATTTATATGGGCGCTTTTTTTTCATTACAAACTCTTTTACGCTTGCACAATCTGATACTATTGTGTCTTTTGAAACAATATTTTCCAATTTATCAAGTATTTCAACGGTTTTATTTATAGGTGATGCCACAAATATAACTTCACAATCAGATAGTGTTTTTAAATCATTTGAAACATTATTGCATATGGTTAATGCTTTTTTTATTGTTTTTTCATTCCTTGTTACGGCATAAATCTCATTATTTGTTTTACATAAAACTTTAAATAATGAACCGCCTATTAATCCTAATGATATTATGCCTATTTTCATATTATTTTCCTGTTTTTTAACGTGGAGTGTTCTATAAAAAATATAACATCAGGGAAAGAATATTACGAATTATTAACAAATATTCATAAATTTGCGTAGTATTCAAAATTATGTAATAATACAAGTAAATTAATAGTCTAACCATTCCTTTCTTGACTTATGCGGCTTTTATGTCGCATTTTATTTTGCTTAAAAAATGCTTTTGACTATTTTTTTTGTTATCAGATAATAGTTATATGAATAAGATAGTTTTAGCTCAAATAGATACGATTGCAGGTGATATAAAAACTAATTCCGAAAAAATTATATCCTGCATCCGAAAAGCAAAAGAAAATAGTGCCGACATCGTTATTTTTCCGGAATTATCTTTAATCGGGTATCCTTGTGGTGATATTTTTATGCGCCATAAGTCAATTATAGAAAAACAAATCAAAGCTCTCGAGAAAATTGCCTTTGAAACTCAAGGTATAACTGCTCTTGTCGGTTTTGCCGAGCCTACAAACGACTCAAATAAAAAGCCTTTTTATAATTCGGTTGCCGTTATTCAAAATTATAAAATAATTAATATTACGAGAAAACGCTTGCTTCCTAATTATGGAGAGTTCAATGACTACAGATATTTTGAACCTTCAAAAGAAGTTCCGAAAATATTTAAAATTAATTCCCAAAAATATGGTATTTTGGTTTGTGAAGACAGTTTTAATGATAAATCCTTCTTTAAAAATGACAGTTTATATGCCATCGATCCGGTGAAAGATTTAATTAAACAAAGACCTGATACCCTTATAAACTGCTCTTGTTCGCCGTCAAGATGTAATAAAGAGTTCATAAAAAACTCTTTGTTTTCTTCAATCGCTAAGAAATATAAAGTTAATTATATATATGTAAATCAGGCGGGATATGCCGATAATCTCAGCTTTGACGGTACTTCAAGGATTTATGATAAAAACGGTGATTTGGTTTTAAGGGCTAAAACTTTTGACGAAGATTTTGTTATAACTTCTGATTTAAAAGGAGAAATTAATCCTCTGCCTAACGGAATGGATAAAGAAATAAAAATAGATGATTTTGAATTGAACTATAACAACGATTTAGACAGAACTTATAAGAGTATAATATTTGCAATAAGAGAATATTTTAAGAAAAACGGCTTTGATAAAGCTGTATTGGGATTATCGGGAGGCCTTGATTCTTCAGTTTGTGCCGTTTTATTATCTGATGCATTGGGTAAGAAAAATGTTTGGGGAATCTCAATGCCCAGTAAAATCACATCAAATGAAAGCAAAAATGATGCTAAATTATTGGCTGAAAATTTAGGTATAAACTTTTTTGAAATTCCTCTAAAGGATACGCTTGATGCTATGAAAATAACCTTAAATTCTTCATTTGAAAATGTAGAAACGGAAAAATATGAAAAACCGACTACAATGGAAAATTTACAGGCACGATTAAGAGCAACTATTCTATGGAGTATTTCAAACGAATATAAACGAATGCTTCCCATTGCAACGAGTGATAAATCCGAAGCATATATTGGTTATGCAACCGTAAACGGAGATATGTCAGGTGGTTTTGCTCCTATTGCGGACGTAACAAAAACAAAACTGTTCGCTTTAGCGGATTTTTTAAATGAAAACAGAGCAGAGAAAAATGTAATACCTCAGTCAATACTTCAAAAACCTCCGGGGGCAGAATTAAAAATTAACCCTGAAACGGGTAAAACGGTTTGTGCTGAAGAAGAAAATATGCCATATGAATTTTTAGATGAGATTATATGGTTTGTCGAAAACAGAGGCTTTGGTTTTGATGATTTAATAAATCATAAATTTTTCTATGAAAGTAAAAATCCTATTTCTCTTGAACAAAAAGAAGAATGGATTAATAAATTTTATTGGAAATCAAAGTGTGCTGTTTATAAATGGCATATAATGCCGCCGAGTGTTGTTGTGGATATGCATTCAATAAATTCGGTTGAATATCGGCAGCCTGTTATTTCTTGGGTGAAATAAACATTGATTTTATACTTTTTCTTCAATTTTTGCGGTTTCTTCAACGTTGACTGTTTGAAGTTTTAAAGCTTCTTGTTTTCTGTTAGATTTATATCCGTATATGAAGTAAATAACAATACCTATTAAAAGCCACAGAGGAAATAATTTTGAAGCAGTCTGAACTTCTCTTAACGCAACAATCATTAAACCGCTGCAAAAAACAACACCTATAAGAGGGAACCAAGGGCAACAAGGAACTTTAAACGGTCTGTGTCTTTCCGGTTGAGTTTTCCTTAAAATCAGTATTCCGATACAAACAATAATAAAAGAGGAGAATGTGCCGAATATAGCTAATTCTGCGGCAACCTGCATGTTTATAAATAAAGAACCTATAAGCATAAGAATGGTTGAAAGTACCGTAATAACCCAAGGAGTATTAAATTTAGGGTGTATTTTTCTCATAATTGAAGGTAAAAATCCGTCACGAGCCATTGCATATAAAATTCTTGTTGTTCCGAATTGAAGAACGAGCAGGACTGAAGTTAAACCGGCAAGAGCACCTATTGCAATAGCTCCGGCAAACCAATCTTGCCCGACAAAACTCATTGCATGTGCAATAGGAGCTTTAAGGTCTATTGCGCTCATTGGTATCATTCCGGTTAAAACAATTGTAACCAAACAATATATTATTGAACAAATAACTAAAGACCCTATTAATCCGATAGGCAGGTTTTTTTGCGGATTTTTAGTTTCTTCTGCGGCTGTTGAAATTGCATCAAATCCAATATAAGCATAAAATATAGCAAAAGCACCCATTAAGATACCTTTAATTCCTGACGGTGCAAAAGGAACCCAATTTTCTGGTTTTACATAAAAGGCGCCTACTCCGATAAATAAAGCAATAACGGTTACTTTAACAAAAACCATAATTTTAGCAAAGTTAGCTGATTCTTGAATACCTTTTAATAAAATTAACGATATGATGGTTATTATAATCATTGCCGGTAAATTAAGGCATATAGGTATTCCCAAAATATGAGGCAGTTGAATATTAGCTTCCATTGCACTTTGATAGTCATTAATCAGCCATTCGGGAGGATTTCTTAGTGCTTCAGGTAACATAGGAAATCCTTCAAGAAGTTTAATCAAATAACCCGTCCAGCTTGATGCTACTGCTATTGTGCCGATAGCATATTCAAGCATTAATACCCAGCCCATCATCCAAGCGGCAAATTCACCCATAGTTGCGAATGTATATATGTATGCACTGCCTGAAACCGGAATCATGGATGCAAATTCCGCATAACATAATGCAGGGAAAATACAAGCTATTGCGACCAAAAAAATGGACAGAACAAGTGCGGGTCCTGCACCTACTCTTTCTGTTGTTCCTATAACAGCAGACCCAATCATGACAAAAATTCCCGCCCCTATTATAGCGCTTATGCCAAGTATTATTAAATCAAATGCGCTTAATGTTTTTTTCAAACCGCCTTTTTGAGATTGCTCCAAAAATTCGTCCGGATTTTTTATCCTGAGTAAATTAGACACAAATTGCCCGATTATGCTTTTTTGCTGTGGTGTCTGCATTTATTATTTCCTTTTCTATACGTTGACCGTTTGCTTCTTTAATAAGGGGAATCCTAATTCTTTCCTTTGTTCTACATATAATGCCGCAACTGCTGCCGCCATTTTCCTGACTCTGTTTATATAATTTATTCTTTCATCTCTGCTTATTACACCTCTCGCATCCAATAAATTAAATGTATGTGAGCATTTTAATACATAGTCATAAGCCGGTAATACTATTTTTGCTTCTATGCAGGATTCAACTTCCGCTTGAAATAAATCAAACATTTTAAATAATCTTTCGGAATTTGAAAACTCAAAATTATATTTTGATTGTTCTATTTCGTTTTGAAGATATATTTCTCCGTATTTAAGCTCTTTATTCCACATAACATCAAAAACGGAATCAACATTTTGAAGATACATTGCTATACGTTCCAAACCGTATGTTATTTCAAGTGCAACGGGTTTAATTTCAAGTCCGCCGACTTGTTGGAAATATGTAAATTGTGTAATTTCCATTCCGTCCAACCAAACTTCCCAGCCCACTCCGGCTGCACCTAATGTGGGAGATTCCCAATTATCTTCAACAAAACGTACATCATGTTTTGATAAATCTATTCCCATTGCTTCCAAACTTTTTAAATAAAGTTCTTGTGAATTTTCGGGTGACGGCTTTAATATTACCTGATACTGGAAATAATGTCCCAATCTGTTTGGGTTTTCTCCGTATCTCGCATCCGTGGGTCTTCTGCAGGGTTCTACCATTGCGGTATTCCAAGGTTCCGGACCTAATGAACGCAAAAAGGTTGCAGGGTTCATTGTGCTTGCACCTTTTTCTATGTCATATGGTTGTTGTATTATACATCCGTAATCAGACCAATATTTTGACAAATTTAATATTAATTCCTGAAAAGTTAAGCCCACTTTTATAATCCTCTTTTTATTTCTAAGCTTTAACATTTTATATCAAACAAAGAAAAATTTAAAATAAATATTGTCTTATGTACACTTGTTTAAAAAGCTTCCTTAAAAAAAAATTTAATGGTTTTTTAATGAATTTTATTTATTTCCTATAATTTTTTAAAAAAAATGTATATAAATTACAAAAAAGTTAAATTTTTTATTTAAAAAATTTAACTTTTTATGTGTTTTTTTTAAAAATTATATTGTTAAGTTTTATGAAATTTTATTTAATACGTTTTACATAACAATTTAAACTTTTGCTAAGTTTTTTGATTCGTATCTTTTATTAACGGTGTTAATTAAACCTGCAAATAATGGATGCGGACGTTCGGGACGGGATTTGAATTCCGGATGGAACTGGCATGCGACAAACCAATCATTTTTAGGTATTTCAACTATTTCGCATAACATTCCGTCAGGTGACAAACCGGAGAAAACCATTCCTTTATCTGAAATTTGTTTTCTGTATTCATTATTTACTTCATATCTGTGTCTGTGACGTTCATAAATTATTTCATCGCCGTAAACTTCGTATGCTTTTGTACCTTTTTGCAGATGGCATTCATATTTACCGAGTCTCATTGTTCCGCCGTATCCTTCAACGTGTTTTTGTTCCGTCATTAAATCTATTACGGGATATGGTGTATATTCATTAAATTCCATTGAATTTGCATCTTTAAGTCCGACAACATTTCTTGCATATTCAATAACTGCACATTGCATTCCGAGGCAAAGTCCTAAGAACGGTAAATTATTTTCTCTTGCATATCTTATAACATTAAGCTTGCCTTCAATACCTCTTATACCGAATCCTCCCGGCACAACTAAGGCATCAACATCCGAGAGTGCTTCTTTTGCTTTTTCATAGTCTATGCAATCTTCGGAATTTATCCATTTAATATCTATTTGTGCGTTATTGCTGTATCCTGCGTGTTTTAATGACTCAACAACAGAGATGTAAGCATCGGATAATTTTGTATATTTACCTGCAATAGCCACTTTAAATGTTTTTTCAGGATTTTTGATTTTATATACTAAGTTTTTCCAAGATTCTAAGTCGGGTTTTTCATCGTGAACAAATAAACGTTGAAGTACAACACCTGCTAAATTTTGCTCTTCCAAGGCAAGAGGAACTTCATAAATACTTTTCATATCTCTGCATTCAATGATTGCATCTTTTGGAACGGAGCAAAACAGTGCGAGTTTTTCTTTCTCTTTTTTTGGAATGGGTTTAGATGTTCTGCAAACAAGAATTTCAGGTTGTATACCGTAACTTCTTAAATTTGTTACACTGTGTTGTGACGGTTTTGTTTTCAATTCACCCGATGTAGGTAAGTACGGAAGCAGAGTTACATGAATGGATAGACTGTTTCCGAAGCCAATTTCGGAGCGGAATTGTCTTATGGATTCAATAAACGGCAGACTTTCAATATCACCTATTGTACCGCCGATTTCTGCGATTATAAAATCGGGTTTAAATTGTTGTGTTGCTTTTTTTATCCTTGATTTAATTTCATTTGTAATATGAGGAATTGTTTGAACGGTAGCTCCCAGATAATCTCCATGTCTTTCTTTGTTTATGACGGTTTGATATATACTTCCCGATGTTACGTTATTAATTTGACCCAAGTTAGTGTCGGTAAATCTTTCATAATGTCCTAAATCTAAATCAGTTTCGGCACCATCATCCGTTACAAATACTTCTCCGTGTTGAAAAGGGCTCATTGTCCCTGGGTCAACGTTAATATAGGGATCAAATTTTTGTATAACAACACTGAATCCTCTTGCTTTTAGTAATCTTCCCAAAGAGGCTGCTACTATTCCTTTTCCTAAAGAAGAAACAACACCGCCCGTAACAAAAATATATTTAGTACTCATTAATTCCTCAATTCCTTAACTTTAGTTTATCTTAGGTACTCTGAAAAATCCGTCTTCTTCAAAAGGTGCATTTGCCATCATTTCTTCTTTTGTTTGCTCATATTTAACAATGTCGTCTCTCATAACATTATAAACAGGGATGGCATGCGGCATAGGTTCAATGCCTGTTGTATCAACTTCGTTCATCTGTTCAACGTATTTTAATATTTCACCTAATTGTTTTGAATATTTTTCGGTTTCTTCTTCCGTAAGTTCAAGTCTTGCAAGTTTTGCAACATGTTTTACGTCATCTTTACTTATCATTTTTTTTCCTCCGATAACATATAAATTTTATCATAAGCAACTTGTTTTGCCATGCCGAAGGAACAGAATTATACATGTTCTAATTTTTTATCTGACTTATTTATGTGAATATTTCTGGTTTCCGAAAGCTGTTGACGGGCAAGAGAAAGTTTTTCTTTCACGTCTTTACTTATGCTGCCTGATGAGATAAGTCTGTCTATGAAATTATTGTTAAGTTTTACGGCTTTATGAAGTGCACCTATTTCTTCCAAAATATCTTTTATTTCCATAAAATCATATGCATAAGCCTGTTTTGATTGATATGAAAGAATTTCACCCGTCGGCGATTGTATAGGTTCTCCGCCTTTTTCAAAGTACAACCTGAAAATAGATTTTAAATCCTGAAGTTCAGATTGCATTGTCTGAACTGCCTGTTGAATTCTTAAATATCTTTCAAATAAATAATCAATATTTTGCATTTGTTGAATTTGCCATGCATATTTTTTTTCGTAAAGTTTTTTTAATTCGGGATATGCTTTTGCTAATCCTTCCGTGTCTGCCATTGCTCTGTGTCTTGTTGAAAATTCAACGTTAAATTTATTCATAAGACTTTCTAATCCGCACGATTCAATGTCGGGATATACTTCCTTAAACATCATTTGAGAATCTATTCTCACGTTTGAAATAGGGTTGCCCGTTTGTCTTATACTCGCTTCATTTATAAATGAATAATCAAAAATTACATTATGAGCAACAATCGGATAATCACCGATAAAATCTAATATTAAAGGCATGACTTCTTTTTCCGTAGGGGCATCTTTAACGTCATCTTCGGTAATTCCATGCACTGCAATACTTGATTTTCTTATATGCTGTTCCGGATTAATTAAAGTTTCAAATCTGTCCTTCATTTTGCCGTTTTCAAGTCTGATAGCGGCAAACTCAACCATTCTTTCTTTTGTATAATCTAAACCGGTTGTCTCAACATCTAAAATAATTTCAATACACTTCTTTTTTGGCACTGCCTCAATCTCTCCCCTATTTATATAATAACATAAAGATTATATG
>CANQNX010000031.1 GCA_947625345.1 Candidatus Gastranaerophilales bacterium
GCAAAAAAGTTAGATATTAATTCCGAGCTTCCTTTTTATCATAAACAAAGTTAAAAAAAGGGAATTATTAAAATTCCCTTTTTTTGTTAAACTTCTACGTATTCTTTTAAGCGTTTGCTTCTGTTAGGATGGCGTAATTTCCTTAAAGCTTTAGCTTCAATTTGTCTGATACGTTCCCTCGTAACGCCAAAGAGCTGTCCCACTTCTTCAAGAGTTCTTTGTCTTCCGTCATCCATACCGAATCTTAAACGAAGGACATCCCTCTCTCTCGGAGATAAGCCGCTTAATACTTCTGCAAGATCTTCTCTCAGTAATTCCTGAGCAACAGTCTTAACAGGAGCATCAGCGTCCTTATCTTCTATGAAATCACCTAGTCTGGAATCTTCTTCTTTCCCGATTGGGGTTTCTAAAGATAATGGTTCTTGTGCTACTTTTATTATTTCTCTTAATTTTGGAACTGATATATTCATTTCTACTGCCAATTCTTCTTCCGTTGGCTTTCTTGAAAGTTCCTGAGCTAATTTTCTTGTAACTTTCTTTAATTTATTAATTGTTTCAACCATATGAACAGGGATTCTTATTGTTCTTGCCTGATCAGCTATTGCTCTTGTTATTGCCTGACGAATCCACCAGGTTGCATATGTTGAGAATTTATATCCTCTCTCATGGTCAAATTTTTCAGCAGCTCTTATAAGACCTAAATTCCCTTCTTGAATTAAGTCTAAGAACAGCATTCCTCTTCCTACATATTTTTTTGCTATACTTACAACCAATCTCAAATTTGCTTGAACTAATCTTCTTTTTGCAATTACTCCGGCATTTCCGCCTTGAATTATTTTCTTTGCAAGATCTATTTCCTGTTCTGCTGTTAATAATTTTATTCTTCCGATTTCTCTTAAATACATTCTTACAGGATCATCAAATGATACACCTTTTGGAAGTAATACGTCTGTCATTGATACGTCTTCATCAGGTTCTTCATCTGTTAAATCTCCTGAAAACAAATCTTCATTTTCCATTGTATCTATTATTTTATTTCTTTCGGAATTCATTATAACGTCCATTCCGTCACGACTAATGGATTCAGGTTCAGTCATTAATATAATTCCCGATGATTCATTTGTTTCGTTTTCCATTGTTTCTTCTTCTTCATCCATCATGCTTATTACTGATAAATCTGAAAGTTTCTTCTTGCTCATTAAACTTATTCTCCAATTACTTGTTTATTTTTAATCTTTTCTCTAAGCTGCATTTGAAATTGCATTGATTCTATATCATCATCTTTTAAATTTTTGTATTTTGATATAATTTCTTTTTTCTCACAGTCCGATTGGTACTGTTGTATCCTTTTTTGATTCTCAATTACCGCAGCTTTAAAATCTTTATCGCTTAAGTTCTTAAAGCTGTCAGCTATATATATTAAATCTGTTATTATTTCTTTTAACTCATTATCCTCAGCAAATTGTGTATACAGGGATTTTATTAATTTTTCCACATCATTATTTACCTGAAATGATAATTTGTCAATTGTTTCTTTAATTTTATTTAAGTTTTTATCTGTAAATTTAACATTTTTTATAATTTCCGCTAAAAAATTTTTATTTTCGTTGCTTCCGAAAGTTAAAAACATTGATAATAAATTTTTTTGTGCTTTTTCTCCAATATTTGAAGATTTTGTTACAATTTGAGAAATCTCTTTATTATCAACAACTTCGACCATCTTGCTTCTGTTTACCTCCCTAATCAATGATTTCTCATCAATATCCATTCTGTTTGAAACAAGTCTTATATATTCATTTTGAATTATATTATTCGGAATTTCCTCAATTAAAGGCATGATTTTTTTTACTAATTTTAGTTTATCCGTTGGAGATAAATCGGGGTTATATTCTTTCAATATTTGCTCTATTTCAAAGTCTAAAAGTAAAGGAGCCTTTTTTATGTATTCTTTATATTTATCAATTCCGAATTCTCTTATATACTCATCAGGGTCTTTACTGTCAAATGGTGCTATTACCCTTATTTCGCAGGTATATTTATCTTCTTTTAACGTAGAATATGCTTCGTCAAAAATTTTTAAATCTCCCAAGCCTTTAAATGCTTCTTTTATAATATCGGTGCTTCTTTTTGTTGCATTTAAACCTGCAGCATCCGTATCAAATGCTAAATATATTTTTCTTGACTTTGAATACTTTGCTATGAGCTTAACATGGTCAACAGTTAGGGCTGTTCCGCAAGAAGCTACGGCGTTTTTTAAACCATGCGCCTGTGCCGATATGACGTCAAAATATCCTTCCATTATGACTACATAGTCATCTTTAAGCATCATATCTTTTGCTTTATCTATACCATATAATATTCTGCTTTTGTTATATAAAATCGTGTCAGGGGAGTTTAAGTATTTCGGATTCTGATTCGGTTCCACCGCTCTTGCACCATAAGCAATTATGCTTCCTGATTCATCTTTTATCGGAATCATAATCCTTCCCCTAAATCGTTCTATATAATCCCCTTTTTCCGTTTTTATTACTAAACCTGCTTTTTCCATTACGATAGGAGTATATTTTGATTTGAATTTATTAATCAAATCCTGATTTATTTTTGGTGAATATCCTATTTGATATTCATCCCTTATTTCTTTTGTTATTCCTCTTTTTTCAAGGTATTCCAAGGCAATTTTTGCTTGCGGATTGTTTATTAAATTTTCATGGTAATACTTAGATGCATCTAATAATAAATCTTTTATTTGCTGCTTTTCTTCTTTGTATTTTTGAGAATTTCCGCTTGTTTGCGGCAGTTCAATACCGTACTTTTCCGCTAAATCTTTTATTACCTCTGAAAAGGATTGGTTATTTATTTTCATCAGAAAACTTATTGCATCTCCGCCCTCACCGCATCCGAAACATTTAAATATTCCTTTTTGTGTATTTACACAAAATGACGGAGTTTTTTCCTGATGAAAAGGACAGCAGCCCCAATAATTGTTGCCTTTTTTCTTTAATACTACACGTGATTGGACGACATCCAAAATATCTGTCCTGTTTCGTATTTCATCTATTGCTTCATTATATGTCTTAGCTGTTGTCATTAATTATTTAAGTCCGTTCATTAGTGCTAATTTATATAGAAATTCATCGTTGTTCTTTTGTATTAAAGGTGCGGGAAGAAAATTTTCTTCAAACTTTATTAATACATATCTGTCGGTCATGCCCGACACATAATCACAAACCGTCTGCATAATATCTTTTTGTGGAGAATTCGGATATTTCTTTGTTAATTCTTCGCAGTAATATTCAAAAAGCCTTCTTATTACGTTTTGTGCTTTATCTTCAGCTTGTTTTGCCGGTGAGTTATTATATACGTTTTCAAACATCCATTTTCTCAAATTTAAGAATTGTTTTGAACACTCATCAGACATTATTATTTTATTTTTATTTCTGCTGTTTTCAACAATATCGTTTACTAATTTTGTTAATCTGATTCTGTTAGTAGTTGAAAAATAATCGGCACTTTCTTTTGGAATATCCGTTGTTTTTATTATATCGGCTCTTATTGCATCTTGTATATCATGGTTAATGTATGCAATTTTATCAGATATTCTTACAACCTGACCTTCTAAAGTATATGGCATACAAGGGTATGAATGATTCAATATGCCGTCTAACGTTTCTTGTGTTAAATTTAAGTCTTCAATGAATTCTACCACTCTGACACTTTGTTCATTATGACGGTAACCGCCGGGCATAAGTTCGTTTAATACTCTTTCTCCTGAATGTCCGAATGGAGTATGCCCCAAATCATGTCCAAGCGCTATTGCTTCCGTTAAGTCTTCGTTCAAATCAAGGGCTCTTGCTATTGTTCTTGCTATTTGTGATACTTCCAGCGTATGAGTCATTCTCGTTCTGAAATGGTCATCATAAGGAGCAAAAAATACTTGTGTTTTATGTTTTAATCTCCTGAACGCTTTTGAATGAAGTATTCTGTCTCTGTCCCGTTGATATTCTGTTCTGAGAGTACAAGGTTCTTCTTCTCTTTTTCTGCCTTTTGTAAATTTACTCTTTGACGCAAACTCGGATAAAAATAAGCTTTCCCGTTCTTCTATTTTTTCTCGTACCGTTTTTTTTAATGAATTCATTTTTTTTCCCTAACTACCTACATTTTATTAAAAATATACATCTTATGCTATTATATTATTTTATTTTGTTTAGATTATTTAATATAATATTTCATGTGTACTTGATTAATTGTTTTTTTTTATTTATTATCAATCTATAAAGATTACTTGAAAGGAAATTAAAATGTCAGTTGAATGCGCAATATGCGGAAAAAAACCTTTGAAAGCGGCTAAACTTTCATTCTCTCATAAACACAATGTTTACAGACAAAATCCTAATTTACAATCAGTTAAAATTAATGATAACGGTACTATTAAAACCGTTAAAGTTTGTACCTCTTGTTTAAGAGCAGGAAAAGTTCAAAGAGCTGTTTAATGAATTATTTTTAAATTTAAAGAGCCCTCTTTTGAGGGCTCTTTATTTTTATGCCGCATATTTTGATTCATTTAGTGAATTTTTTAGGGCATCTAATACTTCCGGACTTACTTCGCCTTCAGTGGCTTTTTGGTCTAAGATTGATAAAGCTTCACTTACACTTAACTTTGTTTTGTAGCTTCTTTCTTCTCTTAATGCAGAATATATATCTGCGACGGACAGTATATCTTTTAACATATCACTGTTTTCTTTATCAGGTATATGATGATTTTTTACCAATTCCAATACTTTTGGATTTATACCTGTTGTTTTTAATATTTCATATCCTAAGTCGGAATGCAAATCCATTATATTTTTTTCCTCAGGAGTTAGTCTGCCGGGTTTTAATAATATTTCTTTAGGAATCATTATTTTACCGAAATCATGAAAAACGCATGCTTGTTCTAATATTTTTTTATCTAAGGGTGATAAATTTAAATTATCTGCTATTTGCATTGCATAAGTTGTTGTTTCGGATAAATGTTTGTTTGAAACTCTTAAAATATTTTCTGCGTATACTTTGGGTTCATTTATACCGGCATTTTTTAATAGATTTTCAATGTTTGGATTCTTTTTCATAGCATTTTTTATGAACTTTTCGTTAGAAAATGCTCTTAATAACTGCTGCGAGGTGTATAAATTGGCAGGATTTAAAGGTCGTTCATATCTGCCAAGCGGTGACGTTGAGTGCGTACTCTTCAAAAAAGAGTCTTTTGAATATGATTTAGTATAAGCCGGATTTATGGCGCTATTACTTACACTAATATAGCTTTGTATATTATTTATATTCAAAATAAAAAATTACCTTCACTTACCTTATGTTTATATAAAAACATTTTTATATTGAAAATTGCCTAAAAAAATTTTCCCTTGACTAATGCTTAAAACAAAGAAATAATTATTATGTTATAAATACATATAAACGTGGAATAAGATTAAAGTTAGTATAGTTGTTGTTTAAATTTTTAAAGGAGAATATTGATGTATACAAAAGAAGACCTCGCTGAATTGATTATGAGAAATACTCAGGAGTTTAATACATATAAAAAGACAGTTGATGAACAGTTGGATTTAACTGAACTGGATTTTTCCAATATGAATTTAGAAGAGGTTGATTTTTCTAATGCGGAATTATCAGGAACTTCTTTTAACGATTCTCATATTTCTAATTGTAATTTTTCGGGAAGTGACTTAAATGCAGCTGACTTTACAAGAGCTTCGGTTGTTGAGTGTGATTTTTCTGAAAGTATATTAAACGGTACAGATTTCAGTTATGCTTCGGTTAATTATTGTAATTTTACAGATGCTGATATGGCAGGATGTATTGTTTGTGAAGCGGATTTATCTGATTCCGATTTTACGGCAAGCTTAAATTTAGCTGCTACAAGGGCTGATGAAACTACTATGTGGCCTGATAGCGACTTATTACCTGATGAATTTGATACTAATTATACAAAAGAATCTGAAGATGAAGAAGAAAGTGTTTCTTCTGATTACTAATTAAATATATCCGAGAAAAATTTCATTTCCTCTCTTTATGGGAATCGATGAAAATTTCCTCGGATATTTTTTGTTCTATTTATTTGATGGTATTCTCATTGCGTAGAATGAGCGGATTACGAATATAATTGCAATCACAAATAAAATTCCGCCTGCAATAGGTGCAATTGAAATATTTCCATAATTGAATGTATCTGCAATCGCAATTTCCATTGCAAGTAATCCAAATAATGTTGTAAATTTGATAATTGGATTCATAGCTACTGATGATGTATCTTTAAACGGGTCGCCTACAGTATCTCCTACAACAGTTGCATCATGTAAAGGAGTACCCTTTTCGTTTAAGTCAACTTCAACGATTTTTTTTGCATTATCCCAGCAGCCGCCTGCATTTGCCATAAATACCGCTTGGAATAATCCGAAAATTGCAATACCTATTAAATAGCTTACAAAGAATGAAACCGGATCTTTGTTGTCCCCCATTGGTGCGGATAAGCAGGCAAATGACAGTGCAAATGCAAACAAGGCTATAAATATGTTTAACATACCTTTTTGAGCATATTCCGTACATATTTTTACAACCTCTTTTGAATTATCGGTGTTTGCCTTTTTATCATCACTGTCACCTAATTTTATATTTTTTGAAATATATTCAACGGCTCTGTATGCACCTGTTGTGACAGCTTGCATTGAAGCTCCGGAGAACCAGTATATAACGGCGCCGCCCATTAATAGCCCTAAAATTGTATAGGGATTTAATATATTCAATATTTCTTCGGGCTGTATCATTAATGTTTCCTTAATAACTAATATCAAAGAAAATATCATTGTAGTTGCACCTACAACCGCAGTACCTATTAAAACAGGCTTTGATGTAGCTTTAAATGTATTGCCTGCTCCGTCATTTTGCTCTAAGTATTTTTTCGCAGTTTCAAAATTCGGTTCAAATCCGAATTCATTTTTGATTTCGTTAGAAATATCAGGTATTTCTTCTATTAATGATAATTCGTATACTGATTGTGCATTATCGGTTACGGGCCCATAACTGTCAACTGCTATGGTAACAGGCCCCATTCCCAAAAATCCGAATGCAACTAATCCAAAAGCAAATATTGAAGAGTACATCATCATTTCACTCGGTATATGCAGGCTTGCGAAGTAAGACAGGGTCATTAAAAATACAATGACTAAACCTATCCAAAATCCAGAAAAGTTTCCCGATACTATACCTGATAAAATGGTCAGTGATGAACCGCCTTCTTTCGATGCAGTAACTACTTCATGCGTGTGTTTAGCTTTCGGACTCGTAAATACCTTTGTAAACTCCGGTATTAAGGCTGCACCTAAAGTTCCGCAGCTTATAATTATTGAGAGAGTCAGCCATATATTGCCGGGCATTTCACCCAATAAATATTTGCTTACTCCAAATGTCATGCATATTGATAATATTGATGTCAGCCAAACCAAATTCGTTAAAGGTGCTTCAAAGTCAAAATTTTCTTTCTTTCCGTATATTATTTTACTTAAAATATTATTTATTCCGTATGATATAACCGATGTAATTATCATCAAATATCTCATAACGAAAATCCAGGTTAAAAGTTGAATTTGATCTTGAGGAGAATTAACACCTAACAGTATGAAACTTACTAATGCAACTCCCGTAACACCGTATGTTTCAAATCCGTCTGCGGTCGGGCCTATTGAATCACCCGCATTATCTCCCGTGCAATCTGCAATAACACCGGGGTTTCTCGGGTCGTCTTCTTTTATTCCGAATCTTATTTTCATTAAATCAGAACCGATATCCGCAATCTTTGTAAAAATACCGCCGGCTACACGCAATGCTGATGCGCCTAATGATTCTCCGATTGCAAATCCTATAAAGCATGCACCTGCTAATTTGCTCGGAATAAACAATAATATTACCAACATTACTAATAATTCAACACTTACAAGTAATACCCCTATACTCATACCTGCTTTTAAAGGTATGCTTAATATATCTATAGGCTTATTTCTAAGCGCAGTAAAGGAAGTTCTTGCATTCGCAAGTGTATTCATCCTTATTCCGAACCATGCAACTCCATAAGAGCCTAAAATTCCGACTATAGATGATAAAAGTATTATAAGTACATTTTTTACGTCCATACTTTGCAAAAAACCGAAATAAAAAGCAATACATATTGCAATTAATATCTCTAATATTATTAAGAATTTACCCTGTTGCACAAGATATGTCTTACAGGTTTCAAAAATAGTGTTACCTATTTCAATCATACTTTTATGTGATTTAACTGATTTTATTTGTCCGTATGCAAACAATCCCCATATTATTCCCAATATGGATACAATCATACCTGCTTTAAGCAAATTAAAATTAATACCCTCTATATGAGGAACTGCTAAATTAGCTTCGCCGGCAAATGACGGAGAAGCGGTTAATAAAATTACAGCTAAAACAGCAAAAAAAACATTTTTTAAGCTTTGTAATTTCTCGGTTGGCATCTTTTATCTCCTTTTAATACCGCAACAAAGCTTCATTATATATTATTATTTGAAATTTAACTATTTTTTAATATTAGTTAAATTTTGGTTGCCAAGGAAGGAGCTATGGCAATAAATTGTCTTACTAATTCTTTATCCCATTGAATTCCTGCGCCTTCTTCAAGAATTGAACATGCTTTTTCAAAGCTCATACCTTTTCTGTATGGTCTGTCGCTAATCAGAGCATGATATGTATCAGCTATTGCAACTATTCTTGCCGCAAGAGGTATGTTTTCACCTTTAAGTCCGCATGGATATCCTTTGCCGTTCCATTGCTCATGGTGATATTTAACTATAGGAATTAAGTCATGTAATAAAGGATTCGGATCCAATATTTTTTGTACTCCGATAGAAGGATGTTGTTGAATTATTTTGAATTCTTCATCGGTTAATTTTGACGGTTTTGTTAATACATCTTCAGGAATTCCGATTTTGCCTATGTCATGGAGCAGTGCTCCTAATTTAATGCGTTCAACTTCTTTTTCCGGAAGGTTTATTGCTCTTGCTAATGCTACAGAATATCTTGATACTGAAGAAGAATGGTCTTTTGTGTATTCATCTTTTGCATCTATTGCACTTGCAAGTGAGGTTACAACTTCAATTAAATGGTTTTGGGATACAATATTTTCATTTTGGAATTGTTCAACCAATGCCTCTTCAAAATTAATACCTAATTGTGAATGTCTTTTTGCCATTACGACAGCAAATGAATTCAATGCGGTATCGTCCCAAAAATCATAGTCTTGAGTTGATACAATGATTGATCTTCCGTTTGTATAACCCTTTGTTTTTGATACAAGCACCGCTTGTTCCGCTAAAATTAATAACTTTTCTTTATCCGCAGAATCGTCAGGATATGTTGCAATACCTACGGATACTTTGTTAACAGGCCCTATATCATCAACTAAACAACAAGACAGTGTATATGTTAAATATTCTGCCATATATTTCGCTTCTTCGGCATTCATATTTCTGAGTATTACGGCAATCTTGTCTCCGCCGTACCTTGCAGCTATATCTTGTTTCTTTATATTCTCATTAATTTTGCTTGCAACTACTTTTATTACTTCATCACCTTTTGAGTGTCCGAAATCTCTGTTTATTTGCCCCATATTATTTATATCAAATATTAAAACAGACACTTTTGTTTTACTGACTTGTGCATATTCAAGTTCTTGACTTAATAATTCGTGAAATCTTCTATGGGTATATAGATTTGTTAAACTGTCCGTATATGAACTTTGTGCTACTTTTTCATATAGTTCCGAATTTTGGAATAAAAGTCCTAAATTGGTTGCAGCAAGCTGATATAAACTTATATGTGTTTGAACATTATAGTCGCTTACCATTGTTAAACATATTGTTCTGCCTTGTGCTTTAATCGGAATTATTGCGCAAGGATGATTTACAAGCGATGGTATTTTTAGTACTTCAGAATCGTTTAAAGTGATTATTTCTCCTGATGATAATGCTTTTATTATCTCGTTTTCCGTATCATTCATAAATACTTTTAAAGAATATACGTTTGAGTTTTTATCTAATAATTTAATATTAACGGTATTAGAGTGTTCACTAATAAATCCCATTGCAGTGTATGTACAATTTAATCTGTTTACAAACATGTTATGAAATTCATTAAGTGAATCTTTTAAATCAACATTATTTTTAACTATGTCGTTCATTTGTTTTATAAAACCGGCATAGTCAATTACACCTAATGATTTTTCGGTATGATGATTAAAATTACCGTAAGGATTTTTTATAGGTGTCATCCCGCTACCCAATATGTTTATTTTTGCAACTAATCCGCTTTTATCTATCGGATTCGTCGTCATATTTGATTGGGGAGAGAGAGTATCTTTATTTTTTATATCTGTATTATTCTTACTTTTTTGCATTAACCAATCCTAAGTACTGATTATTATAAAACTATAAATGAAAAAAATTGTTAGTTTGTCACAAATATTTACATACTTATTATTTTATTATTCCATTTTTTTTATTTTATGCAATATATATTAAGTTTTTTAAATATTTTGCAGTATTATTTCGGCTGTTTTTTTTGCCGCTTTTTTATCCGAAAGCTTTTCTCTTACTTCGGAAAGGGCTTTTTTCATATTGTTTGAGTATTCTTTATCTTCTATAATTTTTAGTATCTCTTTTGAAATATTCTTTGGTTTTGCCTTCAATTGAAGTATTTCGGGGACAATGTCTTTTCCTGTGATAATGTTTGGAAGTGACACTTTTTTTATGCATCTTACCAATAAATATATTAAATATAAAAACATCGGACCCCTATAGCTTATTATCATCGGTGTTTTATATATGGCAGCTTCTAATGCAACCGTTCCTGATGCTAAAATTAATGCATCCGATGCGGATAAAAGCTCATAGTTTTTATTTTTCATTACTCGTACACTTAAGTCTTTGTAATGTTTTAATTCTTTGTTTATTAATTCATCTTCTATATTGGGTGCCTGACATAGTGCAAACTGAACTGTATTATTTTTTTCTTTTATCATTCTTGCGGAATCTAAAAATAGTTTAAGCAGATTTTTTATTTCAAATACTCTTGAACCCGGAAATATAGATATTAATTTCTTATTTTTATCTAAATTGTTATTGGAAAAAAATGCATCTCTATTTACGGCATCAGGAAGTTCATTTAAAAGAGGATGTCCGACAAATTCCACGTCTACTCCTATTTTTTCGTACATATCTTTTTCAAACGGGAATATTGTCAAAACTTTGTTTATATTTTCTTTTACGGTCTTTAAACGCCATTTTCTTGATGCCCATATTTGAGGCGGAATATAATAGTATATTTTAATTCCGTATTTTGATAATACTTTTGATAAATTAAGATTAAATCCGCCATAGTCAATCATTAAAACCATATCGGGTTTGTATTCGTTTTTTAAGTAGTTTGCTATTTCTTTACCTAAAACTATATGTTTCTTTATTATATTAAAACTGAATCCTACACACGACATTTCGGAGTGGTCGCAAAATAACTTTACGCCTTCTCTTTTTAAATTTTCACCGCCCACAGCTTCAATTTCAATTTCGGAATTAATCTTTTTTAACTCTTTTACAACATCTGCGGCATGTTTGTCGCCTGAATATTCTCCGGTTATTATAAATAATTTCTTCATATTGCCATTACTACTATATTATGTTTATCCGCAAATTCTATAGTTTTTTTATAGTCTACAAATATTGTTTCATCAGCTTCTACAGCTATAAGTTTTGCTTTATATCTGTTCATTGTTTTTAATGTATTTAAACCGAATGCCGGTATATCGAACCTTTTATCCTGTTTGGGTTTTGCAACTTTTACAACAATCGAATTCTTTTTTCCTAATTTACATCCTCTTTTTATACATTTATCGGTACCTTCAATAGCTTCAATTGCCATAATCATTCGGTCTTTTATGACTACCGATTGACCTATATCCAAGTCTCCCATTTCTTTTGCTATTTTATATCCGTATTCAACGTCGGAAAGTTGTTCTTTTGTAGGTTGTATTTTCCCTAATACTCCTCTCGGAGCCATTAAATTCTTTATAAATATTGTTTGGTCCAATACCGTTATACCTAATTTATTGAGTTCATCTATTAAAAAAAGCATTATAGCATCATCATTCAGTCTTTGAGCTCTTTTTAAAAATTCTATGGCTAAAGAATCAAATTTTGGACGCTTTATTACCAAACTTTTTGAAACTTTTCCTATAAAAGTCAGTTGTTTAATTTCTTCATCCTGAAGAACTTTTTTTATTTTTATTAACTCTCCCGGTGCTAAATCATAGACTTTTGAACAGTATTTTTTTAATTCATTTCTGTTATCCGAAGACAATGAAACCGCAATAATGTTAAACCCGTTTTCTTTTGCATTCTTTGCCAATTGTACGGGTAACTGTCCGTTTCCTGCTATTAATCCCTGTTTATTATTTAATTCTATAGTCACTTTTTTAGACCTCTTTATAATTTTATAATAAAAATAGTTATTTTATTAAACCGTATTGTTTTTTCATTTCAGAAAGGCACTTCGCAAGCTGGTCAGGACAACTTGTCGGCTTTGAACCGCAACGAATCCCTTGAAATTTTTCTATTACTTCGTCTATAGTTAACCCTTTTATAATTTGTCTTATTCCCATAAGATTTCCGGGACATCCTCCTATAAATTCTACGTCATATATTTTATCACCATCTAAAACTACGTTCATTAATGCGCAGCATGTTCCTTCGGGTCTATATTGTATTGATTTTAATGCCATTTTTTATCCTCCTCTAATGGGGTATATGTTTTAATACCGAATATATTATTAACGACATTATAACGCAGCAGGGAATTGTTAGCACCCATGCCGTTACTATATTCTTTATTATGTTTGTTCTTATGCTTCCTCTTTTTATTGCAGTTCCGACCCCCATTATTGATGTTGATACAACATGAGTCGTACTTAAAGGTATACCGAAAATTGATGCGGTAAGGACAATTGATGATGCCGCAAAATCTGATGCCGCACCTGATATGGGTTTTAATTTTATTATTTTACTGCCCATTGTTTTTATTATTTTCCATCCGCCTGACATTGTTCCTAAAGCCATTGTAAATGCGCATATAAGTTTTACGTAAATGGGTATGTTGAATTCACCCTCAGGCATTACTATAATCCCGCCCGTAACTAATGCCATAGTTATTACACCCATAGTCTTTTGTGCATCATTCAAACCATGACTTAAAGCCATAAGCCCTGAAGCTACTATTTGCACTTTCCTGAATCTTCTGTTTATTATATCGGGTTTCATTCTGTAAAAAAGTCTTAAAATTAAACACATTACCGTAAAACCGCATGTAAACCCGACTAACGGGGATGCGAACATCGGAATTATTACTTTATCCGCTAAAATCTTGAAATTTATTGTATCTAAACCGGCATGGACAAATGCAGAGCCTAATAAACCTCCTATTAATGCGTGTGAGGAACTTGAAGGAAGTCCGAACCACCATGTTATTAAATTCCATATTACAGCCGTTATCAAAGCACATAATATAACTTGCAGCGTAATTGTTCCGCTGTCAATTATCCCTGCCCCTATTGTTTTTGCAACATTGACACCCAATAGAGCACCGGTTGCTTCTAAAGTAGCTCCGTATAATACTGCCTGCCTCGGGGATAATACTTTTGTGGATACAACGGATGCTATTGAATTGGCACAGTCATGAAAACCGTTTATATAATCAAATGTAAGCGCAAATATTAATACTGCTATTAATAAAAATATTGTCATGCCTTAATCTCCGACTAACTCAATTTTAATACAACACTTACAACCGCATCTGATACACTGTAGCAGGAATCCAAAGCATTTTCCAAATCTTTATGTATATCTCTTAATTTTATTACGTTTAATGCATCATATTTGCCTGAAAATAAAGCTTCTGTCGCATTAAGAAGTATTTCATCTCCTCTTGTTTCTATCTCTTTCATTTTTAAATTCCGTGAGGTCATGTCTGATATTGTCGGCTTCTTAAAATTCGCAAAAATTTGCTCTAATTCGCTTGTTGCTGCAATTAATGTTTGGGATTGATTCTTTAAATTGTCAGTATAATATTCAAGTCTGTATACTTTTATGTTCATACATGACTTTGTAATTTTTTTCGTAATTTTATTTAATAGTCCCGAAATGTTTTGTATATCTTCTCTGTCTATCGGTGTAACAAATGAAGTATCTAAAACTTCTAAGGTTTTTTTTATGTTTTTGTTACTGGCATGCTTGTATTGCCTTGCTAATGCTATGTGTTCTTCAGTAATACCTTTTTCTAATATTTCATGTAATAATTCTGCCGATTGTCTGCAATATTTTGTGCCTTCTTCAAATAAAGAATAAAATAAATCGTTTGAAGGCGGCAGGATATATGACATTATTCCGCTTATTAATTTTGACATTATAGTATTTCTCCTTTTCATAAAAATAGAACACTGTCATGCAATGTTCTATACTAAATTCTGTTTTACTAATTCTTTTCTGATTTTATTTAATCCCGACTGAATAATTCTTGAAATTCTTGAGGGTGAAAGATTGAATTCTTCGGATATTTCTCTTAGCTTTTTATCTTGAAAAAACTTACTTTCTATAAGTTCTCTTTCTCTTGGCGGTAAGTTTTTTATTGCATTTTTTATATGGTCACTTAATTCCGAAAATATGATTTTTTCCTCGGGATTCTTTTTGTTATCTCTTATTTGAGTGGGGTTATCACCTTCAGAAATTTCATCAACGGATAATATTGTTTTATATACTGCTTCTCTTATGCTGCATTGATTTTCATCATCAACCACCATTGTATTTTCTTTTTGATTTTTAAGAACATACCATTTATATCTTCTTCTGACTTCATTTCTTATTGCCCATTTTATGGCTGTTGATAAATATGATTTATTGTACTTATCCGGCGGATTATTTGAACACAATTTGTGTATTACTTGTGTTCCTATGTTAATTAATTCCGAAAAATCAATTAAATGTTTTGCGGACAATTTTTTATACTCTACTTTCGCCAGAGTATCTATTAACTCTTGATAATCCCTAATATTAAACTTTTGTACTAAATTATTTTCCGAATTCATTTTTTTTAGCATACAAATATATACATGTATTATTTTACATTAAATATAAAAATAATGTGTAAAATATGTAAAATTTATTTGAATAAAATCATTTTTTATTTTTTTAAAAACAAAATATTAACTTTTGTTAAACGTTTAAAATGCAGTAATAATAAGGAAATTTTGTGTGTAAGCCAATTTAAACATGCAAAATTATTAAATTAGTTAGCAATTTTTTTAATTTACAAGCATTTATGATTGTGTAAGTTAGTAAATATTTATGTCTAAATATAAAATAGTTTTATAAAGGAGTATAAAATGATACAAGCGCCACAAACACAATATATACCTCAAACGGCTACTCAGGTTTATAATCAACCTCAAGGCTGTCAAATTCCGGCTCAGTGTTTGAATCAACCCGGTGTATTTTATAATTATCCGACAGCAAGTACTTACGGTTATGGTGCGGATAAAACAAAATTTAACGGAGTAAATATTGAAATATTAAATCCCCAAGGTGTAGGTTCGGCTCCTCAAGCAGCAGTTCCATTTACAATGCCTGCGCAATATGTTCCTGTTCAACAAACATATCAAATGCCTGTTCAAGCACCTTCAGTAATGCAACCTGCGGCTCCACAAGCATTTCAACCCGCAGCTCCGGTAAATGTAGAAACACCTCAGGTTCCGGCGCCGCAAATTGAAACTCAACAGCAAGCTCCTCAGGCTGCTATCCCAACTGTAGAACAGTCTCAAGCTCCTGATAGTTCAGTTACTCCGGAATCTTTTGCATCTAAACTTAAAACTTCCGATTTGGAGGCTCAAAAAGCTGCGATAGAAGAAGTTGCAGAATTGGTAAAAAATGATGATGCTAAAGCTCCTTTATTGCTCGATACTCAAATATTTGATTCTTTAGTTGAAATTATTAATAAAGATACTTCACAACTTGAAGGACCTTCTCCTGATGTTGTCGAATTAAGAAATAAACCTCAGGAACAATTATCAGAAGAAGAAAAAGCAAAAGCTTTGGAACCTTCCGAATTAGAAAAAGCTGAAATGAATAAGTTATATGCTTTATATACAATTTCTTATATGCAGGAAAGATTGAATAACGAACTTGAAAAAAGAAACGGTCAAACTCTTGAATTAAAAGATTTACCTTGCATTGAAACCGTTATTACAAATGCAAAAGAAAATAAAAACCCCGTATTAAGAATGGGTGCTCTTGAAGCTCTTAACTACATTGCAAAACCCCAATATGCAAATGACATCAAAACAATTTGTGAATTGGCTCAATCAGATGAAGATGACAGAGTTAAAGAAACGGCAGCTAATATAATAAAATCTTTACCTGCAGATGCTAATACTCAGGCACCTCAAGATGATGCAAAAGCACAAGAAGCTCCAAAAGAAGAAGCTCCAAAAGAAGAAGCTACCAAAGAAGAAGCTCCAAAAGATGACAAAAAAGCTGAAGAAAAGAAATAGTAATAAATAATAAA
>CANQNX010000032.1 GCA_947625345.1 Candidatus Gastranaerophilales bacterium
TAAAAAATGAAAAAGAATTAAAACTTATAAGTTTTTTTATTCCGTTATATAAAAATTTTTATATAACCGGTTATGATGAAAACGGCGATTTAATTCTGTCTTGTAAGCATATTCAAGATAATAATTTGTGTGCAATTTATAATAAAAGACCTTTATTTTGCAAAAATTTTCCTGCAAAAATCATTGACAAAAATGTTGAAACTATTGATGGCTGCGGCTTCAAGGTTATTAAGAAAAAATTTAGCGATTATCTGTAAATCAGTCTTCTTCTTTGAGTTTTCTGTTCATAAGTTTATTTAAGACTTCTTTTGGTGTGATATCCGTGTATACTGCATCGTAAATAGCAGAGGATACCGGTACTTCAATATCTAATTTTTTTGCTAATTCACAAATTGCTTTAGAGGTTTTAACCCCTTCTGCCACTGAACCCAATTCATTTAAAATATCATTTATTTTTTTGCCTTTCCCTAACATCGAGCCTACCGTATAATTACGACTGAAAGGGCTTGAACAAGTTGCAATTAAGTCTCCCATACCTGATAAACCGTATAGTGTTGAAGGTTTTGCACCTAACTTTGTGCTTACTCTTACAATTTCAGCCATCCCTCTTGTTAATAAACTTCCTCGGCAATTATCACCTAAGTTCATTGCATCCGCAAATCCTGATGCAATTGCTATTACATTTTTTAAGCTTCCGCCCAATTCAACTCCTATAACATCAGGGTTGGTATATAATCTGAATTTTGAAGCTACATTTAAATGTTTTTGTACAAATTTAGCATTCTCCATATCATCCGATGCGACGGAAGCTGCGGTAGGACATCCGTTTAAAATTTCTTTTGCGAGTGTAGGCCCTGATAATATTACTAATTTTGAATCGGGAAGTTCATCTTTTATTACTTCCGACATCCTTTTTAAAGAAGGTAACTCAAGTCCCTTTGATAAATTAACAAGAATTTGATTATCTTTTAAGCCTGCTTCTTTAAGTTGTTTACAAACGGGTCTTATTCCTGACGTTGCAACAACAAGCAAAATTATGTCCGCATTATTTACAGCTTCTTTTAGATTATCGGTAATTTCTACTTTATTATCCAACTGAACACAAAGCGGTTTTGTTGTTCGTTTATATTGTCTTAATTCATCTGTGATATCTTCTTTTCTGCCCCATACACAAATTTGTTCAAAATTATCATTTAAAAGCCAAGCGAGTGTTAATCCCCAGCACCCCGGTCCCAATACTGTTAATTTCATAGTTTTTAGCCTCCTTTACACACTCGCAAATACTTTTTTTGCTTCTTCTCTGTCGTCAAAGTGAATTGTTTCATTTTTCAGAATTTGATAGTCTTCATGCCCTTTTCCGGCAATAACAATGACATCATTTTCTTTTGATATTGACTTTAAAAATTTTATTGCGCTTCTTCTGTCAGGTTCTACAAATATTCTCTTTGTATCTACTGTTTTTATTCCTGCCATAATATCCGAAATAATAAGCTGCGGGTCTTCACTTCTCGGATTATCTGATGTTACCACTACTTTATCTGACAGTTCATCAGCTATTTTCCCCATTTTGGGACGTTTAGTGGTATCTCTGTCACCGCCGCAACCGAATAAACATATCAAATTCGCATCTTTTGGTGTTAGCTCCCTTGCGGCTTTTAAAACATTTTCAAGTCCGTCGGGGGTATGTGCATAATCCACTATTACTAAAGGTTTTTTACTTACTATTTCAAATCTTCCGGCTACGCTTTTTGTATTTTCTAATGCTTTTATTATTGTTTTATAATCTATATTCATGGCTAAACCGCTGCTAAATGCGGCTAAGGCATTATAAACACTAAACATTCCGTTTAAGTGAAGATTCATTTTTTCTTTGATTGAATTAAATTCAACCGTTAATTTTGCTCCGTCTACCGAAAAATCTATATCTACAGCTTTTATGTCAGCATCATTTTTTACTCCGTATGTTAGTATTTTTACACCTTCAGGTACTGATTTTATAAAATCCTGAGCATATTCATCATCCGCATTTATTACTGCAAAAGCTCCTTTCTTAAGATTTTCAAATAAAATAGCTTTTGCTTTAAAATAATTTTTCATTGTAATGTGATAATCTAAGTGGTCTTGAGTTAAATTTGTAAATACCGCTCCGTCAAAATCGCAACACCCTACTCTTTTTTGTTCAAGTGAATGTGAGCTTACTTCCATAACAACATTTTTAATTCCGCTGTTTGCCATAAGTCTTAAATCTTTTTGAAGTTCGGGCGGCTGTGGGGTTGTGTGCTTAGCTTCTTTATAATCATCTTTGCTTGAAAGTTTATAACCTAAAGTGCCTATTAATGCACATTTTTCGTTATTTTCTTCCAATATTTTCTGTATAAGATGTGTTACGGTTGTTTTTCCGTTAGTTCCGGTTACTCCTATCAAGTTAATCTCTTTGGAAGGTTCATCATAAAATGCAGCAGCTAGGTTTGCCATAGTTCTTTTTGTGTCTTTAACAATAATTTGAGGAAGATTTATATCTAAGATTTCTTCGGCAAATATTGCTTTTGCTCCATTTTTATAAGCATTTTCAGCATATTTATGACCATCTTGAGCTTCACCTCTGATACATATAAAAATGTCACCATTTTTTGTTTGAAGTGAATTATATGATATACCCGTTATTTCAGTATCTTCAAAGTTATGTGTCTTATAATCATCCAATAATCTTATTAATTTACTTAAAAGCATAATGTTTATCCTTTAACTTTCTTTATTGTTTTTATCAGGGGGAATGTTTAGTATTCTTGCACATTGGTTAGCAACTTCTTTAAAAATCGGTGCTGCAACCGTGTTTCCCCAAACGGGGCCGTTTGAAGCCGAATCTACGACTACATATATTAAAACCTGAGGGTCACTTGCGGGAAAATAGCCTATTGCTGAAGCATAAAGGCTGTTAGAATATCCTTTTGAATTTTCCTTAGGCTTTTTAGATGTACCTGTTTTAGCTGCTACGGTATATTTTTCAAGATTTAAAGGTGTTCTTGAATTTCCTATACTTTGCGCTAATAATTTTGTAACCGTTTTTGCAGTTTCAGGTGAAATTGCCTGAATTTTTTGAATTTTTTCAACTTCTTCTTCCGGAGAATATTTTATAACGTGAGGAGTAACTCTCATACCGTTATTTGCAAGTGCACTTACTGCACTTACCATTTGCATAACTGTTACAGATGCACCATATCCGTAACCCATTGTTGCTTGTCTTGACCTATCCCATTTATAAGGTTTCGGTAATAATCCGGTGGATTCTCCCGCTAAGTCTATACCGCTCTTTTTACCTATTCCCAATTTGGTTAATATATTGTAGTATTCAACAGGTGACATTTTTAGTGCAACATTAGCACTTCCTACATTGCTTGAATGCTCCAAAAGGTATACAAGACTAATCATTCCCGGATTAGGATGTTTATGATAATCATAGTTTTGTATTGTCCAGTTCCCGAGCTGCATTTTTCCGGTATCTAAGATTTTAGATGTTTCAGTTATTTTACCGCTTTCTATACCTGCAGCAACGGTAAGTGTTTTAAAAGTTGACCCCGGAGGATATACGTCTGTCAAAGTCCAGTTTTTAAGACGTATTGCAGGTGTCTTTTTATAATTATTCGGATTATATCTCGGATAAACGGCATAGCCTAAAATTTCACCATTTTTGGGATTCATAACAATAACGGCGCCTCTTGCCGCTTGTTTTTCTGTTACCATATTTAAAAGTTCACGTTCACATACATGTTGTATAGCTGAATCTATTGTTAATTGAACTGTTTTACCTACTTGCGGTGTTGAGGCGGTTATAGCATCAGTTTGAGTATCATATATAATATCTCCTCTCGGAGTTCTTTGGACGGTTACTTTATTTTCTACGTACTCTAATTTTGATTTTGCCGATAATTCAACACCTGAAGCTGTATCGGCATCGGGATTGTAATAGCCTATAACATGCGCTGCCAATTCGTCTTGCGGATATACTCTTTCATTTTTTTTGTCTAAACTTATCTCTCTTAAGCCTAATTTTTTTATTTTTTCCGCAGCATTCCTATCCACATCTTTTTTTAATAATATAATTGTCGAACCTTTATTTATTGTTTTTAAAATATTTTTTTCTGAGATTCCCAAATATGGTGAAAGTATTTTGGCAAGTTCTTGAGGAGTATGATCAAAGTATTCTCTGTGAGCATAAAGATTATAAGATGTAGTATCAGATGCTAATCTGACTCCGTTCCTGTCAACAATTTGACCTCGCATTATAAAGTTTTTGCTAAATCGTTGACTCATTGCTTTATGATGATAATGTCTGAAATCAACTATTTGCAGCATAAACAAATACACCACCGCTATTGTAAAAAATCCGAGCAGAAACATGTGTACTATTTTTATACGTGATTCAACTTTTTTGAATTTATTTTTTTCTATATTTTTGTTCATTAAAAAAACTCACCTATAAACAGGTTAGCACAAGTTTGATTTTCTATAAACATTGTAACTAAAGTTAATAACCGATAGACCATTTGTAATTAACAGGAGCAGTGGGGACTTTAGGTATTGAAGAGGTATTAACCATAGGAATCTCCATCACCATTCTTGCCGTATCTAATGATTTACTGCTGTTTATAACTGAATCTATTTTTTGGAAAGAGTTTAAATTGTCTAATTTATTCTGTAATTCTATATTTTCATTACTTAAAGTAACAATTTCATGACCTATAAGGTTCATTGTTTTTTCACTGTCTGAAACAAAGTAGTAACTTATTAAAGATACTATGACGAGACAAAGTAAAACCACATTTAAAAATTTATTAATTTGTTCGGCAGCCGATTTTTTATGAGCATGATTTGGAAATTGAGCATAAATAACAGGATTATCAATAGCTCTGATATTTTGCTTGTTACGGTATAAATATGATTTATCAATATATTTTATTGAACTTTTACTCAATGAACCTCTCCTGATTTATTTATTCTTTTTGCTATTCTCAATTTTGCACTTCGAGAAGCCGGATTTGCCTTTACTTCGTCCTCGCTTGCCGATATCGGTTTTTTATTAACCAATTCGAGCATGGGGACATTATAGTCAAACACACTGTTATCTTTCACCCATTCTTTAGAATAGTACTTAAAAAATTGTTTTACTATTCTATCCTCCAAAGAATGAAATGTTACTATAGATAGTATAGCATTATTAGATAATAATGTAAGCACATCATTTAATGTATTTTTTATATTGTCAAGTTCATGATTTACTTCGATTCTTATTGCTTGAAATACTCTTGTTGCCGGATGAATTTTTGATTTTATTCTCGGTGTAGCCTCAAATATAATATTAACAAGGTCTTTGGTTGTTTCTATTGTTTTAATTTTTCTCTCTTCTGTTATTTTTTTTGCTATTCTTTTTGAAAATCTTTCTTCTCCGTATTCACTGAATATTCTTACTAAATCATCTTCTTTATAATCATTAACCACATCATAAGCTGAAAAATCACCGGATTGATTAAAGCGCATGTCTAATTTTGAATCGCTCATAAAACTGAAACCCCTCTGTGTTGAGGTTAGTTGGGGAGTAGATGCACCTAAATCAAAAACTATTCCTCCTGAAATTTCACTAATATTATTTTCTTGTAAATATTTCTTAATGTTAATATAAGAATCGTTAACAATAGTTAAATTTTCGTAACCTTTTAATTTTTCTTTTGAATAATTAATTGCATCAATATCGACATCAAAAGATATAAGTTTACCGTTTGGTTGAATTTGTTTTAATATCAGCTCGCTATAACCGCCATAACCCAAAGTGGCATCAATGTATAACTTATTATCGGTGCAATTTAGTGCATCGGTTGCTTCTTTTGCCATTACAGGGTAGTGTTTTTGTTTGTCCAACTCAGACATTCCTTCTATTTTAGTTAATTTGCGCTAATTTTTCTAATTTAAGCTGTTGGTCATGCGCTATTAACAGATTGATTAAGTCGTCAAGTTCTCCGTCAATAACAGTCCAAACATTTAAGTTTTGACCTATTCTGTGGTCAGTAAGTCTTCCTTGAGGAAAATTATATGTCCTTATTCTCTCGGAACGGTCTCCGGTACCGACTTGAGAGCGTCTTAAATCGGTTACTTCTTTCATCTGTTTTTGAACTTCCATATCATAAAGTTTTGCCTTTAAAATTTGTAATGCTCTTTCTTTATTTTGAAGCTGAGAACGTTCTTCCGTACAAAATATCATAATTCCCGTAGGCTTATGGAATACTCTTGCTGCAGTTTCTACTTTATTAACATTTTGACCGCCTGCACCACCGGAACGTGCCGTTGTTATTTCTATATCGTTCATATTGAGTTCCACTTCGACATCGTCAACTTCAGGCATGACGGCTACCGTTGCGGTTGAGGTATGAACTCTTCCTTGAGATTCGGTTTCAGGTACTCTTTGTACACGGTGAACACCTGATTCGTATTTAAGTTTGGAATAAATGCTGTCGCCTTTTATAGAAATAATTACTTCAGATACTCCTCCAGCTTCGCAATCGGTTTTACTTAATATTTGAGTTTGCCAACCTTGTTTATCCGCATATCTTAAGTACATTCTCATAAGGTCTCCCGCAAAGATATTTGCTTCATCACCGCCTGCGGAACCTCTTATTTCAAGCATAATGTCTTTATCATCCATAGGGTCTTTCGGAAGAAGAAGTACTTTCATTTTTTCTTCTAATTCCGCCATTTTTGATTCATTTTCATTTATTTCTCCGTGAAGGAATTCTCTCATTGTTTCGTCGGATTCATTTTTTAATAATTCCTGAGCATCTTTTATTGCCTGTTCGGAGTCTTTCCAACTGTGATATACTTCAACGGTTTCTTCCATTGCTTTTCTTTGCTTTGAAAGAGTTTTAAATCTGTTATAATCCTGAATAACTTCAGGGTCAGACAATATTTGTCCGAGTTCAATATATTTGTTTTCTATTTGAAGTATTTTATCTAACATATCTTTCATAATTAATTTTCCTTAACGGGTTTTCTGCCGCAGGATTTGTCTTCATCACAAAATCCGTAGCGTTCGCATTTAGGAACGAGATAATCTTTTAGCCAAGGTTCTTCTTCAACTAAAACATCACACATTCTTTTAACAAGCAAACGTATTTCTTTTTGCGCTCTGGTGCAAAGCCTTAAATTTGCTAAATGTATGAGTTCTCGAAGGTTTAAACTTGCCACCATTGAAGTAGATGCGGCATTCGGTAATACTGCTCTTGCATCCTCAGCCGGAATTCCTGCCTCTGTTAACTCTATATAAAAATCTGAAATTTTTCCCATAAATTCATCAAATTTATTTTTTAATTCGGGATTATTTTCAATTGTATCCGGAGTAAGATAATCAAATTGTCCTTTTTCTTTAACATATCTTTGTGATTTTTGGGAAAAAGACATATGTCTGTGTCTTACGAGTTGATGCGAGCATGCTCTTGATATATTTGATATTGCAAAACTTACTTGTATATGTTCTATGGTGCTGTAGTGACCTGATGAAACAACTCTGCTTATCAGTTTAAGCATTTTTTCATTATCTTGAGCAGAGTCACAATCATAAATATTTAAAGGTGAATCTGAACTATAACAAGTTCTGCAAGCGGTATATATTGTTTTTAACATGTTCTCGGGTTTTGAGATAAGCTTTACTTGTGCATATTTATCTTGCATAATTCCTCCTCAATATACATAAAACCCGCTTTTAAGCGGGTAAAAAACAACTGCGTCTTTACAAAAAAAACGCAGCTGTATATTGTTATTTTTGTTTTTGCTGATAACGTCTTTTGAATCTTTCAACTCTTCCTTCGGTATCAACTATTTTTTGGTTGCCTGTATAGAAGGGGTGGCAATTATTGCAAATTTCAACTGTGATATCTTCTAATACCGAACCTGTTTCAATTTCATTACCGCATACACATTTTATAACTGTTTTCTTGTATTCGGGATGTATTTCTTTTTTCATTTTACTACCTCTGTTTTTTCATTTCTAATGAATTATAGACAGCTAAAAATTTTATATCAAGTCTTTATGTAAAAACCTTAAAGAACTTTAAAGAAAAAATTCTAAGTAGAAAATCTAAAAAATGTGGTATTATACATAATGTATAAGTTTTATTTGAAAAGAGGAATAAGAATTATGAAAAAAGGTTTTACTCTTGCTGAGACTCTTATAACACTTACTATAATTGGCATTATTATGGCTGTAGTTATGCCTTTGGTTAGTAAGGTTCAGCCTGACAGAGACGTTTTGATGTTTAAAAAAGGTATGTATTCTTTACAAGCGGCTGTTGGTAATGCAACGGACTTGTTAGTAAGTCAAGGTGCAAACACTTCTGAATTATGGAGCATGTCGAGTTTACCTGTTGATCCAAATAGTGAAGATGAAGATGATGATGAAAATCCTGCTAACTCCCGTGAGATACATTTTTGTGCACGTATTGCTGACCACTTAAATACAGCTGTTGAAAATTGTGGTGGTAGTGGCAGTTATGATTCTCCTCAAATTGTAACAACTGATGGTATGAGAATTTGGAATTTACCTCAAAATAATTTTAATGGCTCTGTTACTATTTGTATGGACAGACCTCTTACAGGAAAAGAGATTCAAACATTAACTGTTATGAGAAATAATTGGACTCCTTGTGGTGGTAATAGAGGACTTTCCGTTAAAATCAGACATGACGGAAAAGTTTTTCTTCCTCTTGAAGCTAACTATGAAAAAGATTTAATTGATAAGTCATTTAATGTTACAAGAGAATAATTAATTTGTTTATAAAAAAGAGGGGGGATTAATATCCCCCTCTTTTTTTGATATTTATTTTCCAAAGATTTTCATAATCTTATCTATCAAGCCTTCTTCATTTGATACAGACTGAGAAGATGATACATTCATCTTTGATATTTTTTCTTTTAATTTTTCACTATCAGGGGATAAAGGCGCTTTTTCCAAGTATTTTTCATAATATGTTTTTGCACTAACAAAATCTTTTAATTTTTCATAACAAAAACCCATTTTTTCATAAACTTCATAGCTAAAATTATTAGTTTTAAGAAGTCTTTCATAATACTCAAGCGCACTTCTGAATTCATACATATCGCTATAGATATCACCTAAACCTTTTAAGGCAACAGGGTTATCTTTTTCCTGCATAACTAATTTTTCATAAAATTCCATTAAACTTGTTTTATCACCTGAAGCTTCGTTTATTTTTATTATTTCTTTTATGGCTTCAGTTCTATTTTTATCGCATCTGTGGGCATTAAGGTATTCGGAAAGTGCAAGTTCGTAATCCTTTTTATACGAATAACATTTTCCCATATTATAATGATATCCGTATGAATCATTATTTGCGTCACATACTAAGGAGCGCATTTGATATGTAAGCGGATTTTGCGGCGCAAGTTCATTAAACTTGTCTATATATTCGCTGCATTTTTGAAGGTTTTTTACGTTAAAATAATATTCAGCCATTAAAGCATAATAATTTGCATTTGTATTATCATTTATTTCGGATAACATTTTAAATGCCGTATCGTTATCCCCTTTCATCAGGTGTGCTTTTATTTTGGAATAGTCGTTTCTTGCAAATTCAATTGCTTTATCATACTGACCTTCTCTTAAGTAAAGACCAGATAAGTATTCGCTCAATTCATTAATTTCGGGAAATGCTTTAACTCCTTTTTCCAAAATATTAATTGCCGAGTATCTGTCATTTGTTTCTACATACAAATCTGCTAATTTATAATAAATAGCCATATCATTACTTTGTTCTAAAATTCTGAAATATTCATCTATTGCATTTTGAGTTTTACCTTCAAATTCATAAGCTTTAGCGAGTAAGAATCTTGCATTTACTATTTCATTTTCTTCGGTTGTTGAGTTAATGGCTTTTTTATAGTCATCTATAGATTGGCTGACTTTTCCGTTTAATATTTTATATTTTGCCCTTGTAACATAATATTTATAGTTATTTTTATTCATATAAATATCAAGCAGTTCCGAGTATCCTACAATTGAATCGGGGTTTACACGAACCAATTCTTCCCAGTATTTTACGGCATCCTCTTGTTTTTCAAGTGTTTTTGCCAATAGGGCAATTTTTTCAAGATATTCGGCATCTTCTTTATTATTATCGTAAGATTTTTCAAGCATCTCATATGCTTTTTCATATTGTTCGTTATCTATAAGCGTTTGTGCTTGTATTAATAAACCGTTATTGCTCATTATTTTACCTTTTATTTAACTCATTTTGCATTAGATTTTCTATTATATTTAACCCGTTAAAGATGGCTTTAATGTTTGCATTAACCGTGCTTTCATCTCTGCCTCTTGATATTACGGACTGTCCGTTAGGAGCTCTAAAGTGCATTACGCTCATAGCCGTAGCCCCCGAGCCCATTAATTCTTCGTTCAATGCCTGCTGTTCATAATGCAGTAATTCACAGTTAAATCCTGCTTTTTGTATTGCTTTTATACAAGCATCGACAGGACCGTTTCCCGATACCTTTATATCGTATTCTTTGTCATTATATTTGAAGTGGAGATTCATGTTTCCGTCATCAAGTTTATCCATTTTACAAAGAGTAAATGCTCCTTGAATATTGAACACTTGTTTATAGTATATGTCTATAATATTTTTTGTTGAAAGTTCGCCTATTTTTTCTGCTATTTCTTTTGCAAAAGGTGCAATTCTTTGAGCCTCCTGAAGTGTAATCGGGTATCCCGCTTCTGTTATTATTTCAAATATTGCAGTCTTGCCTGATTGTGATGTGAAGCCTAACTTTTCATCATCCTTTCTTCCGATTAATGATGGATGGATGGGTCTATAAGCACCTTTTTCCATGTCTTTTGTTTTTACGGCTCCGTCTTGGTGAATTCCGCTTCTGTGTGCTAACGCATCAGGGCCTATTAACGGTGCTTTTTCGTATATTTTAACTCCTGACATATCGGAAATTATGAGTGCCAATTCATAAATTTTTGATAAATTTAAAGGTACATCTACTCCCGAATTATGAAGAGCTACCGCAACTTCGTATAAATTTGTGTTTCCTGCTCTTTCTCCCAATCCGTTTAATGCGCATTCCAGCTGAACTGCACCGGCAAAATAACTCTCAACTGTTGCTGCTGTCGCCATTCCAAGGTCGTTATGGTTATGTACGGATATTATTATATCTTTCGGAAGTGCATTGTATACCTTTTCCACTAAATTAATAAAGACTTTTGGTCTTGTTCTTTCTACGGTATTAGGTAAATTTATAATTGTAGCACCTGCTTTAACAACTTCTTTTAATGAATCTATAACAAAATCAATATTTTCCTGACAATCTCCGAAGTGTTCAACGGAAAATTCAACTTCTCCGTGTTTGCCTATCAAATTTTTTGCGTATTCAACTGCTTCTATAGCTTGTTTTCTGACTTGTTCGCTTGTTTTATTTAATACATATTGCATATTAAAAGGACTCATTGCTATAAAAGTATGAATTCTTTGTTTCGGTGCGCTTTTGATTGATTCTGCCGCTTTTTTTATATCGTGTTCCGTTGTTCTTGCCAGTGCTGATATAACTACATTATCAGGTGCTATTGATGCCAATCTTGAGCATGCTTCAAAATCCATGTCAGAGGCTGCAGCAAACCCTACTTCAACACCTTGTATGCCTAATTCTACGAGATGATTAAATATTAATTCTTTTTCAAATGTATTCCAAGGTTTTTTTAGTGACTGATTACCGTCTCTTAAGGTTATATCATAAAAGAACGGTTGTCTTTTATTCGTGATGATAATATTTTCACTCATTCTTATCCCTTTCAATTTTTTGAGACGTGTCTCTTTTTCTCACTCTGCCTTATATATTCGCTTGAACTTGTTATGGTGTTATTGTAGAATAAAATCATTAAAAAGGAAAGTTTTATGATTGACAGATATTCAAGAGATGAAATGAAAAATATTTGGACTCTGAATTCTAAGTTTAAATATTATCTTGATGTTGAAATGGCTGTTTGTAAAGCTTATAACAAAATTGGAGTTATCTCTGATGAGGTGCTTAAAGATATTCTTTCAAAAGCTTCTTTTTCAGTTGAAAGAATTGATGAAATCGAACGTGAAGTCAGACATGACGTAATTGCTTTTTTAACTAACGTAAATGAAAATGTCGGTGAAAATTCACGATATATTCACATGGGTATGACAAGTTCCGATGTTATTGATACTGCACTTGCTCTTCAAATGAGAGATGCAGGAAACATAATATTAAATGACCTTGATAAATTGCTGCAAACACTTAAATATAAAGCTAAAGAACATAAAAATACCGTTTGTATCGGTCGTTCTCACGGTGTACATGCCGAACCAATGACTTTTGGTATAAAATTATGCGGTTATATTGATATTTTTGAACGTGTTAAAAGAAATTTTGAAAAGGCGCTTGATGAATCAAGTGTCGGGCAGATTTCGGGTCCCGTTGGCACTTACAGTAATATCAATCCTGAAATTGAAAAAATTGCTTGTGAACTCTTGAAGCTTAAAAGTGCTAAATTTTCTACCCAAATTATTGCTCGTGATATTCATGCCAATTATATTCAAGCCCTTGCTCTCATTGCAAGCTGCATAGAACAAATTGCTGTTGAATTAAGACATTTGCAAAGGACGGAAGTCTTAGAGGTTGAAGAAGGTTTTGCAAAAGGGCAGAAAGGTTCTTCTGCCATGCCGCATAAAAAAAATCCGATATCTTCTGAAAACTTATCGGGTTTAGCTCGTATTGTAAGGTCAAATTCCGTTGCCGCACTGGAAAATGTTGTTCTCTGGCATGAAAGAGATATTTCTCATTCAAGTGCGGAAAGAATCATTTTCCCTGATTCCGCCATTCTTATTGATTATATGCTCACACGACTTGAAAATACCATAAATAACCTTGTTATACATAAAGAAAATATGTTGAAAAATACAAATATGTTTGGCGGAATAGTTTTTTCACAAAAAGTTTTGCTCTCGCTGTGCAATAAAGGCTTATCGAGAGAAGATGCCTATAAGCTTGTTCAAAAAAATGCACTGAATGCGTTTAATAACAATGCTGATTTTAAAGAAAATCTTTTAAATGATAATGAAATCTTAAATATTCTCTCCAAAGACGAGATTGAAGCTTGTTTTAATATTAAAGATTATTTAAAAAATATCAATACAATCTATGACAGATTCGGTATATAAGCTGTTTTAATTAACGGGCATGGGTTTTGATACGCATACTTTTATGGCATCCATAAGTCTTGCAACCTCTATGATTTTTATATCATATTCATCCGAAAACTTTTTCTTCTGCTTCGGAATAATTGCTTTTTTAAATCCTAATTTTTGTGCTTCATATATACGTTTTTCTATATTATTTACGTTCCTTATTTCGCCTGATAGCGCAATTTCACCTATAATTACACAATCAGGGTCAACAACAACGTCACGAAAACAAGTTGCTATTGCAAGTGCTATACCTAAGTCCGCAGCAGGTTCATCTATTTCAATTCCGCCTGTTATATTTACATATACATCGTGTTTGGAAAGATTCAATCCTATTCTTTTTTCCAAAACAGCTATAATTTGAAGAAGTCTGTTATATTCAACCCCCGTTGATACACGTCTGGGGGAAGGATAAGATGTTGAACCCACCAATGATTGCACTTCTATGAGCATTGCTCTTGTACCTTCGCTTGCGGCTATTATTACGCTTCCGGGGGCACTTTCACTTTTTCCCCTCATAAAAAGTTCGGACGGGTTTTTTACTTCTTCAAGTCCGCTGTCTTCCATATTAAATACGCCTATTTCATTTGTCGAACCAAACCTGTTTTTTATTGAACGCAATATTCTTTGGGATTTATATTTATCACCTTCAAAATAGATAACGGTATCCACCATATGTTCTAAAACCTTGGGACCTGCTATATTACCGTCTTTTGTAACATGTCCTATTACTATAACCGTTATATTCCTATTTTTTGCTATGTCCATTAATATATTTGTGCATTCCCTTATTTGAGATATGCTTCCTGATGAACTTGTTATACTTGAAGTATAAACAGATTGTATGGAATCTATTACGAGCACATCGGGTTTAATTAAATCAGTTTGATTTATTACGGCTTCAAGATTTGTTTGTGAATATACATATAAGTTATCAGAGTTGACATTAAGTCTTTTAGCTCTTAATTTAACCTGAGAACCTGATTCTTCAGCACATACGTATATCAGTTTTTTATTTTGCCGGCAGATGTTTCCTGCAGTTTGCAGTATGAGAGTTGATTTTCCTATTCCAGGATCTCCTGCCAAGAGTATTAGTGAGCCTTGTACTAATCCGCCGCCCAATACCCTATCTAATTCTTCATATCCGCTTTTTATTCTGATATTTTCAGTGATTTCTATCTCGTTTATTAAACATATCGGATTTTCATCTTTTTTAATTATATTTTGATTCGTATTTTCAGATTTGTACTCTTTTTCTTCGGTTAATGTACCCCAAGCACCGCAATCGGGACATTTCCCTATATATTTTGCCGTCTCATATCCGCAATTTTGACATACCCACTTCGTTTTAACTTTTGCCATTTTTTAATTTCTCTTTTCTTATTTCTTTTAAATTTTCTTTTGAATCTATTGTGTGTATATTTTTTATTAATGCATTTGAAATAAGCAATAAAAACGGATTTACCCCAGGACTTGTATTCATAAATACTTGTGTCTTTATGGTTTTATTTTTTTCTTTATTAAAAATTTCTTTTTGTGCCGTGTCAATGTTTATATTTATATTATATTTTATGCTCTCTTCTTTCATTAATATTTTAAATTCTTTTACGGGAAATGTTTGTGATGATATTAATTCTATTTTTATTCCGTCTTTATCCGTTTTAAAAACTTCAGCTTGGATATTACCGTAATTTTCCGTGGCAATTAAAATTTTTACGCTGTCATCAGAGTTTAATGAACCTTCATTTCCGCCTGTCGATAATTCTAATTTGAATGCTTCGGGATTATTTAAGGGTAAATAGGGCAAATACATCAGCATTAGCATTTTTATACTTGATGCTTCATTTTGTGAAGAGGAGCCTACTAAGGATATTATTTGCGATAAATTACTTATCTGTTCGTCATTTACTTTTAATCCTATTTCATTAAATTGAGCTAACATTTTATATAAATTTGCTATGCCTTCTTTTGAATTAGTTTGAAGCATTGCGCTTAAAGAGTTTAAATTAATTGAAGATGTCAAAAGCATTAATGCTGTTTGTGTTGAATTTTGAGATATATTTGTCATCAATTTACTTAAAACATCTTCCATATTTTTGGGAAAGCTCATCAGTTCTTTCAACATTTCACTCATTTGTAATTGATTCATCATTGCAAGTTCTGATGTTGTTTGAGACAGTTGTGCCGTTGTATTAGGCAAATATGGTTCTGCAATAACGGGTTGTTTCATTTGAGCAATTTGAATTGCATCATTTACAATGTTATTTTGAATATTATTAACATTGGTTTTAGTTAAACTGTTTGCGTAATTATTAACAAATTGGCTCCAATTTATGTTTGTCATATTTATAAGTTATCATATATTTTTTAATTTTTATACTTTTTATAAATAAAATTTATAATTTTTATGTTTTAGCAAATTTTAATTTGTTGATATTTTATACTGATAAAATGAAGGAATTAAGTTATGAAAATTTCACCCATATCATCACATAGACAAAGTTTTGGAATAATCAAAAAAAGTGCGATTGAAAAGGCGGTAAGTTTAGCTCAAGATGATTATGAATTAAGAAATATTAATAATTTAGTTCAAAGCCAACAAAATAATCCTTATTCTATAGTAGGGCTTTCTGATGAGAGGTTGTATAATTTTGCTGTTTATAAACCGGGAGCTGAATTTGCTTATGGGTTTAACAAGCTAAGTGAATGTTGTAAAATTGCTAATTTTTTAGCACGTAAACGTGAATTTGGCGAAGAACCGGGTACTCGTTTTTATTACGTATATGAATATTGTGTCTATCTTCAAGAACAAGAGATGGAGAACCGAATTCAGCAAATCAAGGCGAGGAAAATGTCATAACGAAAATTTTGTCATTCTGAATTTATTTCAGGGTCTAAAACAAGAGATGCTGAGCTCGCTTCGCTCCTCGGAATGACATTGGATAAGTCGTGCAAAATAAAAAAAAAACGGAGAGAGAGGGATTCGAACCCTCGGAGAAGTTACCCCCTCACAAATTTTCGAGATTTGCACCTT
>CANQNX010000033.1 GCA_947625345.1 Candidatus Gastranaerophilales bacterium
TTTATAGTATCAATGCCGTCAAATAAAAATAAGAATGACGGTATGATAAAGAGGGAACTTGCAATAGATTCTGTTTTTAAAAATTACAAAAGAATTTATATTGATACTATATTTTCTTTTTCTCTTTTTCGGAAAGAACCTAAAAAATGTTTAAAACAGATTAGTAAATTTTTTAAAAAAACATATAAAAGTAATTTTGCAAATAATAATATTGAACTCTTTTATTCAATTCCTATGTGTTTTTTAAATAAATTGTCAAAAAATGCTAAATTGATATATGTGCATAGTCTGTATAGTCTTTTAAAACTGCCTTATGATTTTATAAAAAAATATAAAGATAAGATTGTTATTGATATTCACGGATGCGTTGTTGAAGAAGAAAAATATATGGGGCGTGAATATGAGTTATTAGAAGAAGCGGAAAAAATTGGTTTCCCTATTGTAAAAGCTTTAATTACAGTTTCTGATAAAATGAAGGAATTCTATTTAAAAAAATATCCTGAGACTGTAGCAAAATATATTACTCTGCCGATATTTACATCGAAAAATAATGTAAGTATTAAGAAAGAAGAGCATGAAAAGCTAAATTTAATATATTCCGGAGGTGTACAGAAGTGGCAAAACCCTGAAATAATGGCAGAGATTATATCAAAAATTTATAGTGAGTATAATGTAGAAATTTTGACAGCAGATATTCAAAAATTTTCTGAAATTTTAAATAAGTATAATATAAATGATAAAGTAGAAATAAAAACGGTAGATTCTTCTCAAATAGTAAATGAATATCTTAAAGCTGATTTGGGATTTGTGTTGAGAGATGATATTATAGTAAATCAGGTTGCCTGCCCCACTAAAATCATTGAATATATGTATTACGGGATAATTCCTGTTGTACTTCAGCCAAATATAGGCGATTTTGATAAATTAGGCTATTCATATATTTTAAAAGATGATTTAATTAATGGAAATTTACCTTCAAAAGAAGAGCTAAATGTAATGAGACAAAATAACCGTAAAATAATAGATAAATTAAATATGCTGCAGGATTGTGCTAAAAGCCGGCTATTATCTCTGATTGAATCGTGTCCTTCAAATTTAACTTCAGAAGCAAATGAAAATATCCCACCCCTAACACATAATACACTCAATTAAATTTATTCTGAATATTATATGATGTAATATAGTGTTTAACTGAGAAAATTTATTTTTCAATTATAAAAAAGTAAGTAATTAAAATAGTGATTGCTGTATATCAATATTTTTAAGGTTGAAACATTTACAAGCGTATGGGGTTAGTTTTCTGCCTCTTAAGGTTCTTTGTAAGAAGCCCTTTTGAACGAGATAGGGCTCATAGACATCCTCAATGGTTTTAGAGTCTTCACCTAAAGCTGTGGCTAAAGTTTCAATACCGACGGGGCCGCCGTTGTATTTCTCGGCAATTATTGTGAGTAGTGCTCTATCTGTATAATCAAGCCCGAATTTATCTATTTGAAGTGCATCAAGTGCTGCATTTGCCGTTTTTTCGTCTATTATACCGTCAGATTTAACAATGGCATAGTCACCTACTCTTTTTATAAGTCTGTTTGCAATTCTTGGTGTTCCTCTTGAACGTTTTGCAATCGCCTGAGCGCCTTTTTCGTTAATGCTGATTTGAAGAATTTCTGAAGTTCTTTGAATAACTTTTGTAAGCTCATCTTCACTATAAAATTCAAGTCTGTGTATAATTCCGAATCTGTCTCTTAACGGCCCTGACAATGAGCCTGCTTTTGTTGTGGCACCTATAAGCGTAAATTTAGGTAACGGAATTCTAATTGATTTAAGAGTTTGTGATTTACCTGTTGTCATGTCAATGTAGAAATCTTCCATTGCCGGATATAAAATTTCTTCCGAAATTTTGTTGAGTCTGTGAATTTCGTCTATAAATAATATGTCACCTGCTTTGATAGACATTAAAAGTCCTATTATGTCTCTTGGTCTTTCAAGTGCCGGTGCTGAAGTTATTTTTATATTTGTTCCCATTTCATTGGAAATTACAGTGGCAAGAGTGGTTTTACCCAATCCCGGAGGCCCGTAAAACAGAATGTGATCTAAAGGCAACTCTCTTTTTTTTGCCGCTTCAATTGATATTTTTAATGTGGATTTTAAAGCACTTTGTCCGACGTAATCATCAAAATATTTTGGTCTTATATTTGTTTCAAATGATAAATCAAAAGATGTTTCTTCTGAAACCACATTATCTCTGCTTTTTTTTATTAAATTATTATCATCATCCGATACTATTGCCAAAATTGTAATCCCCTTTTTCATATAATAACATATTTATCAATATGTGCATAAATGTAATCTTTAATTTATAATATTATCATAAGAGCATGAAAGGTATATAAATTGGATATTAAGGAATTAATAACAAAGTCTGCAAAAGAACAAAGAGAGGCTTTAATAAAAAAAGAAGTAAGTGCCGTAGAATTAACGGAAGCTGTTTATGAAAAAATAGAAGAAACCGATTCGGAAATAGGTGCATATAATTCACTTACAAAAGAATTCGCAATTGAAACAGCAAAAAAAGTTGATGAAAAAATCAGAAATTCTGAGGATATTTCACCCTTATCAGGTATAGCGCTTGCGCTGAAAGATAATATAAATTTAAAATCATACCCGACGACCGCATCAAGTAAAATACTTGAAAACTTCATATCACCTTATGATGCGACTGTAACTCAAAAATTAAAAAATAATTTAATTCCGATAATAGGTAAAGCAAATTTAGATGAGTTTGCAATGGGTTCAAGTAATGAAAATTCCGCATTTAAAATAGTAAGAAACCCGTGGAATTTAAATAAAGTACCCGGAGGAAGTTCGGGCGGAAGTGCTGCTGCAGTTGCATCAGGAGAAGCAACCATTGCTTTGGGTTCGGATACCGGAGGAAGTATAAGACTTCCTGCAAGTTATTGCGGACTTGTCGGTTTAAAACCTACATACGGAAGAGTTTCAAGATACGGTTTAATTGCATTTGCATCCTCATTAGACCAAATCGGTCCTATAACGAGGACTGTTGAAGATGCTGCAATGCTCTTAAATGTTATATCCGGACCTGATGAAAAAGATTCAACGTCATTAAGTCAGACTCCTCCCGATTTTACAAAAGACTTAAAAAATGATTTAAAAGGTGTAAAAATAGGATATATAAAAGAACTTTGTACTGAGGGGCTTTCTCCTGAAGTGGATAAGGCTGTTCAAAAAGCTATAAGCACATATAAATCAATGGGTGCTGAAATAGTGGAAATTTCTTTACCCTTAATAAAATATTCTATCGCTGTATATTATGTTATAGCAACAGCTGAAGCAAGTTCAAATTTGGCACGTTTCGACGGCGTAAAATACGGATACAGAACTAAAAATCCGGAAAATTTATATGATATGTACGTAAAAACGAGGGCAGAAGGCTTCGGTGAAGAAGTAAAAAGAAGAATCATGTTAGGAACATACGCACTAAGCTCCGGATATTATGATGCATATTATAAAAAAGCTCAGCAGTTAAGAAGACTTATAAAACAAGACTTCGATAAGGCATTTAAGCTTGCGGATGTTATAATTTCACCAACATGCCCTCATACCGCTTTTGATATCGGTTCAAAGGTGGAAGATCCGTTGAGCATGTATTTAACCGATATAGCTACAATTACCGCAAATTTGGCAGGTATTCCCGCTATGAATATACCTGTCGGACTTGATAATTCGGGTATGCCTATAGGGCTTCAGCTACAAGCAGATTGTTTGAATGAATGTAAGCTTTTAAATGCCGCATATAAGTTAGAAGAAGCACTGCAGTTTGATTATACAAAACCGTCAAAGACTTTGGTAAAATGAATATAAAAAAAATCACATATAATTTAATAATAATTATTGTATTTGCTTTTGCATTTATTCTGCCCGTATATTCCAAAACAGTGGAAGTATCGGAAGAAAATATGAATATTGCAAATAAATATTATAAGCAGGGTGTTGAATATGTTCATTCAAGAGCGTATGACAGTGCTATCGGTGCATTTAATACGGCAATTCAATATAATCCTAATTTGACCGATGCTTATTATAATATTGCTTCAATATATGTTTATCAGAAAAAATATGATGAAGCTTATAACATGTATATTAAGCTTTTATCCATAAATCCGAAGGACTATGATTCAATATTACAGGCGGCTAAGCTTACATATAACAGACAAGATTATGCCCTTACTATGAAATATTTGAAATATATCCCTGATGATTATGACAAGTATTACATTGTTCAGCAGCTATATAAAGATGCAAAAGAAAATTTCAATGCACAAAAAAACAGAATAGAACGTTCAAAAATAACTACGGCAAGTAAAGATAATAAAATTTTGGTTGACGGAATAATATCTCCGGCCGGTATGGTGGTTGACTCCGACGGAAATATGTATGTAGCTTGTTATAGTGATAATTCAATAATAAAAATTGATGAAAATGATAACAGAATTAACTTTGTAAAAGATTATCTTTTGGAAGGGCCGGTAGGATTGGCTATTGATAATTATGACAATATATATGCGGCAAATTTTGACGGAAATAACATATTAAAAATAACAAAAGGCGGGAATGTAAGTATTTTTATGGAAAATGTTTCAAAACCTTATTTTCTCTATATAAAAGATGATATTTTATATATCTCTGAACAAGGAAATAATGCCGTAGTTAAGTACAATTTAGGGGTACGTTAATTCTGAAAAGTTTGCAGAGAACCGCCGACTTCACATAAATCCGTGTTTTCTCTAATGACATTATTAAAATTAACAATAGTTTCCGTTTTAAGTTGTTTGTCATTTTCATAATTCGGAACAATTGATTCAAAGCCTTTAAGCATTCCGTTTGAGCGGTCTTGAAGTTCTTTAAAGAAGGCTACTACATTTTTGTAATTATTGTTTTCGTCTTTTTTCTCAAAGTAGTGTGAAAAATAATAAGGTGAAGCAATTGCCATAACCGGTTTTTCACTTTCCTTGCTGAAACACGAAATCATATCATCATAAAGATTTTCTGCCGTAGAAACAACTTTCCCCTGACTTTCATCCATATGAGTTGAATATTTTTCGAACACTTTTTTGATTGTTTTGTTAACGTCCGAATCTTTAATAATATTGGAACCTAAAGCGGAATAGGTGGATTCACCCGAGCCTAAATATACTGTACTCAAATTATCCAAAATATTTTCTGCCTGTTTAATAACTTCTTCAGGAACGATTGATATACCTTTAATAGCGGTATCACCTTTGGTTTCGGCATATTCTCTTGCTCTCCAGTAGAGGTTTGAAACAGTATAATCTTTTATATATTTTAAATTGTTTTGTTCTGCGAATTCAATAATATTATAGGCAAATTCCGGATATAAAGTATTAACATCTCTGATAAAGTTTATGGTCATTTCTTTACGTCTTTTGATTGTATCTTCAACATAAGAGATTACATTATCAGAGTATGGATTGAGTCCATATATAAGCATTTCACTGTTTTCATATCCGATAATTGAAGTAGGAGCTTCATGGGCAAAAGATAATTTAACCCCCGGCAGAAGTTTCATATGTTTGTATTTACCGGGATTTTCACCAAAAATTCTTATTGCATGCTGGAGCCCCTCAAGAGAATCTCTGTCTGCTATGGCGAATATAAAATCTTTTCCTGTTGTTTTGTAGTATTGTTGGGCATAAGTTGCAGCTTTGTCCAAAATATCAAAGATGCTTTCTTTTCCGGTTGAGTAGTTGCTTTGATAATCCAAATCAGCACAGTATATGCCTGCATCAATATTTTTCTTAGATGCTACAAAATTTTCTTTTTGGAAATTTTTAATTACCTCTCGAAATTCTTCAGGAGTCATAATTTTAGTTAAATTTTTAGCCGGTATATCTTTATTAAAGACCTTTTTTATTCCATAAGATAGGTCTGTTGCATATTCTGACGGAATTTCATCCGAATCATCAATATCATTATTTTTTATTTTTTTTAAATATGAAAATATATTTTTTCCAAAAGAAATATTTTTTCCCGTTTTAACGAAAGAGTCATTATTTTCTCCTGAGAAATGGTATGATGAAATATTTTTTCCGTATGTTTGTGCTCTTAAGGGGGAAAGATGTGGGGAAAATTTAATTTCCATATTTGCTCCGTAGTTTGTAATTTTTGATTATTATAAAAACGAAAATTAAAAAATTTGTTATTTAAAAAAAATTATTTTATTTTTCTTAACTTAGACAGAATATAAATTCCCAAAGCACATAGTGCAATAGGTATGATTTTAAAGGGATTGTGTTTTTTTGCTTTAAGTTTTTTGTTAAAATTTGCTCTGACTTGCCTGCTGAATTCGAAGCGGTCCTGAAGGTCTTTATACATCGAGTATTGATACATTTTAGGCGGGGACTCAACAACACCTGAGTTCTTTTTATTTGATTTTTTTAAAATTGATAAAGCAGCAATACTGTTATTATTCGTAGTGTTTGTGGAATTTAATAAATTAGTCATGTAATACCTCGATAGGATAAATATACGTAAAAATTTTATTTGTTTAAAATACTTAATTCGGAATAAATAAATTTACAAAAGTCAACAAATAAACATGTAAAATTTTGTTAAAATACGTATATAAATCGGGCAAGAAAAACAATTCAGGAGTATTAATAGAGTATGGTTTCTTTTGCATGTAAAGGAGAAAAATGTGGAGATACAAAATAGAAATATAAACCCTAATAATGTGGCATTTTCGGGTCATAAAAAGATTATGGATAAAACGGGTTATTTGAAACATAATTTTTTCTATTTGTATGATCCAATGAAATATAATTGTGAAGTCGAATTGTATAATATAGATAAGGACGGAAAAAACAACTATACAATAGCAGATAAAAATCCCGCAAAAGTAATAAATATGGGTGCAAAAGGGATTAGTGTTGATTTGTCGGATATTCCCGAATTATATACGGATAAAGGATATGCATACAGGTTTAAATTAACCGATAAATCGGATAATTCCGTATCATATGCATTTGATAACGGAAGTGTAATCGGAATATTTGATAATGATGAAAAGAATAAGTATAACTTAGTTTTAACAAATCGTGCAACACTCAATAAAAACGGGGCGATGCAATTAATAATGCCTGACGGATATTATCCGGGGGTAATAAATAAGAACGGTAATCCCGAAATAGATGAAGCTCTGAGGACAAAAGCATTATCAAGTGTAAGAAACCATGCAAATAAATTAGGCGGAAATTTTCAGGGGATAATAAAAAGATTGCCTGAAATATCAAAAGAAGGAATATCACGAATAGTAGGTACTCCTTTTACAAAAGATTCAATATCTTCTCATAAATATTGGACTGAAAATGCGTATCAAATCTCAAAAGATTTCGGAACTGAAGAAGATTTCAGAAAATTACAGGAAGAACTGTTTAAGAATGACATAAACTGGATATCGGATGCCGCATTAGTTAATGAAGGTTTTGGCGGAATTCATATGGCTGAATTTATGAGAAAGGGTCAAGAATCCATATCAAAGAATATGTTCAGAGCAAGTGAACATCCAATGTTAGGAATATTACCCGATAAATCTGATTATACAAGATTAAAATTTTTGAATGCGCCGTTTAGTGTATCAAGTGACGGGAAAATCAGTCAAAATAAAGATTATGATATGAAGAAACCGACATATATACAGTTTTATGATGACAGATTAGCCTCCGAACAACAGAAAGCATCAAAAGAGCCTATTACGACATATGCAAATACAAATACTAAAAATATATATGACATAACAAAACATGATGATGCGGTTTATCCTTATGCTTTAGAGGTTAATCCCGATGAGTTATACAGAAATGTTTCAAATATTGTGAAGAAGGGCAAAGAATTAGACTTGGGCAATTTGGATGTTATTAAGAAAATTGCTGATTTTTCGACCTTCGGAGTAACAACAAAGAGTGAAAGCGGCGGAATTGAAGTATGGGATGGAAATGTAGACATTCCAAAATTAAATTTTTACAGATCAATTGCGGATGATGAAAGATTTTTGCAGCTGCCAAAAGAGTTAAAAGATGAAGCTGTTGCGGATTTTGACAGAGGCACTTTAAGCGTAAGGGATTATGCTTTAAATTCGGGCAAGTTTTGGACAAAATTAACTGACGACATTCAATTTACTTATGCCGCTAATTTATTTGAAAATAAAGCAAAAACGGCTGATGAATATATGAAATTAATTACTGATTTGGTAAATTCAAAGAAACTACCAAAGTCAACATTAAAAGTTGTGGATAAAGAAGTAATAGAAAATGTACTTAATGATAACTATCATTCTAAAAAATTAGATGATATGGATATGCGAAATTCAATAAATCCCGAAGGCTACGGAAATGAATATAGTGAAGATGATTATATATTAAGGCAGGCAATGGATGTACCGTTGGAAACAATGCCTGTAGGAACAAATTTACTTGGAATATTGACATCTCCCTATATTGCCAAAAAAGCGAATACAGAGCAAGAATTAGGTGTATCAAGATATGATATATTAAAGGCAAATAATCCCAATTTGCCCGAGAAATATAGAAGGGTATACGAACAAGCAGATGAATTGTATACGGAGAAGATAGTTCCGTTAATAAAGGCATTTATACAAGATATACCTGGTGTCAGTGAAAATGGTGAAGTAACTGAATACGGGAAATATATAATATCGGAAGTTACGCCTGAATTAACAAAAATGATTATAACAAAAGCATTGAATCCTGATGCAGTCATAAAATTTAAAAAAGACGGGCATTTAGACTTTACCGAGGTAAATGAAAATGATATAACAATGCAATCTGTAGGAATTCCTTATAATTCAAAGACTTCAGAGGAAGAAGCCCAAATGCTTTTGGATGTTATTAACAATGGTATAGAAAATAATATAACACCAAAGGACGTAGATCATATAAAGAGCAGATTACAATTGAGATTTAAGGATCGCTCATTAAATGATTGCAAAATAGCTGAAATGATATTAGACAGAACGGAATCAGGTCTCGGATGGAGAATTGATGCTGCAAAAGATATAGCTTCAATTGATGCGGTACGCTCAGGCAAAGAAGATATGATAAAGACTTGGGATAATGTCATAGATTTTTGGAAAAGATATAATCAAGAGCTATTAAAAATAAATCCTCATGCATATACAACTGCGGAGATAACTGATTTATCTTCATTAATAAGCCGTGATGATAATGCAAAATATATGTCTGATGCGGATGCGGAAAGGAAGTTTTTGGAGGAAACCGGAATAACTTCCGTAGCCAATTACAATTATTTCTTTACTCTTCCTCCGGCATTATTTACTGATTATGACCCTGATGAAGACAAACAAAGCTGGATGGCTGAGCAGAGCAAGAACTTTAAATTACTGGAAAAAATGGATACAGGTTGGAGCGGAACGAATCCGGGATTTTTATTCCAAAGTCCTGCTGACGGTGTAGCCAATTCATATACATTCGGTGATAACCATGATAAACGTCGTTTATTACATCATTTTGCATTAGATATGTATTTATTCAATACCGTACCTATGTCTGAAGCAATGGTTGCGAAAAAAGAAAATATATTAAAGAATTTAGAAGCTAAAAAGGCGAGCGGAGAAAATTTGACGGATGATGAAGCAGGTAAATTGTACAGATATTCATTAGATATAGACAGGGATAAAAAGTTTAAATCCGTAGCCGCTAAAGTTTTAATGCAGCCGAAAGAGAATATTAACTATGATAAATTAAGTGCAAAATCAATAGCTATGGGATACAGACTTGATAATTCCATTGATTCCGTTGTAAAAGATGAGATGCTCAGAGAAAAATTAAAAGATGCAGTAAGTCATTTGGCATCAGGCGAATATATGGGAAGAAGCATAAATAATGAAGCATTTGGCACACGTCCTTTTGAAATTGCAATAAAAACGGTAATGGATGAAGCTGAATTAACGGGTAAAATAGCGGATAGAGAAAATATAGAAAGGCAGTTATTAAAAAATATATTAGAGCCTGCATTGGATCGTTTGCAAACACTGACCAAATTGTATACCGTTCTGCCCGGAAGCCCCACTGATTTTGCAGGTGACAGAATGGGTGTTTCAGGTGATGAAACCAAAGCAAAGAACTATGAGCAGCAAAACAGAAATATAATAAATTGGGAATATTTAAATAACCCTGATTATTCATATATTATGGAGCATTATAAAGCAATGAATAATATATCCAATCTTAGAAACAGAAAGGAATTAAGTGCATTAAATGACGGTGCGACTGTTACATTGCCCATGAAAAATGAATTTGTTCAGGCGATATTGAGATACAATGAAGATTCTGCGGTAATAGCCTTAACGGATTCTTCAGGTTCAACGAGCAGCAATGAAGAAAAAATGGACAGAACTAAAAAATATTACGGCAATCCTTTAACGGATGGAAGTAAAAAAGTTATAAAAGATAAAATTAACGGACAGACTATATGTGACGGTGCAATAGACAAAATACCGTTAGATATAGATGGGGCAACATTAAAACAGGGGCTTAAACACGGTTTATCCGTAGGTACAAAATTTAAGAATGCACGTCCTGATGATAAGTCGGTATATATTGTTAAGAAGGAGCCAAACGGCAAATATTATATCGAAAGACAAGGACTTGACGGACAGAACAAACCTTGTAAACTTCCTATTATTATAGATGAAGAAGATAAAAACACTTTAATATTATATAGAGTATAAAATTAAAAATCCTTTTTTATAGACATCGGTTATTTTAATAATTATCGTTTGTAGTAAAATTATAAAAAAGGATTTTTTTATGAAATTATTTAATACGTATTCAAATAAAGTTGATGAATTTAAACCTATTGAAAAAAATAAGGTAATGATGTATGTATGCGGCCCGACGGTATATGACTATCCGCATTTGGGACATGCGAGGTGCTATATCACGTGGGATATGTTATACAGATATTTAAAATTCAAAGGGTATGACGTAAAGTATTGCCGAAATATAACCGATGTTGATGACAAGATATTAAAGAAGGCAAAAGAAGAGAATACAACGGCTGAGGTTATATCAAGAAGGTATTATGAAATATTTTCTGAGGCAATGAAAAAGCTTAACGTCTTGAAGCCTGATGCTGAGCCGTTTGCAACAAAAACGATAGGTGAAATGATATCAATAATAAAAGATTTAATAAAGAATGAATATGCATATGAAATTGACGGGGATGTTTATTTCAGGGTAAAGAAGTTTAAGGAATACGGGAAATTAAGTAAGCAACCCATAGAGGATTTAGTGGCAGGAGCAAGAGTAGAGACGTCTGATAAAAAAGAGGATGTTTTGGATTTTGCGCTGTGGAAAAAAGATGAAGAATTCGGTTATCCTTCTCCGTGGGGTAAAGGAAGACCGGGGTGGCATATTGAGTGCAGTGCCATGTCAAGGAAGCATTTAGCGAAGCAAATAGATATTCACGCAGGCGGTGCGGATTTAATATTTCCTCATCATGAAAATGAAATAGCTCAATCCGAGTGTGCAAACGGTTGTAAATTTGTAAATTACTGGCTTCACAACGGGTTTGTAACAATAAACAAAGAAAAAATGTCAAAGTCGTTAAAAAACTTTGTTACTATCGGAGATTTACTTGAAAGTTATGATGCAAATACCATAAGGTTGTTCATATTGACGAATCATTACAGGATGCCTGTTGAATTTTCTTCTGATGCATTAGAAGGTGCGAGACAAGGTTGGAAGAGAGTTCAAACCGCAATAAATGAAGCTATTAAGGTAGTTGGAAAAGAAAATTTACCTGATGTAAGTAATTCAGACGAGGTAAATCGTTTTAAAGAGGCAATGGATAATGATTTAAATACATCTAAAGCACTGGCGGTAATTTTTGAAACAGCTACAAATTCAAATAAGGCAATAAATGAAGGAGACATTGAGGCTGCAAAAAAATATGCCGCAATACTGTTAATGCTCACGGAGGTAATGGGGTTTAACATTGAGAAAGAAAGAATAAGCAGTGATGAGCTTCAAACAAAACTTCAAACAATAATAGAAGAAATGGAATTTTTGACCTCCGAGGATAAGGCTTTAAAGGGGTATGATTTAATAGAAAAGATTATTGAGTACAGAAACAAGGCAAGAATTGAAAAGAATTGGGCTGTATCGGATAAAATAAGGAATTTACTTGATTCGGTTTCAATTGTATTAAAGGATACAAAAGAAAAAACCGTATGGGAAGAAAAATAAGGAACTTTTTACTTATTTAATTGTCTTAATATACGGAGAAAGGGTAGTTAAGGATATATGAAAGAACACGACAATACTGTCGTGTTCTGTTGGAAGTTTAATAAATAAAATTTTTTTAGTTGTTGTGCACTGTTTTATCTTCAAACATAGAGGGCAGAGCAATGAGAATGAAATACATCAATGCGCCAAACAGTAATAAGAAAAGACCATCCATAACACAGTTCCTTTAAATTAATAACCACACATATATATAGTTCCACAAATTACTTTTTCTTAAACATTGTTATATAATGAGTGAGGTAATTATGGATAAAAGTAAATTAAAAAAATTATTTTCAGGTTTATGTTGCAGTGTATGCAGGCATGATTTTGATGAAGATGCAATTTTTGTGAAGCGAGAGGAAAAGAATTTGCTTGTACTCCAGATAGTATGTCCGGAGTGCGGAAAGAGTTTTGGGCTTGCGCTATTAGGTACGGGGTCATTTTCGGTAAAAGAAGATGATGAGTTAGTAATACAGGATTGTCCCGAGCCCATATCTTATGATGATGTATTGAATGCGCATCAATTTATAGATAAATTAGAGAAGGATTGGACAAAATACATTCCCGATGAATTGAAGAATATATAAGAGGCATGTATTTATTTAGTTTTAAGCCTGCTCTGCAGAAATAACGGTAGAATATGGTATAAATAATTTGAGATAGTTTTAAGCCTGCTCTGCAGAAATAACGGTAGAATGTGGTATAAATAATTTGATTAAGTTTTAAGCCTGCTCTGCAGGTCACCCTGAACTCGTTTCAGGGTCTACGATAAAGAGATTCTGAGCTCGCTTCGCTCCTCAGAATGACATAAAGAAAACATGAGATGCTGAAACAAGTTCAGCATGACATCGAGAGTTCAGAATGACAGGGGAAGTTCTGAATGACATCGAGAGTTCAGCATGACATCAAGAGTGTTCGGAATGACATGGGGAATTTAGCATGAAATATAAGAACTCAGCTAACATATTGTAAATAATTAAAAAAACTGCTACTATTAAAAAGCTCAAGTTTAAAATAATAAATAATCGGGTATAAAAAATAGTAATTACAAAAAAATGGAAGTAAATATGAATAAATTATTAAAAGGGTTTTCTCTTGCTGAGTTATTAATTTCTCTACTTGTAACTAGTATGATATTATCGGCTACAATTCCTACCGTAACAAGGAAAATGAAGAATTCTAACGAAGATATATGGATGTGGGTTCCAAACAGTTCCGATATATTTGCAGCACCTGCAAATGAGCAAACAGCAATATTGGGTATGTCAAATAACCAATTCATAACTGCTTCCGGGGGGGGGTAGACGAGAAGCCTAAATTTGCAATAGTAAATGGAGATGATAATGATCATCCGTTTTTAGGTTTTTATGCAAAAAAGGCAATTGGCAACCCTGAAAATGTAGGTTTGTTGCGTACCGATAAAAATTATAATGTTATATTCGGGCGTAATTCAATGCTGTCTAGAGTACAAACATATAAAGATTTTGGTGGTATGGAATATACCGGATTAATTTCGCTTGATAAAGATGATTATAAAGGTGTAGCTAATACTGTTTTAGGTTCTGATGCTTTAAGTAACAATACTGATGGTTCGTTAAATATAGCAATAGGTCATGGTGCATTATTTAGCGGTACTAATGTGAATGGGAATATAGCAATAGGTCATGAAGCACTGTATAGTTATAAAACTGATAGCTATGGAACAAATATTGCCATTGGTAGTCAGGCACTTGAAAAATTTATTCAGGGTGAGGGTGAAACTCATAATGTTGCTGTCGGTGAAGAAGCCATGCGTAGTTTAACCAAAGGTGGTCATAATACTGCTATTGGTTCTGATGCAATGATTGATATTGTAAGAGGGTCAAGAAATGTTGCAATAGGTGATTCTGCTATGTATGGCAGTTATAATAGCATACCTCCGAATGCAACAGGTGTAAGTTATGATAATATTGCAATCGGTTTATGGTCTCTTGGTAATATTAAAAATGCTTCCGAAAATATTGCAATAGGTTCTAAGGCAATGATACAGAATCAAGAAGGTAATAAAAATATAGCGATAGGTACAGAATCGCTTGAATATGGATTAGGTTCTGAAAATATTGCAATTGGTTATAGGGCTCAGCATGGCGGTGAAAGTGACGACAAGGATGCAAATGGCAGCAATAATGTTTCTATCGGTAATATGTCTATGGTCTTGCATAAAGAAGGAAATGATAATGTCGCTATAGGTTCTAATGCAATGTATGGGGCAACTTCAGGTGGAGGAGGTAGGTTAGCTCGAAATAATGTTGCAATTGGCTCAGATGCTATGAGTAATTATAAAGGAGCAAATTTTAATACAGTAGTAGGAAGCCATTCATTTGGTTCTAATAATGGTGATTACAATACTGTTGTTGGTTATGATGCAATGTCAATAAACAGGTATAGTTATGGCGATTATAATACCAGTATTGGTGCTTTTACGATGACTGAAAACTATGATGGAAATGACCAAATCGAAATTGATAATAATGATCAGTTTACTTCGTATGCATCTTATAATACATCCTTAGGTGCTTATGCTTTGTCCGCATTATCACCTGGTCCGGGCGGAAGTGGAAATGTTGCAATAGGTGCAAATGCATTGGTGAAAAATGCATCTGGTCATGCTAATGTTGCAATAGGCGTAGATACATTAGCTAATTCATATTCCAATGCAAGTGTTGCAGTAGGTACAAGAGCACTACAATATAATAATAACACCGGAAATACCGCTGTAGGTTTTAGGTCTCAAAATTATAATTTGGGATTACAAAGTACATCAGTCGGATATGAAGCTCTCTTTGGATCAAGAGGTCCCCAAACTTCAAATTATAATACTGCTGTCGGATATAAAGCAATTTATTATATTAGTGGTGGAGAACATAATACTGCTGTCGGAAATGAAGTATTAAGTGGCAATATGACAGGTAGTCGAAATGTTGCCATAGGTAGTTTGGCATTTCATGATAGTACTGCTACATCTGATACTGTAGCAATAGGATATAAGGCTTTTTCAAAAGGATTGGCTCCATATAATGTGGCAATAGGTTCAGGTGCGATGAGTGAATTTACGGGCGGTAACGCTGTTGGTAGCGGTGACCGTAATGTCGCAGTAGGATATAATGCTTTAAAACAAGGTGCTGACTGGGCAGTTGCCATCGGCTCTGAAGCACTTGAAAATTCAGGTGCAGATTCAAATACAGCTGTCGGATGTTATTCTTTAAGTGAATTATCCAATGATGACGGATATAATACTGCCTTAGGATATAGTTCTTTAGAATCTTTGCAGTCAGGTGGTAGTAACATAGGTATAGGAAGCGGTGTAGGTTATAACTTATTAAGCGGATCACATAATATTTACATAGGTTCCCCGGGAACTGCTTACGAAAATTATATGTTTAGAGTCGGAAATGACTATTTATCCGGTTCAATGAGCGGAACAAAAACATTAAAACTAAATGGTAATTTTTCTGCAAACAATTTCACAAGCTCTTCCGATATTCGTTTAAAAAATATAAAAGGTGATAATACCGCTGGACTTGATAAAATTAATCAAATACACGTAGTAAATTTTACGTTTAAAGACGATGAAAAGCAGACACCTCGTGTCGGGGTTATAGCTCAAGAGCTTCAAAAAATATTCCCCAATTCCGTTATTAAAGATGAGAAAGGATTTTTATCCATAATAAAAGATGAAATATTCTATGCATTAGTTAATTCCGTAAAAGAGTTATGCATAAGAATATCGGGGCTTGATAAGAGGGTACAGACATTAGAAAAACAAAATGAAGAATTAATTAAACTAATTGATAAACAAAATAAGGAGTTTAATAAACGTTTGGAAAAATTAGAAAAAGATAAAAATTAAAATAAAATTACAACA
>CANQNX010000034.1 GCA_947625345.1 Candidatus Gastranaerophilales bacterium
TAAATTTTGACATGAAATTTTACAAAAACTCAAATTTTTATATAAAAAATTAAAAAAATAGAGTGTAAAATATACAATTTTGATAAAATTTTTATTAAAAATCCAAAAAAGTACCAAAAAAGACTGGACAAATGCTCCAAAAAGTTATATCATATAAATAGAGAGAAAAGAGGTATTGTATGAATGTTTCTGCAGTCGGTTTCTTGTTTCAAAATAAAGTAAAAGCAGGTAAAAATTATACCTGTATAATTCATAAAGTTAATTCAAACGGTAATTATAACAGAAATATAATTTCTTCTCCCCTGTTAAAACAAACTACTATTGAAGTTGTATCGCCTGATGATGCATATGAAAGTGTTGCAAAAACGGTTGATTATTTAGCCGAAAAACATAAAGACTCAAAATTTATTGGTGCAACAATAAAAGACGGTATAAAAGAGACAGAAATTCATTCCGTATTCTTTGATAAGTTGTTCGCAGTCAGAACAAAAGATGAAAAAGGTAAGAACCATTTTCATGTTTTGACCGGAGATAAGACAAGAAAAGTTTTAGCGAATAACTTATATTTAAATGCATAATTATATATTTGAAAAAATTGAGTAATAAATGTATAGTCCTGTAAGAATAAGTATGTAACCGCTTATTTTCATCAGTATATGAGAATATTTTGCTAATTTATTCATATTCTTTAGAGTTGAAGTAAACATTGCAAAAATAATTATTATAATGCATTGTCCTATGGCAAAGGAAAATAAAAGTGCAATTGAGAACAGAATATTGGTTGAAACTGTAGCAATTGCCATAATACTCGCTAAAATTGGAGATGAACATGGGCTTGAAGCGAGTGCAAAAAAAGCACCAACAATGAACGGGAAAATAAATAAGCTTCCGTTTTTGTTTTGAGGTATCTTCTTTATCAACGGCGGAAAGTTTAATTCAAGAAAACCCGACAGGTTTAAACCTAAAATTATAATTACCGATGCAAATAATAAAATGAGCACAGGTGAGGCATATCCCGTAAATGCTCTTCCGGTTAATGCACATATAACTCCGATAATACTTAAAATCGCTGATAGTCCAAAAGAGAATGAGAGCATTTGAATAAATAATTTTTTTCCGCCTTCTTTTGAATATCCGCCTACATAACCTATAATTAGAGGCAGTATTCCCAAACTGCAAGGAGATAATGAAGCTAAAATCCCCGCTAAAAATGATATTATAAGTAATATGGGGATTACAAATGAGCTGTTTGAAGAATATATTGAAAAAGCTTGTAGTAAATTATCCATTAACTGCTTCCTCTATTTCTTTTTCAAGTTCTTCTTTCGGAATATAACCTTCAATTTTATTGATTTCATTTCCGTTTGAATCAAGGAAAATCATTGTGGGAACTAATACTACGTGATGTTTTTTTATGTAGTGTTGTACTTTTCTGTTTTTGTCCAAGGCATTTAAGTGTACAAAATTAATTTTATCCGTGTAGTTTCCTTCGATTTCTTTAAAAATAGTTTTCATTTTTTGACAATCCATACACATTGTAGATGTAAATGTCATCAAAGTCGGCAGATTGTTTTCTTTTGCAAATACGCTTATATCCGAAGTTTTTTTGCTCATAATCGTATAAATGGCAATAGGCAGAATTAAAATCAATAAAATAGTAATAATGTTTTTCATAATATTTCCTCCTGTGAATAACATTACACTAAGTTAGTATAAACTAAATTCTCTAAATAGGTATATTTTTTCTAAATAATATCTTCAGGAAGAAATAAGTCAAAATTATCTAATTTTTTTCTGATTTCATAATAGTCATATGAACCGTAAGTTATATTTTGATACTCTCTTACTATATTAATAATGTCATCCGTATTTAGTCTGATACTTCTTCTGCCGTTATTATTTTCAATTATAAAAGCCATAAAATAACCTCCCACATAATAATATTACGTCAGGGGGTTAAAAATCTTTACAAAATTACTCCTGTTGTATTAGTAATCTGTTTTAAGATTATATACCATTGTCTAATTTCATAGTAAAAAATTTGATGATAAAAAAATTTTGAACAAACAAAAGGGGATTTATATATGAATAAGACAATTATTAAAGCACCGTGTGTGAATTTGAAAAACATTGAAAATTTGTTTATTGAAATGACATCTCAGAATTGTAATTTAAGGTGTAAACATTGTTATATCGATTTTAAAGACAAGAAAATTAAAGATTTTATTCCTATGGAAAAAATAAAACAGACATTATCGTCCATGAATCGGGATAATTTACAATTTGTACATTTAACCGGAGCAGAACCTATGCTTCATCCCGATTTTAATCATATTTTAAGATTGTGCTTAAAATATTCTTCCGTTGTTATACATACAAATGCATTGAATATTAATGATAAGAAAGCAAGATTTTTAAGAAAAGTCGAAGAAGAAAATTCTCTCGGACATGAAATAGTATTTATGATAAGTATTGATCACTATAACGAAAAAGAAAATGATTTAATAAGAGGAAGAGGTTCATACAGAAAGGCGGTTCATGCTATTCAAAGTTTGATTAAATATGAATTTAATCCGATATTATCCATAGTAAATCATTTTAATGTGCCTGAAGAAGAATTAAAAGCAAATTTTAAAGAACTTTGTATGTCTTTTAATTTTGAAACATCAGATATAAATTTCAAAATTATTCCGCTTTTAAATAAAAATCAACATTTAGATATTAAAGAAGATACAGACTTTGAAAATTTAAATGTAGAATGTGCAAAAAGCAGAACATTAACTATTAACGGTATATTTACATGTCCTTTATTATCTGCGGATAACAGAGGTAAATGCGGTTCAGATATTACCGATTTTTCTCAAAAGAGTTATTTGGAAACTGATTTTTGTTCACAGTGTATAAATCATAATAAATATTTATTTTCTTTTAATCCTTAGGACAATTTGTTATTGTTTTGATGTTTTATGGTATTAGACTTGGGTTTGGGATATATTCATCATCTCATTTCATAATACATATGCATTAAATATTATAATTTGTTACAAAAAAACTTTTTATATATGCTATAATTTTTATGGATAATCTTGGAAAGATAATGAGAAGTATATATAAAAAGTTATTTTGTTTGATATCCATATACGGAATGTTTTTTATGGGACATCCCGGATTTTGTGATGATGAAAACGATATTAATTCTGAGATATCGGAAACATCAAAAATAACAAAAATTGAATTTGAAGGTAATCATCTTATAAACGATTCTGACATTGTTAAAGTTATGAATATGCAATTGGGTGATGTATACAGTAAAGAATTGGTTCAGCAAAATTTAAAAGCTATATACAAAACAGGTTATTTTTCCGAGAAGATGAAAGCTATACCGATTCCTAACGATCCTGATTCCGTAACATTAAGAATATATCTTGAAGAAAATATACCTATAACAGGTTTTGCAGTTACGGGTAATACCGTTGTTCAAACGGGGGAAATATTAAACGTATTGAATTATCTTGAAGGTCAACCTCAAAATTTAAGAACTTTAGGTGATGCAGTAGATAAAATAGAAGAGTTGTATGCTGATAAAGGCTATGTTCTTGCAAGAGTTTCAAATCTTCAGGATGATCCTGACGGGTGTGTTAATATTGAGATAGATGAAGGTATCATTAACTCAATTTCCTTTGAAGGAAATAAAAAGACTAAAGATTTTGTCATAGAAAGAAATATATTATCTACTCCGGGAAGTGTTTATAATGAAAATACTTTGAAAGCGGATTTAATGAGATTGTATTCGACTCAAGCTTTTAAGGACGTTAACAGAGCAATAGAAAAAAGTCCTGAAAATCCGAATAAATATGATGTAAAAATAATATTAGAAGAACAAAGAACGGGTACAATATCATTAGGCGGCGGTCTTGATACGGCGACAGGTTTATTTGGTCAGGCTGGATTTGTTGAAAATAACTTTTTAGGTAACGGTCAAAGAGTCGGCATTAATTTTATGGCAGGTACCGGCGTTATAATGTCTGACAGTTCTACATTAGACCATGCGAACTTACAAGCTGAAGTCAGCTTTTTTGAACCGAGATTGAAGGGCAGTGAAAATTCATTGTTAGTTAAAGCCTTCGGCAGAGATTTCGGCAGCTATCAGGTTCCTCTTGCGGTTGAACAAAGATATGGCGGTGAAGTTGTTCTTTCACGTCCTTTTAAAACATATAAAAATTTAATGGGTTCAATTAAACTCGGCGGAGAATATATTAAGGTTAAAGAGGGTGATGCTTCAAAAATTGCTGCTATATACAGACAACATAACATACCCATTTCGGAACGTTCAAAACAACTTCAAGGCGGTACATATTTTACTTTAGGACCGAGCCTTGTTTATGATACAAGAGATAATATTTTAAATCCTCGTAACGGTGTACTCGCAACATTAAGATTAAATGAAAATCTTAACGTAACTGATTTTGATTATACTCATGCAACGCTGTCGGCAGGTATTAAAAAGTATTTCCCAGTTATGAAGAAGTCGTCATTCTCACTTTTAGCGAGAGCGGCAGGTAAATTGCACGGTGACATGCCTGAAGTTATGGCATACAGTTTAGGCGGACCTTATACCGTAAGAGGTTACAGAATGAGTACTATAGGTACCGGTGAAGGATTCATGTTGGGCAGTGCTGAGTTAACAACTCCGTTCTTTTTCTTAGACAGAATTCAAAAAGCACAATTCTTAGATAACATAAAGCTGTCATTGTTTGTTGATGCAGGTCAATTATACAACGGAAGTATTACTAATAAACTTTATAACAGACCTGAATATGGTATAGCAGGTGGTGTCGGTGTTAAATTATTTATTCCGGGCGTAGGTCCTTTATCGATTGATTATGGTATTCCGTTTACAAATGTCGGTGACGGAAATAAAAGAGGTGCATTCTCCTTTGGTGTCGGAGATATATTCTAATGCCTTTTTCTGTATTATGTAATAATATCGAGGATACGGAAAAATTATCCGAAAAATTTGCAAAAGCTGTTTGTGATAATGGTGCATTTGTTTGTTTGTTTGGAGATGTCGGAGCAGGTAAAACAGCTTTTACTAAATTGGTTTGTAAATATTTAAAAGTTAAAGAAAAAGTTACGAGTCCGAGTTTTGTTATTATAAATGAATATAAGTCAGGTATTATCCCTGTTTACCACTTTGATTTATACAGACTTGAAAAAGAAGGAATAAGTACTATCATTAACGAACTCGATGAATATTCGGAAGGCAGAATATTAACTTTTGTTGAATGGGCGGAGTTTTCTCAAAATAACCTTCCTTTTGACCGAATTGAGATACAAATTAATTATATTGATGAAACAAAACGTGAATTTATTTTTACTTCTTTTGGAGATAAGAGCAATAATACTCTTAAGAGGTTGGGATTATGAAAATATTAACTTTTGATACCTGTTTTAGTAAATCATATATTATTTTAGCGGATGATGATAAAATCTTGGCTGATAAAGTAATAGAAAGTACTCAATCAACATATCACAGTGCTTTTTTAATTCCGACAATAAGAGATATTTTAAAAAATAACTCATTAAGAATGAAGGATATAGATGTTATTGGAATAAATGTAGGCCCCGGCAGTTTTACGGGAGTTCGTGTGGGTACTACAATTGCAAGAGTTTTTGCTCAACAATATGATATAAAAGCTGTCGGAATTGATTCTTTAAGCATATTGCATCAGATAAACGATACACCAAAAAAATCAATTATTGCACTTGATGCGAGGAAAAATAAAGTTTATTTTTCTCAAAATATGGGAGAGATAAAATTAATAGAAAAAGAAGAACTTTTAAAATATAACTGTTCAGATAATATTTATATTACGGATAAAAGTATTCATGACTATCTTTTTGATAATAAAATTGACTCAGTTATATATGAAGATAACGATGATAATTTGGGTATGTATTTATATAAGCTTGTAAAAGAAGAGTTGAATAATAAAAATAATAATTTTAACTGGGCTAATTTAAAGCCTTTATATATCCAATCTCCTTCGATAACCATGCCAAAGGTGAGTAAATAAAAAAATATATAAAAAAAACTGCCTGATAATAATCAAGCAGTTTCTTTATAAAGATCAAAAAACTATTTTACAGCATCTTTGAACTTTTTACCAGCTGAGAAAGCAGGAACTGTTTTTGCAGCAATTTTAATTGCAGCGCCTGTTTGAGGGTTGCGACCTGTTCTTGCTTTTCTTTTGCGAGCTTCAAAAGTACCAAAACCAACTAAAGTAACTTTCTTACCTTTAGCAACTGTTTTTTGTACTGTGTCAATTGTAGCACTTAAAACATCTGCTGCTGCTTTTTGTGAAACTTTCGCTTTTTTTGCAACTTCTTTTACTAATTCTTCTTTGTTCATAAGAACCTCCTCTTGTATTACAAGTTTTATTATACCTATATTTCAACTTTTGGCAAGTATTTTAATAAAAAATAATATAAAATATTGATATTTAATTATTTTATTTATTTTTCAGACGCAAAAATTACTACCTGTGATGGTTTCAATTTCATTGTGAGAGTAGAGTTTTCAAGTTCTTTCTCTTCCGAATCTTTTATAAAATAAATTTTTGATTTTTTTGTTAAGTTTTTAATTTTTATTTTAACATTTTCCGAACTGCCTAAATTTCTGTTAATTATCACATTAACATATTTTTTATTATATCCTCTTTGATAGGCAAAAACCTTTTCGTTATTTGTTTTTAGTGGTATAAAATTTCCTTTTGTGATTTGTTCAAGGTATTTATTTCTAAGGTTCAAGGCAATTTTTTGTTCATCACTTAATATTTTTGAATCACTTCCGGGTTTTCTTGAAAAATTGAAGATATCAATCTGCCCTTGATGTACATAATAGTATTCATCATCTGTATATGTTTCATCAGCTTTTTTGTTTGAATATTCATATAAATAGTCATCAGCTTGCAAAAAACCGTCAATATAATAGGGATTTAACGGCAGAGTAGCATTAAGCCAAATAATGATTTTAGAGAAATTTTCTCCGCCTACTATTAAAGGACTTATAACGTCATGGGTTTCAAAGCTTCCTATTGTTGATTTCTTTTCGCTGTATTTTTTTAATGTATTTTGTCTTGTTATTACAGACTGAGAAAGTTTTTCCATTGTGTCCCAACGGGGAAGTTCGAAATAATCTCCGTAATATCCGTCAAATCCTGCTTCAAGCAGTTTTTTATAGTCAGTAAAATATGCTTTATCACTTGCAGGCTCTTTCCAACTTTCTGAGGCTTCAGCTAAAAATAAAAATTCAGGATTTTTTTCCCTCGCATATTTAATTAATTCCTTCCAGAATAGAAAAGGTTTTATTGTTGCAACATCCGCTCTTATCCCGTCTGCACCTATACTCATCATGTAATTTATAAAAAACTTATGAAGCATAAATATATCAGAGTTATATAGTTTATTATTATCAGGGACGTAAAATAATCTTACATCGGTCCAATCCGAAGGAATTACCGAATTATTTTTTTCATCTTTAACGAATAAGTCAGGTCTGTTGATAAAATAATCATAAGAACCGCAGCTTGGTAAATCTACTATTACTTTAATACCTCTTTTGTGGCATTCGTCAAAAAATTTTTTAGCTTGATTTTTTAATGATAAATCGCTTATTGTATCTGCTAATTGAAGATTTAATGAAGTAAAGTCCGACATTGAGTATAAAGAGCCTGCCGTCCCCAATGCTTTGATTTTACCGACAGGTGTAATGGGTAAAAGATGAATTGTATTAATACCTAACGATTTTATTTCGTCTAAGCGTTCTATTGCATTTATGAACGAACCTGATGTTTCTCCTAATGAAAAATCTATAATCCCGTTGCCGTTTTTGTCGTCTGCATTGAATGTTCTTATATTGAGTGCATATATAACGGCCTGATTATTTTGAAACATTGTTCTTAAGCCGATATTCTCATCTGCATATGAGTAATTATTTAATAGTGTCGATATTAAAAAAGCAAATAATATTTTTTTTATTTTCATAACTAAAATCCCTAATATAGTATAGCACAATTTATCGGCTGCTAAAGAAATCGTGTTTTAACATAATGTGGCATGTTATTATGTTTGACTTATAATTTAATTAAGTAATATTAATGAGGCTATATATGAAAGATAAATTGGAAGCTATTTTAAAAAGTGCGACGGAAGAAATAAATAATGCAGTTTCCGTTGTTGATTTGGATAATGTAAAACTTAAATATTTAAGCAGAAAAGGTGAATTAAATTCCATAAAAAAGAATTTAAAGGATATGTCTGATGAAGATAAGAGAATTATTGGTTCAATGGCAAATAATGTATCAAATGAACTTGAAAAGTTGATTGATGAAAAAAATTCTCAATTATATAAAATAGAATTAGATAAAAAATTACAAAGTGAAAAAATAGATATAACTCTTCCGTCGGATTTCAGACCTCAAGGTCATGTTCATCCTTTAACACAAACAATAAACGAAATAGTTGAAATATTTCAAGGCCTCGGTTTTTCGGTTATGCCATCGGAGTATAGTCCCGAAGTTGAAACGGAATATATAAATTTTGATATGTTAAACTTTCCCCCCAATCATCCCGCAAAGGATATGCAAGATACTTTTTATACAAAAGTTGCGCCGAATGTAATATTAAGAAGTCAAACTTCAGGAGCTCAAATCAGACAGATGCTTAATCAATCACCGCCTGTCAGAGTTATATCTCCCGGAAGAGTATACAGATGTGAGTCAGTTAGTGCAAGAAAAAATAACTTATTCCATCAAATAGAGGGATTATTGGTAGATAAAGATATAACTTTTGCTGATTTGAAGGGTATACTTAATGAGTTCGTCAGACTGTATTTTGGTTCATCACGTCCGACAAGATTCAGAGCAAGCTATTTCCCGTTTACTGAGCCGAGTGCGGAAGTTGATGTTCAATGTATTATGTGCGGCGGTAAAGGCTGCAGAACATGTTCAAATACTGGCTGGCTTGAAGTCTTAGGTGCAGGTATGGTTCATGTTAATGTATTAAAAAATGTCGGAATAGATCCTGAAATATACTCGGGTTTTGCTTTTGGTATGGGTGTTGAACGACTTGCCATGCTTAAATATGCAATAAATGATATAAGACTTTTCTTTAACAATGATGTAAGATTTTTGAAACAATTTTAAATTATGCTCGCAAAAAGAATAATACCTTGTTTGGATGTAAAAAACGGTGAAACGGTTAAGGGTGTAAATTTTGAAAATTTACGCTATGCCGGTAATCCTGTTGAACTTGCAAAAAAATATTCCTTAGAGGGTGCGGATGAATTAGTTTTTCTTGATATAACAGCAACAAATGAAGGCAGAAAAACGACTGTTGAAATGGTTAAAAAGGTTGCGCTTCAGGTATTTATCCCTTTTACGGTCGGCGGCGGAATAAAATCTACCGAAGATATGAAAATTCTTTTAAATGCAGGTGCTGATAAAGTTGCAATAAACTCTGCAGCAGTTAAAACACCTGATTTAATAAACAAGGCATCTTCCTATTTCGGTTCTCAATGTATTGTTGTTGCTGTTGATGCTAAGAGATATGAAAATGATTTTTATGTTTATATAAATGCCGGAAAACTTAATACCGGTATTAAACTGAAAGATTGGATTATAGAAATACAAAAACGTGGTGCGGGAGAAATACTTTTAACTTCAATGGATGCAGACGGAACTCAAAACGGGTTCGATATTGAAATGACAAAAACAGTTGTTAAAAACTCTTATATTCCTGTTATTGCATCAGGAGGTGCAGGTCCAAACAGTGAACATTTTTCGGAAATTTTTGAGAAATCTGATTGCGATGCTGCTCTTGCTGCTTCTATATTTCATTTTGACACATTAAGCGTACCAAAATTAAAAACGGAATTAAGAAAAAAAGGAATTGAGGTAAGAATATAATGACTAATGACAGTGTAAAATTTGATCCGGGAATAAGCAAATTAGCTTTAAATGTTCATGAATTAGTAAACAATGTATATGCACAAATGATGTCTTTCAGGACTATTAATCAAAAAAGAGCAAGATTCAAAATGTTTGCATCAAAAATTGAAAGATATATGCAAAATAATATTAATTTCTATACAGGATGTTTATTGTGGGCATATTATTTAGTTAATTCAAATCTCGATTCTCCAAAAGATATTGAAGGAAATTTTGCACAAAATCTTACGGAAGAACAGATAAAAGAATATGATTACATGCTGCATGTAAATTTTCTTGAAAACTATTTTGATTCTTTTGAGCGAGACATGCTTTATTATGCGGGGAAAAAATATATAATACCTAAAAGATGGAAAAATGTATTATCTTTATACGGTGAATTTTTAGAATTAAATAAAGGGTTTACAAACCTTAAGAAAACTTCAGATTTGATTCTTCCTGAAAAATTAGCTCAAATTAACTTTGATTGTGATATTTTGACCTTAGTAAACAACGCAGTCAAAGAAAATAATTTGGAATTATTTTCTTCAATTTCAGAATTTGATTAATAGTATTGATATACAATCTTGTTTCATATATTCTATATATATTAATAAATTATTGCGGACTATGAAAGAGAATAATAATTTACTTTTTGAAAAACTTGCCCAAGAGTGTCAAATACTTAATCCCGAACACCCTAAGGCTTCTATTGATAAAATTATATTGTTAGCCGCAAAATATGAAAATGAAGAAGAGTTAGCGTTAATTTATAACTATTTCTTTGAAGTTTCAAATAACTATGAAATATTAATGTTTTTACTTCAAAAATTAGATAAATTAAAAAATAAAAGCAGTATACCTTTGTTAATTGATTCTCTTTTAATAAAAGGAAAGTTATCTCAAAAAATAACCGATACAGATATGTTAACGAGAATAAGAGTTAATATAACTAAAGTGTTGGCAAATACTAAAGATTCTCAGTGTGTCTATCCGTTATTATATTGTTTGAACAGTAAAGATGAAAATTATAAAGTAAAGTTATCTTGTGCTGAAGCTTTGGGTAAAATAGGTGACAGGTATGCAGTTTTACCTTTAATGAATATTGTTGAGGATGAAGATGAGTCATCTGTTTATGTTAAAGAGTCTGCTGTATCTGCACTCGGAATGATAGGTGACTCAAAAGCGGTAGATTCTCTTGTCTCGATACTCGAAAGCAAAAAAGGATTTTTGGACAAGTTTACATTTTTAAAAGAACGTGCATTAGAAGCATTAAATAAACTTAACTTTAAAAGCGACAGAGCATTTAATGCAATCGTAAAGTCATTGAGGGATGAATCTGTCAGAGTAAGAATAAATGCAATAGAGGTTCTTATGAACTCCGATGATGAAAGAGCTGTCGGATTAATAAAAGATATGCTCTATGACAACAGCAGGGAAGTTGTGCAAAATGCAGTTATAGCTTTATATAATTTACTTGGTGATGATATATTGAATGAAATAATTAACTCTGAAAATTCACCGGAGAATGCAAAGGAGGAGGCATTAAATCTTCGTCAGGATTTGATGGAAAATAAGGAAGAGTATGAAGATGACAAATAAAAATGCTGTTGTTCTGTTATCAGGAGGTTTAGATTCTTTAGTTTCTATCGCTGATGTCAAGAAAAAATGTGATAATATATTGGCTCTTACTTTTGATTACGGACAAAAAGCTTTTGAAAAAGAATATGATTCTTCTTCAAAAATTGCTAAATTCTATAATATAAAACATGAAGTTATTAAATTGGATTGGCTTAATAAAATATCAGGCTCAACTTTAAATACTAAAGAGGAAATTCCTAAGCTTGAAAAAACGGATTTAAACGATATTGATAAAACTAAGCAAAGTGCAAGGTCTGTATGGGTACCGAATAGAAATGCTTTATTCGTAAATATTGCGGCATGTTATTGTGAGTCATTATCATATAACTATATAGTATTGGGTGCTAATAAAGAAGAAGGCGCTACTTTTAAAGATAATACACAAAATTTTGTTGATGCAATTAATTTGTCTTTAAAAAATTCATTGAATACAAAAGTGGAATTAATTGCTCCTCTTATAAATATGACTAAAACGGAAATAGTTAAGTACGGAATTGAACTTGGTATACCATTTGAATACATACACAGTTGCTACATCAGTTCGGATAAAAATTGTTCAAAGTGTGAATCTTGCATAAGATTGAGAAGAGCTTTAGAACAAAACGGCAGGCATGATATAATTAAAATGTTATTTTAAAGGGAAATATGGAAACATTATTTATTGATAAAGAAATAAAATATACAGGCGTACAATTAAGTCCTCATTGGATTTATAAAAATTTTCATATAATGGGCAATGCTGTTGTTTGCTTTATAGGTGAGTGTGATGTGGATTTATCACATATGGTAGATATTGAAGATGTAATTAATAATGAACCGATTTACAGTAAAAAAATGCTTAATATAATTGAAGAGAACTTTGATTCTTCCTTAATAAATGCGGTTTATAAACAAAGATTGCTTGTTACTATAGCCAAAGAGTTAATAGAAAAAATTAATCCTGATATTAAAATAATAAGAAACGGAGATGATTTATATATAAATAATAAAAAGTTGTCCGTATCTATTGCAACAAAGTCAATCACATCAACATTAATTCATTTTGGTTTAAATATAGATGCAAAAGGCGCACCCGTAAATGCGGCGGATTTAGTTACTGATGCAAAAATTGTTGATATTAAAGATTTTGCAATTCAATTAATAAATGAATATAAAAAAGAAACTGATGATATAATTCTTGCAGCATCAAAAGTCAGAGGAGTAAATTAATGCAAAAACAAATACAAGATGAAATACACATAAAAAGGAAAAAAAGAAAAAGAAACGGTAATGCCGTTCAATATTTACTCTTTTTTGCACTTATGTTCTCTCTTGCTTTATACGGTGTTACATATATTGTAGATTCATATTCTCCGGATGTTGATGTTCAAATAGGAAATAGTGAACCTATTACATTAACGGATGAAGATATGTCAATAAATGAAAAAACAGTTGATGAAAGATTAAAATGGATACAAGAAGAAGATGAATTGCCTTCTGTTATTGAAAATGAGCCTCATCTATACTCTCAAGAAGAAGTAGATAAAACAGCAGAAGAGGGAAAAAGCAAACAAGTAATTGAGCCACCGAAAAAACAAAATTATGATGAACAAAAAAAAGAAGATATATCGGTTGTTGCTCAAACACCTGAGACAAAGACCAAAGAAAAAGAAAAGTCAGATTATCTCGCAATGGATTTAAAACGAGCTGCTCAAAACTCAGGTGTTATTCCGAAACCTACTCCGTTGGTGAGTAAAGTAGTTGTAGGGAAATTTTCTTCTTTGGATGAAGCTCTTAATATTCAAAATAAATTGAACGGTGAAAATTTAAATGTATCTCCGTTTATTAAGGCGGTAAAAAATTATTATGTGGTACAAGTCGGTTCATTCTCGGATAAAGAAAGGGCGGATTCCTTGTCTTCGGAATTAAAAGCGAAGGGATATTCTTCTTCCGTAATTTATGAAAATTAAAAGGACGATTTTTTAAATCGTCCTTTTTTGGTAGGTTATTGAAGTGGTTAGTTATTTTATTTATTATTGGATGCCTGCATATTTTGGTGTTGCGGATTCTATTGCTTTACCTTCAGCCTGTTCTACTGCCTCTAATTGTTTTTGTGCTGCAGTCAGTTTTGTTTCAATATTCTTTTGCTTCATATCTAATTCATTTTCTAAAGCTTCAAGTTTTTTCTTAACTTGTTCCGCATATTTTTCGTTTAAAGGTGTGTTAATTAATTCTGCGATTGTTGCCATATATTGATCAGAATTATTCTTTTGAGATGCCATATCTTGTATTTCACCTATAGTCGTAGCTGCACCACCTTCATCATCTGATTTGGTTTTCCATTCTTCATAACCTTCAAGATAATCTTTATAACTTGATAAATTTGATGCATCCGAAGCTATTTCTTCTACTGTTACAACCCCGTCAGATATATTTGCAGAAAAATTCATTAAACTCATTTTTCTTTGGCAAATATTGTCTAATTCAGATTGCAATCTAAAAACAAGATTTGTGCAATAAATCTTACGATTTGCAAATAACGCGTAACCCATAATCTTACCTACCTTTTGATTTAAACTAACCTACACTTAAATAAAAAATTTTTAACTTTAAGAATTGCGTTTTCGTTATGATAATTACTTTTTAAAGAGGAGATTTGTCTAAAATGCTTTCAAATAAAGGGTTATGCACTAATTTTGTCCTCAAAATGTATTTAAAATTTATATTTTGAGTATTTATTAATTAAATAAAAAGTATATAAGGTTTATATAAAAAATTATTTAAATTTGAGTTTACATATCTTAACAAATGTAATAAATGCATCTAAACTTTTGAAGATTTCCTTTTAAACATATAATAACCAAGCGTAATGAGAACAAAATTAGGTAAGTTAGCTGCCCAAAAAGCGTTTATTGACTGATTATATCCGAGTGACATAGAGAAAGCTCTTATTATGTAATAGCAAAATATAATACCTATACTAAACAGAAATCCTCTGTTATGTCTGACTCGAGGGGGTGTTATTGCCAATGGAATACCTAAAAGGACAAATGCTATTGTTGTTATCGGAAGTGCAATTTTTTCCCAAAATCTTACCTGATATTTAGATAGAATTTCATTTGATATATCTTTTTTATTATTAAGATATGGAATTAATTGAATTATGTTATAATCAGAGCCGTCATTTTTTTTATCTAATTGGGCTTGAATATCGCTTCCAAAGTCCAATATTGATTTTTCAATCCAAGAAGTATTAAGGGTTTTACCTTCTTTTGATATTGTATAAACCGAGGCATTATCAAACTGCCAGCCTTCAATTACGGATGTTCCGGTTTTTGCCTGAAGAATTTGTACTTTATCTTTTTCTGATAAATCTACGATAGAAACGTTGGAAAATTGTTTATCTTCGCATTTTTCCACATAAAATAAACGTTTTAAATTGTTTCCTTCTTTTAATTCTTTAATTGTAAAATTTCTTTTGCCTTCCGGTATATTTCTTTGTACAAGCGCATATAAAGCTAATGTTTTTGACTGAGATGTAGTTATCGGGACTATTGTTTCGTTCATAATAAAAGTGAATATAGCCATAACAACTGCGAATAAGAATATCGGTTTTGATATTCTTTTAATGCTTATTCCGCATGCTTTCATAATTGTGATTTCAGATTGTAGGCACATTTTATTAATTGTCATAACAGTTGAAAAAAGTACGCTCATGGGAATTGTCATAACAATTACTGCGGGTAAATTTAAAAGAATAATCATAAATGCTATGTTAACTGACATTCCGTATGTTGAAATTTGTTTTATGAGGGAAATAAATGTATCGGAGGCGAATATTATAGAAGTAAAAACTATAACGCCTAAAACAAATACCTCAAATATTTGTTTCAAAATAAATTTATCCAAAATTGTGAAGTTAAAAAAAGATTTCATAATAAAAATTTTAAAACAAAAAGGATGTTTTTCCAATTATAAAAAACGAAGACTATATGTCTTCGTTTTTTTTGTGTAATAAATTAACCTATGACTGGAGGATTAAAAGTTCTTGAAGCTAAATCTTTATCCATCATATATAAACAATGTTTATCGTCACAAACCATTCTTAAAGTTTTAAGAACATTTGAAACATTTGATTCTTCTTCAACTTGTTCTTTTAAGTACCAATCCAAGAAAGATACTGCTGCTCTGTCGTTAACTTCTTCCGCAATGTCTAATAAATCGTTGATTCTTGAAGTAACATATTTTTCATGTTTAAGAACGTCTTCAAATACTTCAACAGGATTTGACCAATCTGATTTTGGTTGTTCGATTTTATCAAGAATAACCTTACCACCTCTTTCATGGATATAATTAAACATTCCCATAGCATGAGCATGTTCTTCTTGCATTTGTACATTCATCCAATTTTTGAAACCTTGAAGATTCATTCTGTCAAAGTATGCATACATAGCCATATAAAAGTATTCGGAATATAATTCTGCGTTAATTTGATCATTAATGGCTTTTTCTAACTTTTCGTTCATAATTCAATCTCCTTTAAATATCACAAATTATTTTACAACTAAATAAAATAAAATCATCAATCTTTTTAAGGGACTTATATATAATTTTACATTAAATATGTTTGAATTATAGTCATAAT
>CANQNX010000035.1 GCA_947625345.1 Candidatus Gastranaerophilales bacterium
ATGTACATATCCATATTTCTGAAAGCTTCATCATATGAATTTAATTGAGTTAAATAACCTCCCAATTGAGCTGCAACGGGTGCTGCCATAACAGCAGGGTTGAAATCTTGATATCTGTTACCAGTCGGATTGTATGAAATACCGTTGTCATCAGCTTTAGCAGATAAATATCTTAACGGGCTTAAAAATGTATGTTCTTTTTTTGCTTCATCACCTAAGGTTAATGTTGTACCTTCACCTAAGCCCAAAGCTTCTTTAAGTTGATCAATTGTAATAGAACCTGAACTTACAAGAGTATCACCTACGGGGTTGAAGTCTGCAAGTGTTACTTTTGTATCATCACCTAAGCCCGAGAAAGAATCGGATTGACCTGTAGCGGAAGAAATATCAGCTTTTAAAGTTAATTCCTTTTCTCCTTCTCCAGTTCCATTAAATTTAATCTTATCCTCACCATATGATGTGAATGAGTTATCTGTGGTATCAAGGGTTGTTCCGCTATTCATTGTAATTGTTGAATTAACAATCGAGTTACCTTCTGCTAAATGAAGTGTACCTGATTCTACTTTCATTTCAGCGTTTTTAATTTCACCGTTAAAGGTTAAAGTACCTTCACCTTTTTTATTAACAGTAAATCCTTTTTCTCCTTCGTTGAGGGCACCTGAGATACCGTCAGCAATTGTAATATTTCTGTCTTTAGCTGACTCAAATGTTAAGGTACCGGTTGTAGATCCGGCACTTTCGTTACCTTCGACTTTAAGATTATCCATGAAGATGTCACCGCCGTCTGCTGCGGAGTTTCCGCTAAATATGACATCAGAACTTTCAGCAGTTACGCTTACATTACCGTTAGCCCAAACAGCACCGCCTTTTTCGCCTGCGCTGTTATTTGTAAAGCTTGAATCTTTTATTTCGGTATCAACGTAAGATGCAATAGCACCACCGTTTTTAGCAGCACTGTTTCCGCTGAAAGTACTTTCTTTAACAGTCAGTTGTGAAGATTCACCGCTCGGGTCGGCATTAGAACATGTTGCGATAGCACCGCCCACCGTTGCAGATGAATTGCCGACGAATTGTGAAGTGCCGATAGTTACATCTGAGTTGCTTCCGACGAATATAGCGCCTCCGCCTTCAGCATCTTTCTTATAATCAGGTTTCCCATCTGTGCCCTTACCAAATTCAGTTCCTGTTGTTTTATTATTTTTAAATATAGAGCCGTCAATACTAGTTTGATTGCCTGACCAGATAGCACCGCCCTCATTTTGTGCTGTATTGCCGTCAAAAACAGCATCTTCAACAGATAATGTATGACTGTCTCTATCAGTAAATATCGCACCGCCTTGACCATAGATAGGGTTGCCGTTTTCATCTTTTGAGCCTGTTACGGAGTTACCGCTATATGTACCACCTTCAATCTGTGTTGTTGTACCTGCGCCTGCGTATACTGCACCGCCTCTTTGTGAAGAGTTGCTTATAAAATCACTGTTAGTAAGGTCAAGTTCATTTGCTGAATTATATATTGCACCACCGAATTTTTTAGCACTGTTGCTGTTGAACAAAGCATTTTTTATTTCACCTAACGTGCCGGCATTAGCAATAGCACCGCCTGATATTTCAGCTGAATTTCCTTCAAATACAGCACCTTCTCCAATATTTGTATTGCCTCCGTTTTCTATTGCGCCACCATAACCGTATTTTTCGCTTGTTGCTTTATTGTTTCTGAATGTTGCGTTTGCACCTATGTTTAAGGTTGAATCTCCAGTCGCACCTTCTTGTTTACCTACAGTTATTGCACCGCCCCATGTACCTTCATTACCGTCAAAAGTTGCATTAGCACCTATGCTTAATTCAGCTTGTCCGTTTTCTTTACCGGAAACAATAGAAATTGCACCGCCTGAGCCGCCATTACCGTCCTTATCTGCATATGATTTATTACCTTTGAATGTAACGTTAGCACCTATTGAAGCTTTGTTATTACCGTATAAATATAAGCCTGCACCGGCACCAGCCTTGTTATTTTCAAATGTTACGTTGTCACCGATTGTAACATTAGCAGCGGTACCTGATGTACCTTCTGAATATATTGTACCCATTTCGCTTGCCGTAGGTGCTGAAGGATAATCTTCACCTTCTCTATCCGGTGTCCACCAAGCTGAGTTATTTCTGAAGATTGAACCGTCTTGTACGGTTAAATCTCCGTTATTATGTACGGCACTACCTGAATATTTTGCCGAGTTGTTTTCAAAAGTTCCGCCGACAGTTGCTGTTGCACCACTGGCATTGAAAACAGCGCCGCCTCTTTCTGCCGAGTTATCGGAGAAAGTACCGCTAACAGTAGCTTTTGCTTTACTTTCGTTATAGAAAGCGCCGCCGCTTGCGCCTGCTTTGTTGCCCTTAAAAATGTTGCCTTCGAATTTAGCGCTTTCATTTCCGTCAGCATCTTTTATAAATGCGTTATATATCGCACCGCCGTTGCCTTTTGCTTCATTGCTTTCAAATGTTGAACCTGAAACACTTAACTGTGCACCTGAGTTATCAATACCATTTCTATTATGTCTTGTCGAAATGGCACCACCATCTGTACCTGATTTATTACCTGTAAATTTTGAATTTTTTACATCTGTTTTTGATGATGCACCTAAAGATAAAGCACCGCCGCCGACAGGATTATTTTTATCGTCGGATACAGTACTTCCACCTTGTGTTGTGTACTGAGCGGTATTTCCACTGAAGGTACTGCCTTCAACAGTCATCATTCCTTTACCATTATGACCGATAGCACCACCGTCATAATATGCACCGTTATTAGAATATGTACTGTTTTTAACAGATACATCTTCATTTTCGGGTGTAAGGAATACACCTGCGACACCACCGTTACTGCTATCCGTAAATTGGCCACTTACATTTTCATTATCATGATTAACTTGAGCCATTACAGCTTGCGTAGAAAAAGCAGCACTCAACAGTAATGCCAACAAAATTTTTCTCTTCTTCATGTCATCTCCTTTATACACCATTTTACATATAATGGTGTATATTACTTAAAATTTTACTTAATACCAATAAACAAAAATTTAATACTGAAAATAGTATAGCATACTTTTTCAAATTATTTTGACTTTTATAACTTTTTTGATTACAATTTAAACACAAAGTTGTATATTTATTGCAAAATTAATCAAATTAACAGTTAGGAAGAATATACATTCTTTTATGTATTTTGATGTATAAAAACATACTTTAATAATTCTTAAAATAATATTTAATTATTAACTCTTTTTATTTTCTTTATTAATTTTTTTCTTATTCCGCTCAATGGTCCGTTATTTGGATTCCTGACGTATTTATAATAATTTCTGACATATGTATAAGGATATTTCGGCAGCCAAGTAAATTTAATCAGTATATTAACCGTATCTGCACCTTGAGATAACATTAACTGGTCAATGGTATCTTCATGCGCAGGAGAGATGGAAGATATTAATTTAATAAGATAATCCGTAAATGTCAGAACGGAATAACCTGAAACAACTCCGGTATTTAATACGAGACTCGTAACTTTATAATCGGGATTAGCTTCTATATTTTTAACATCCTCCGGAAGAGATAAGGTGGAGGATGTTACTTGTTCTATTTCATACCACTGCCCCTTATAGGATAAGCGCATAATATTCGACTTGGGCATATATATATCATCAAAAATATTATCTAATAATATTTTCCCTTTTGAATCAATTACACCATAATAATAATTTTTATAAGTTAAAAACATTCCGCCGAATAATAAGTCAATTGAATCATATTTCGGAGGAATTACAGGATATCCGTTTTCGTCATATAATCCGTAGTCACCATAATTACCCAATTTCGCATATTTACCCAAAACTCTTTCAGCATGCCTGTATTTTACCGGAACAATTATTTCTCCTTTTTCATTTATAATACCGAATTTACTTCTTTTTTGAACAATAAATGCTTTAGTCCCGAGTCTTATAATTTTATTATATATAGGGTCAATAATTCGTCCGCACTCTTTATCAGTCAATCCGAATTTATTATTTTCACCGTAAATGGAAAGCTCGGCAAATGCACTGCTCTGATTTAAAATTAATATAAGAAAAATAAAAATAAATAACTTTTTCATACTATTTATTATATCATGGTGATATGAGCATAAAATCAGCAGTAAAATTATTTATTTACCTAATACTTATATTATTGTTCGCAACAATAATTCTAACGGGATTTTATATTAAAGGTCTGCCTTATTTGATTTCCAATGAAAAAGTTATAAATAAAGCGGAAAAAATAATTAAGGAATACACAAATTTTGACATTGATGTACAAAAACCCGTATTAAGAACTTATTTTAAACCGAAATTGGATTTCAGCGTTGATTTAATTAAAATAAATAAAGGAAATGAAAAAATAGCAGAAATATCAAAATTAAATACATCTTTTTCATTTAATGAGATATTTAATAAAATTATAACTGTTAATACTATCGGTGCTGATAACATATATATTGATGTTAATAAATTGCTTGAGGGATTTAAAAGCGAAGAAAAGAAGGAAGAAAAAACAAATTTTGACTGGACGATTGATTTATTTGACTCGGTTCTTTATTTGAATAACAGTTTAATTAAATATAATCCCGATAAAACCACACAAATTGAACTGAGTGCAGATAATCTAAGCATTGATAACAGAGAAAAAATTGAAAGATATGTTCATTTCAATTTAAACGGGAATATTTTAAAAGATAATAAAAACTTAAAAATAGGGATAAAAGACGATAATAAAGTTGTTATAAAGAATAAACACATATATGTAAATAATTGTCCGCTTACTTTAAGCAAATCAAAAGTCTTTTTTAACGCACAAGCGGATAAAAAAGACTACAGTATAGAAATATATGCAAAAAAATTTTTTATAAATGATATTATCAAATTATTAGAAACTAATATTATTGAGAATAATATAAAAGAATCACTCGCCCCGATAAGAAAATTAAAAGGAAATTTTGATTTTAATATTAAAACAACAAAATCGGATATTAACGGAGTAATAAAATTAAACAAATTATCGGGAGAATTAATACCGCTTAATAATATGCCTTTTTATGTCGAAGAAGGGAATATAACTCTTAAAGGAAAAGATATAATTTTAAGCGATTTTAAAGGATATTATGCAAATAAAAAATCGAATACAATGACTCTTGAAGGAAGCGTCAAAGACTACCTTAAAACAATGAAAACAAACATTATTTTAAGAGCATTATTAACAAACGATTTTACCTCAAAATATCTGTCAAAAGCTGCAGGTGTTAACTTAACATTAACAGGCAAAAGTCAATCAAAAACAATAATAGATTGTGAAAATAATAAAATTGACATAACAATGATGGGTAAAATATCAAAAGGGGATGATATTTTAGTAGAGGGGGCATCTCTAAGCCCGATAAAATATGACAGAGCCGTAAGTGCAATAATGCATTTAAACGGAAATATATTAAATATAGAAACGATAAAATATTTTATAGCAAAAGAATTGAACAAACAAACACAAGGGGTTAAACCCATATTAACTCTGAATGGTAATGTTAATATAGAAAACGGGAATATCCTTAATTTGGGATTTAAGATACCGAATCCGCTCCCGAGTGAATTTTTAAATGTTTTAATCGGACAAAAAATGTTTCGACACGGGAATTTTTACGGAGATATGGAATATATAAACACGGGAGATTACCCCATATTAAAGGGAGACCTTGAAGCGGAGAAAGTATTAATTCCGACACAAAGAATGTTTTTAAAAAAAGGAAGTATTAAAACTCAAGACGAATTAATAAAAATAGATGCCGAAGGTAAATACAGAAGATGCGGCTGGATTTTTAACGGGAATATTTTAAATAAAATTTTATTCCCCGTAATAATAAAAAATACTTCTTTAACTATAGATAATATTGATGTTGACAGAATTCTGAAGGCTTTTAACAGCCCCGTTCAAAGCGCCGACTTTAATAATGAGGATATAGAAAATTCTCAAGACACAAATATGGCTTTTGACATAACAAACGTAATTGTGGAAAAAGCAACGGTGAAAATATTAAAAGGGAATTATAATGAAATCACATTTTCAAATATTGCAGCTGACATGACGTTAAATAAAAACGGAATCTTCTATATGACCACAAATCTGTTTGATATAGCTCAGGGATTCACAAATGCAAGAGTTAAATGTGATTTAATTAACCATAAATACTATTTAAGATTAGGCATAAAAGAGGTGGATTCGGACACAATTTTTGGCGGAATATTAAACTTAAAAAGAGAAATTGACGGAAAAGCAAGCGGTTTAATCGAATTAAACACTGATGAATCACTTAAATTAAACGGAAGAATACAATTTATGGTCGCAAACGGCACAATACAAAAAATAGGTTTAATACAATATATTTTGAATTTTGCATCAGTATTCAGGAATCCGATAACAATGTTAAGTCCTTCAATAATATCGGATATAATAAATATTCCCGAGGGTAATTTTGATAAAATAACAGGGGATTTAATCTTAAAAAATAATGTCATAGAATTAATGAAAATTAAATCATATTCACCATCACTAAGTGCATTTATCATAGGAAAATATAATCTTGAAAACAGTGACGCAATATTAAGAATCTATACTAAATTCAGCAACAGACACAAAGGTATAGGGGGATTTTTAAGAAATATTTCTTTAAACAGTTTGGCAAACAGAATACCTTTAAAATCACGTAATGATGAGCATTATTACGCAGCAGAGCTTGAACAATTACCGCCGATTGATGCCGATGAAAAAGATTGTCAAATATTTGTTACGAAAGTTGACGGCGATGTCGAACATAATAATTTCATTTCTTCACTAAAAAAGATAAAATAATAAAAAAAGGAGTTGAATATGCAAATTAAAGATTATCAGATTGTACTGTTAGGTATATTTATTGCATTGGGAAGCGTATTTTCAACATATATACTTTCAAAGTCAATAGTACAATATCAAAAACTGCAAAACCAAACAATAAGAGTAACAGGCTCGGCAAGTCAAAACGTAACATCGGATTTTGCATCCTGGAGCGTAAATTACAGCGCACAAAAACCCACTCTTAAAGAAGGCTATACTCAGCTTGAAGGTGACTGTATTAAAGTTAAAGAATTTTTTAAAAACAACGGTATTAACGAGGAAGATATTATATTCTCAAGTGTTTCAAGCAGACCAAACTATGCAAGACTTCCCGGCAGTTACAATTATTCAAACGATGTTGAATCATACTATGTTGAACAAACAGCAACGGTAAAATCAAAAGATATTGAAAAATTATCGGCTATTTCAAAGAAGGTTAATGCTTTAATCAATCAGGACGTTACATTAACTTCGCAAGATGTTCAGTATTTCGTATCAAATCTTGATGAAATAAAAATAAAAACAGCACAAGAAGCCGCAAAAAACGCAAAAGAAAGAGCTAAAAGCTTAGTCAAAGGTACAAACGGTCATATTGGCGTTATGACAAGTGCGAAATTGGGAGTTTTTCAAATAGTACCCGTCGATTCAACGGCAGTAGATGATTACGGAATAAATGACACTTCAACAATAGAAAAGAAAGTAGTGTCAACCGTTTCTGCAACATTTACGGTTAAATAAGATTTAAAAGAGGCTCTAAAGAGCCTCTTTTTTATGAAAAATTAACATCCTCCAATTTAATTCGTTTCCCTCTGTTTTCTTCATAAACGGGAATACCGTTTTTATATGTTACGGTTTTTATGACCTCACCGGAATCATTGTATATAACTCTTTCCGTTGCCAATTTATTTAAGTATTTTGTGAATGATTGTAATTTACCCGTTTTGTCTCGGCACTCTTCTGTTTGAACATTATTCTCAAGATATTTTACCATTCTCTTTGAACCGTCACTATTTATTATTGTTTGAGATACTATTTTACCTTCAAAAAATTCTGCGTATGCGGATAATTTACCTTCAGGAGAATATTTTTCTCTTCTGTATAGTTTCTCATTCTCGGAATATAAAGAAGATAATGACAATTTTGAATCGTCATATGTTTCTGTTTTTGTCAATTTACCTGTATCAGGATTGTAATATTCTCTGTTCATTAATTGATAGTTATATTTATTCAGGGTGAAAGCAGCTTTTGAAATAAGCTTCCCTTCTTTATTATATTGCTTTGAAAGTGAATAATCATGTTTATGGAAAAATACCGTATATGTAGCATCATCATAATTTAATATTTTACTTATTCCGCCAAAAGGAGAAAATTCTATGGCCGCAAAAGCTTTTTTAGTTTTTCCGTCATAATATATTTCTTTACCGTTTTTATTTTGTCTGATTGTTGAAGGGTGCAGTTTAAAGGCGGATAATTTTAACTGCATATCACTCCCTTTCGGATTTAATACACTATAATCATACTCTGTTGTTATAACTCTACCGTAATCATTTAATTTTGACGTAATTCTTTTTGAAATAGCATAGGGTTCTTCAGATGTCCTATTTGCATAATATCTGCGATTTATTCCTTCGGATAAAACCAAATTACCGTTTTCATCAAATTTTGACACTTCACTTTCCGTGACATAATCTTTATAAAGAGTAGATTTATTTTTAATAACCTGTTTTTTTATAACACCTTTTGGAGTATATTGTGTTTTTTTATAATTAAAACAACCGTATACGGGGGTTTGAGAATCAATTTCCGCTTGTTTTAATGTATGACCGTCGGAATAAAATTCCATATGAACTTTGTTTAATGCCGTATCTGTCGGAACATATATATTATTACTATAGATATCAGGATTATATGATACATCAACCAACTTCTTTTTATACTTTATAACATCCGATGAGTTTAATTTTCCGTTAGCTGAATAATTTTCCTTATAAATAATTTCACCGATACCGCTTGAATAACTTATTGTCTTTGAACCGTCTAAATTTTCCTCAGAATTGACTTTTGTTAATATTGAAGCAGGTTTATAAGAAGTTTTATCATCAGGATTTTTTATAATTAACTTAACTTCGGATTTAATACCGTTTATATATTGTGAAGAAATATCGGCCATATCGGAGGAATTTAACACTATCCCGTCAAATGGCGAGCCGTCAGGATTTTTTGCGGTATCAAAATTAAGAGTGGCTCCATTTTTAATGAATTCATTAATATCAGATTCACATTTTTTACCGAATGAAGGTAACTTTTTATAATATGTATTTTTTATACCGATTTCACTAACGTACATATAAGCTCCTGAAATATTCAAAACTTCAAAAAAAAATAAATTGCCACTTATTAAATTTCATCAAAATAACAAAATTTTTTTTTACAATACTTTTTTGCAATAGGAAAAATTATAAGATGAAAATAAATTTTACAACTCCGACAATAATTAATAATCAATATAATGTAAAGACCCAAAATATCTGTTCAAACAGATGCATCACAAATAATAAACCGGTTCAATCCATTAATAATGTTGCATTTAAAAGTTCTTTAGGAAATTATTGCAGGGATATAATAGATAAAGCCAATAATGTAAAAAAATTAAGAGAAATTGGAATAGAAGAACCATATATTTACTCCCTTTCAATCATGTCAGACTCAGGCATAGAAAAAATCAAAAAGCTACTTGAGAGCGAAGTTCCGATTGAATCAATATCAATGTTAGACGGCTCCGTAATAGAAGGAAGCGAATCAAAAGACTTAATAGAAGCAATGACTAATTTATCGGAATATATAGTCGGAACATTATATTACAATAACAAGCTCAAAAGCGTTGTTCATTCAAAAGAATTTCAAGAAAATAAACAACTTTTAAGAAAAATAAAAAATTTAGAGGATCCTAATAACAAAATAATTACAGCGAAAGAGTATTTTCAAAATTACTTAATCGGTTTTAAACCAAAAAAAATAAATAAATTGTCTTTACAGGATAAATATTATCTTTTAAGCTCACTTTTGCGTTTTCAAGGAGAAATAGATAAAAATGAAATAACTTTTAGTAAAGAAGAAAGAGAAAAGTTAAGAATAAAACAAACAATAGCGCAATTGCAAAAGTCATTATTTAATGCAATTCAACCGACAGAAATTAGTGAAGAAGATGCAAAATCTTTATTTACAGGATTCCTTACAAATAATAATTCCGAAATTGAAACCACACTAAAAACATTTGATTTTAAACAATACGGCAAAGAAGGATTACCCTTAAAATACAGTAGAAAAGAATACTTAAAAGATTTATCAAACATATTAAGCGGAGTTGATAATGAAACTATAGAAACAATATTTGACAAACTTGATATAACCCCGTTAGGCAAATCAAAATTTTATGGCTATAACGGAATAATAGATTTGTCGAAGCTTAATCTTAATAATCCCATAGAAAAAGAAGTATACAGAATATCCGAAAATTTTATAAAAAACAACGAAGTTATTACAGGTAACAAAAAAGCTGATGAATGTCTTAACTCTTTAATTAAGGGCATGCCCGAATTTATAAATATAATCGGCAAATCACAACACATAAATCATAACTATAGCGTCGATATTCACACATTAAAAGTATTACAAACCTGTATGAATGATAAAAGGTACGAACAATTAGAAGATATAGATAAATTATGTTTAAAAATTTCAATTCTTTTTCACGATATGGCAAAATCTGAAGGAGAAATAGATAAATCTCATCAATACAAATCAGCACTTTATGCAAAAGATATAATAAAAAGGTACAGATTACCAAAATCTTTTAAAACAAGAGTTTATGAATTTGTAAAAAATCACCATTGGAATGAATTATACAATACCGGTCAAATACATGTAGAAGAAACAGCCGGAGCATTAAGAAGGAATAATGACTTTTTAATGGGACAAATAATGGCATCAGCCGATTTATATAATGTATCAGATAGTATTTATACTAAATACATTAAAAGTCTTTCAAAAGAAAATATGGAACCCATAATAAAAGCATTAGACAATATAAACGAATCAGGTCAATTAATTTTTACTTCCAAAATAATTAACCCAAACAAACTTGACACGGTCGTGTTTGATAATAAGGAATTCAAAGTTTTATACCTAAATAAAATAAAAGAAGACGAAGATTTATCCGAAAAAGGATTTCCGAAAGGAACTAAATATAATGATTTAAGATTTATTGCGCATATGATAGATTATAATCCTCATAATGAAAGTATGCAGCTGCAAACTACAAATGACATAGTAAAAGATGAAAATGAAGGCTATTTAAGCGCAACATTAATTACTCCCCGATACACAAAAACTTATGGAAAAAGAACTATAGGATTTTCTTTGGATGCAGAAAACGCAAATATAGGAATGGTTGATTATCAAAACTTAGCAAGCGGAATATTAAAAAATGAAAAGAATTTCTTAATTGACATAAACAAAAATTCTGACAGATTTCCAATACCCTATGAATTTAAAAAAAGTTTTAATTTAAGTGATGAAGAATATAAAGACTTATTTATGAAACTATCAAATTATAAATATATAACTCAAATAAAAGATGATAAATTTTATAAGGCCGGTAATAAAAATATATCAGGCAAAGATATAAAAGATGTAATAACAAAAGCTAACAACAACTTGGCATACTATGGAAATCCAAACGAAATAACCGTATTTATGCCTAAAATAGACGGATTCATATCTAAGGTGAGTATTGATAAAATACCAAAGATATACTTAGATTATATTTACGAAAAAAATCTTCCGATAATTATGATTAAATAAATTTTTATTTAATTATTTGTTATAATAGAACGTTTCAGATTGGATATCAGTTTCATTCATTGAAACATAATCTATTTTGGATATTGTATTTTTTCCTCTTGGTATCTGCTCTCTTTCAATACATAATGCAGAATAATTTTTACCGTTTTCTCCGTTTTCTAACATGTCTAAAACTTTATTATCAAGCTTAACAACTGGAGATGATTTATCAAGAAGACTTTTATTTTTATATAAATCTTTTTTATTAATAGAAGCTTCCAGAAGATTTACCTCTTTTGCTTCTTTACCGCTTAACATAATGTAATCACCCTGAAGTGATTTATATATTCTGACAGGTTCACTTTGTGTATCACCCAAAACTCTGTTAATAAATTTGCCAATAAAAGGGAGTTCACTATCTTTTGAGGAATATAAAGGATTATAATACTTGGTGCCCATATTTGCACAATTAGCTATTTTTTTTGCAATAGGATAGTTAATTTCACCTTCAATTTTTATAGCTCTTTTAAAAGATATTGACATTAAAAACTCCAATTTAATCATAAATTATAAAAAAAGAAAATCATATAAATTGCTAAATTATTAAAAATATTAAATAATATTAAATAAAATAAGTTAAAAAACATTGACAAACAGTAGCTGCCAATTTGTATGATAAATAAACAAACAAAAGTTTAGGAGAAAAATTATGACAAAATCAACTGTATATTTTACAAAAGAAATAACACCCGAAAGCCTTATAAAAATATATAACAAATTGAATCATAAGTTAAAAGATAAAGTAGGGGTAAAACTATCCACGGGAGAACCGGGCGGTCATAATTTTCTGCAGCCCGCATTAATAAAAGATTTGGTTAATTTGGTAAACGGAACTGTCGTTGAATGCTGCACTGCATATGAAGGTAAGAGAATGGATCCGAAAGAACATTGGAAAGTTATGGAAGATCATGGATTTAAAGCAATAGCACCTTGCGATATAATGGATGAATTTGAAGATAAAGACTTAGCCGTAAAAAACGGATTTCATTTAAAGAAAAATATAGTAGGTAAACATATTGAAAATTACGGCTCTTTCTTGGTATTATCCCACTTTAAAGGTCATATGATGGCAGGTTTTGGCGGAGCATTAAAGAATATAAGCATAGGTATAGCCTCAACACAAGGAAAAACAAACATACATACGGCAGGAAAAACAACTAAAGCATCCGAGTTATTCGATAATCTTCCCCCTCAGGATTATTTTTTGGAATCTATGGCTGATGCTTGCGAATCAGTAATAAGCTTTATGGGAGAAGAAAATATGCTATACATTAATATAGCAAACCGTCTTTCCGTAGATTGCGATTGCGATTCACACCCGGAAGAACCGAAAATGGCAGACATTGGTATTTTCGCATCAAAAGATCCTGTTGCAATCGATCAAGCTTGTTATGATGCAGTTATAAACTCACCGGATAAAGGTAAGGCTGATTTAATTGAAAGAATGAATTCACGCCATGGAATAAGAACAGTTGAAGCAGCCGCTGAATTGGGTTTGGGCAGCAGAGAGTACGAAATTATTTCCATCGATTAGAATATCACATTATGGATATTTTACACAGGTAAAATCGTTAAAGAATCCTGTTACATCTTCATAATTAAGTATTTCAACAATTGCAGTATTATGCGGATTATAAACCTGATATTGTATTGAACCGTCATCACTTTCAAACGGAGTGATAATATAACCGTGACTTGCAATTAAATTATGTTCATTTTTATAGTCCGGACTTAATACGCCAAGATGATCTGCAGTAATACATACTTTTCCTATATTATCTTTATTGGTTAAAGCATCAAGAATTTTTTCATTTGTAATATTTCCGCTTGATATATCAACATTTTCAAAGCAGCTTACAAAAGTAAATGAATCTCCGCCGCTGGCTATTGCAGAAGTAATATCAGCTTCGTTAGTTAAAGCTTGTTCATATTTAAAATGAAGTTCTGCTAATTTTGCATCATCTCTTTCATCTGATGATTTATTTAATTCAGTCATCAAATCGGAATCAAGAAACATATTATTAACATCCTTCTGATGAACTTCAACTCCGTAAAGATGTTCAATCATTTTTAATCCGGTACATCCTTTTAAAGAATATTCTTTGTCATCCTTAACTTCATAAGTTTTACCAAAAAATGACATATCTGTTGCAGCTTTTATATCATCTTCAATATTAGCACCGTTTTTCAGCATATAAGATGATTTTCCGTTAGGAAACTTAACAGCGACATCTCCGTTTTCAAATTCTTCAAAACAGCTTAAAATTTGTGCAAAACCATTCGGTGATTTCATCATTGCATCAACAGATGAAACCAAAAAACAATCGTTTAAATAACCTTGTTTTGTAGCAAATTTCTGTCCCGGAGGAAACAATTCCATATATTTATCTTCTGATAATTTTAAATCTTTTACACTGCCATCTGCCAATTTAATGCTGATAAAGTTTGAATCTTTCAGCTTAAAGACATCACCGGGCTTAGTTTCAGATATAGCTTTTTCTTTAGTATCAAATTTAGGAACTATAACATCTTTTATGTCAATTCCATTTTCTTCCGCATATTGAAGCTTTTTCATATCCGCCATAAAATAAGGATTCATTTTATTTTCATTTAAAGTTATATTTTCTGTACTTATATTTGCATGCGACAGTAAACTATATATATCAAGCGCTCTTAATGGCTTATTTTGAACTTCCTTATCCGCATTTAATACATTTGCATCATTAAACATATTCGCAGAACTATTTTCAAATGAGTCATCTTCAATATCCAACTGCATTTGTATCAAATCATTGTTTGAATTTTGCTCTTTTTCATTTGCTATGTTTAAATCATTAATTTTCTGAAATGGATTTACAAAATTACTATTAATTCCTAAAGACATAAATTACTCCTTGTATGATATAAAAAAATATCGACATAATTTATATAGACTTTAATTTTAAAAAAAAATATATTAAGAAATATTAATAAACCATTACAGAAACTTACTTTGATTGATACAAAAGCCATATTACTGACTTTAAATCAAATATGAAAATACTTTTTAAGATGAAGGAGTTTTTTATAAAACTCCTTCTGCCCATTTTTTAAGTTCTTCTTTTGACGGATGATTGTTAAATAACCTGCCTTCTTTAATTTCGGTAGAGTTTGCAACACTTTTCTTAAGTTTTTCAACCGTTCTGCCGAATCCGCTTCCGCCTGATGTTGCAAAAAGAATAATTTTTTTGTTTGATAAGTCGTGAGCTTCCAAAAATGTATTAACAGCTGTAGGAGCTATATACCACCATATAGGAAAACCTAAAAATATTGTGTCGTAACTATCCGTTGAAAAATTATCGTTAACTATTTCAGGGCGTGAGTTATGGTCTTTCATTTCAAGGGTGCTTCTTGAATTGTTATCCATCCAGTCCAAATCTGCATTTGTATAAGGAACTTTCGGTTTAATTTCATAAATATCGGCATTTATTGCTTCTGCCAAATTTTGAGCAACTTGTTTTGTTGTTCCCGTTGCACTAAAATAAGCCACCAATACTTTTTTATCCATATTTGTATCCTCCTTTGCCTGCGTTTTAGAATTGATAGAAAATACCGCTACCGAACTTATAATAATTAAGCCTAAAATTATCAAAAATATATTTTTCATTTATTTTCTCCTTGCATTATTATTTTAATTAATTGTAAATTCGCCGTCAACAGATACCCTGTTTTGCACACGTTACAAGAATTCTTATAAACTTTTTCCGAGTTCATAGGCTTGTTTTGGGTAGTCTTTATTATTCACAGAACCTTCCGTCCAGACTCCTGATGCTATAATTTGCCCGACATCCTGCCAGCCTAAGTAATTTAAAAGCACTTCGTAATGCTTTTT
>CANQNX010000036.1 GCA_947625345.1 Candidatus Gastranaerophilales bacterium
AATATATCTGCAGAATTATGTAATTACGGAACATTTGCTTCATTTGTAATAATTTGTATAGAAGTTCTAATTCTTAGAAAAACGGAACCTGACAGACATAGACCTTTTAAAGTTCCTTTCTGTCCGTTGTTTCCGGTTTTGGGAATTTTATTATGCAGCTGTTTTATGATTTACAAGGGATTATCTGGAGGAGTTTCAACATATTATTTTTTACTATGGGTTATAATAGGACTTATAATTTATATTTTATACGGTTACAAAAATAAAAGAAAAAGTAATTAGGAGGTTTAATGAAAAGAAATCTGATTATAGCTTTATTAATGTTGTTATTTGCAGCACCTGTTTTGGCTTATACAACAACTACATCATCAACAGCCGGTTCGGGACCAATAAATAATCCTAATGCAGGTATTTCAGGTCTTAAACCCGGATATGAAGATACTTATTATACCCATTATAAAACCATTACGGGATATAAATCTAACGGTAAATGGGGATTTTACAGTGAAAACGGCAGAGTAAACATTCCTCCTATATATAATGACATTGAAGGTCTTGACTCAAAATATATTAAAGTTGAAATTAACGGTTATTGGGGCTTAATTGATAATGAAGGAAATCAAATTGTTACACCTTCTTATGATGAAATTAAAGTTATGAATCGTGATTTGTTTAAGGTTGAATTAGACAGAAAATACGGTGTTGTTAACAAGTCAGGAAAAGTAATTATTCAACCTCAATATGAAGATATAGATGAATTGGGTAATTCATATTTTGTTATTGAAGAAGACGATTTAAAAGGATTGATAACAATTAGCGGAAAAACAATTATTAAACCGAAATATGAAGATATTGAAAAATTGGGCAGCAATCATTTTAAAGTTGAAGACAATGATAAATGGGGTGCTACTGATTTAAACGGGCGTGAAATTATTGAACCTCTTTATGATAAAATCGAAGAAACATCAGGCAGATATTTCAAAGTTAAACATAACGGAAAATGGGGTGCTGTTACATTTGAAGGTAAAGAAGCCGTACCGATTAAATACGGTCCTTTACAAGTTAATAAGTACATAAAGGCACTTTATTAAAATAAATTATTTTTAATTTTTATAAAAAAGCTCTCTTATTTTGAGAGCTTTTTTTATTTTTGAACTAAAATGTTATTAATAAACCGATAGGATATAATAATGAAACATTCAAAATATTCGGCAGTAATTGTCGGTAGCGGTATAGCAGGATTATATGCCGCAATAAAACTCAAAAAAGAGGCTAATCTTCCAAACGGAATATTAATAATAACAAAATCAAAACTAATTGAATCTAACTCAAAGTATGCACAGGGCGGTATGGTTTGTGTTATGCCTGAAAATAAACTTGATTCGACAATTTTACACATAGAAGATACCGTAAAAGCAGGTGCCGGATTAACGGATTCAACAGTAGCGGAATTTATATCAAAAAGAAGTGCTCAGGTTGTTAAAGAACTTCAAAACTTAGGTGTTGACTTTGACAGAGATGAAAATAATAAATTGAAGTTTACAAAAGAAGCGGCACATAGTGTAAACAGGATTTTACATGCCGGCGGTGATGCAACGGGTTTTTGCATTGAAAATGCATTAGTTGAATATTTACTTTCACAAAATGATGTGGATGTATATGAAGAAACTCTTGCCGTTGAACTACTAACAGATTCAAACAAAATTAACAGAGGACTCATTGCTTATAATTACGTAAAAAATGAATATGAATTTGTTGAAACACCTGCAACCATAATTGCGACAGGCGGCATCGGACAATTATATAAATATACGACAAATCCCGATATTACAACAGGTGACGGAATCTCTCTCGTATACAGAGCAGGCGGTGTTGTTAAAGATATGGAATTTGTTCAGTTCCATCCGACGGCATTTGCTCTTTCCGATAAAGGGACGATGTTTTTAATATCCGAAGCTGTTCGGGGTGAAGGTGCAAAGTTAGTTGATTTATCAGGTAAACAATTTATGCAAAAATATGATGATAGGCTTGAACTTGCACCAAGAGATATTGTAACACGTGCCATATATAATGAAATGAAAAATACGGGTGCAAAAAATGTCTTTTTGGATGCAACACACATAGTTGAATCAAAATTTGAAAAACGTTTTCCGACTATTTATGCAACTTGTAAAGAATATAACATTAATCCTTCCAAAGATTATATACCTGTATCACCTTCAGCTCACTACTTTATGGGTGGTATTAAAACAAAAGTAAACGGTACTACCTCAATAAAAGGTTTATATGCAATAGGTGAAGCATCTTGTACCGGACTTCACGGTGCTAACAGGTTAGCTTCAAATTCGATTCTTGAATGTGCCGTTACCGCATATGAACTCGTTAATTATTTAAAATCTCTTAATTTGTCGTCCGAATATAAGTTTGATGCAAATATTCGAAATCTTACAGATATTTATGATAAAGATGAAGCTAAAAATATTGATATTAACGAAGATGAAATCATATCTGAAATAAAAAGCCTCATGTGGGAAAAGGTTGGTATTGTAAGGAATGAAAAAAATCTTTCTTTTGCAATGAATCGTTTAAATGAAATTATAAATAACTTCCCGTTTAAGGATAAATGTTATGACAGAAAATCTTATGAAATAAGAAATATGCTTACCGTAGCAAAGTTAATTACTCAATTTGCATTTGAAAGAAAAGAATCAAGAGGTGCTCACTACAGAGAAGATTATTCTCAAACTGATGATATTGCACTGTCAAATGAAAAATCTCTTTGTGATTGTTTGAAAGGTTAATATTATGCAACATTTATTAAACGATTTTATGGTTGAAGAACACATTAAGAATGCGCTGAAAGAAGATATAGGTTTCGGAGACATTACTACGGATTATCTTTTGGAGGATGATTTTGAAATTTCCGCAATGTTAAATACGAGACAAGATGGTATACTTTGCGGTATAGATGTTGCTGAAAAGGTGTTTAAAATTCTCTCAAATGATATATTGTTTAATAATTTTTATAAAGACGGTGATGCTATTAAAAAAGGTGATAACATTGCATTTATAAAAGGGAGTGCAAGAGCAATATTATCAGGAGAGAGAACAGCCTTAAATTATATTCAAAGAATGAGCGGAATTGCAACTGAAACAAAAAAATATCAGGATGCAATAGGAAACTTAAAAGCCAAAATAACTGACACAAGAAAAACCACACCTAATTTCAGAATGTTTGAAAAATATTCGGTATTTATGGGAGGAGCAAGACTCCACAGATTCAATCTTTCTGATTGTGTTATGTTAAAAGACAATCATATACAGCTGACTCATGGTTCCATTACACATGCTGTAAACAAAATAAGACAACATTTATCACATACGCATAAAATTGAAGTTGAATGTGATACACTTGAGCAGGTTAAAGAAGCCTTATCGGCTAAGGCAGATATTATAATGCTTGATAACATGACTTGTGACATAATGAAACAATGCGTACAACTTATTGGAGATAAAGCAATAATTGAAGCAAGCGGAAATGTTACGCTTGAAAATATTCATGATATTGCAGCTACAGGTGTTGACGTTATATCGTCAAGTGCTATTGTTGCAAAAGCTAAAACACTTGATATTGCGTTAGATATGTAATTTGGGAGATAATGTTGAATATTGTAGTCTTCATAAAACAGGTGCCTGATACTAATGATGTAAAATGGACGGAAAATAACAATATAGACAGGAAAAATATGGAGAGTATTCTCAATCCTGTTGATAAACAAGCGATTGAGGCAGCCTTATTTTTTAAGGATAATTATAATGCTCACATTTATGCTGTTTCAATGGGACCTGATAATGCTAAAAATGTTTTAAGAGAAGCCCTGTCAATGGGGGTTGATGATGCGATTTTGTTGACGGATTCAAAATTCGCAGGTTCTGATACCTGTGCAACTTCAAGAATATTATCTGCTTTAATAAAAGAAAAATTAAGTGATTTTGACATAATTATGTTCGGACAAAGCGCAATTGACGGAGAAACTTCGCAAACAGGACCATCATGTGCAGTGAGATTAAATATACCGTTTATTACTCAAGTAAACAAAATATCAAAGTTATCTGATAATGAATTATATCTGACTTCAGATACGGATGAAGCGATAAGGGAATACAAAATAAAGATACCATGTGCATTATGTATTAATAATTATTCCGTATCACCGAGATTGCCGAAAATAAACGGATATATAAAAGCTCAATTATATGATATTAAAGTTTATAATCATACTGATTTAGCATTAAGTGAAGATAAAATAGGAATAAAAGGTTCCCCGACTTGGGTTAAGAATGTCTTTAAAAATAAAGAAGGCAGAATGTGTAATTTTTTGGATTTTACACTTGATAAATCAAATTGTTACAATGAAATATTGAAAACCGTTAAAGAGGCAAAGATAAATAATGACTAATGATATTTTTGTTTATGTTGAACTAAATAAAAATAATAATATAAGACCTGTTTCTCTGCAGCTTATTTCAAAAGCAATGCAGTTAAAGACAAAGTTAGCGGATTCTAAAGTTATTGCTTGTATTATTTCATATAATCAGGATTGGGAAAGTATTTCAAAAATTATCGGGAATTACGGTGCTGATGAAATAATAATTGCAGATGACGAAAAATTATCTTTATATAACAATTCCTTATATCCCGAAGTATTTACAAGATTAGTAAAAAAATATGAACCTTCAATAGTTTTGTTAGGTGCTACAACAGAAGGTAAAGAGATTGCATCATACACATCCACAAAGCTCGAAACTGGTTTAACTGCGGATTGCACAGGACTTGATATATCACAAGACGGCAAATTAATATCAACAAGACCTACATTCGGAGGACAGTTAATTGCTGATATAATGTGTAGAACACTTCCTCAAATGGCAACAGTACAGGAAAATGTTTTTGGATTTGAAATAAAAAATAATAATGCCGTTATAATACACGAAAATATAGATTTATCAAATATTGAAAATAAGGTAGAGTTGTTAAGCAGTAAATATAAAGATTCTTCCCCGTCAGATGTCGGAACTTCAAAAATACTTGTCTCCATGGGGCTTGGAGCTGCGAGTGAAAAGGGATATAAATTGGTAAAAGAATTGTCGGATACCTTAAATGCCGCATTGTCAGGTTCAAGAGAAGCTTATGAAAAAGGATTTATAACAAAATCGCAACAAATAGGGCAAACGGGTAAAACTGTTGCACCAAGGCTTTATATAGCTATAGGCATTTCCGGAGCAAACCAACACTTAACCGGAATTAAAAACAGTGGTAAAATTATAGCAGTAAATAAGGATAAGAATGCACCTATTTTTCAGCATTCTGATATTGGAATTGTGGGTGACTTATATGAAGTTATCCCCGAATTAATAAGAATTATACAAGCAGATAATAAAGAGGAATAAAATGAGTAGTGAAACAACGGAAAATGAAAATGTACTGAAACCGTTTTCAACAGTACAATTATTAAATTTTTGTCTCGGTTTTTTTGGTTTACAATTTGCATGGCAAATGAGAATTATATTATCAGGTCCTGTTACCGAAGAACTTGGTGCTTCTCCGTTGCTGTTCGGTTTAATATGGCTTGCAGGCCCTGTTACGGGTATGTTAGTTCAACCTATTATTGGTGAACTTAGTGATAAAACGCATACAATATTCGGAAGAAGAAGACCATATTTATTTGCAGGCGCAATATTAGCGAGTTTGGCTTTATGGGCATTTCCGAATTCCGCATTAATTGCTCAGAATATTGCGGAATTTTTACATTTACCTTTACCTGTATACGGCGGTTTAATTATTGCCGCAATTATGATATGGGTTATTGATGCTTGCGTTAACGCTGCTCAAGGTCCATACAGAGCATTAGTTCCTGATCTTGTTCCTCCCCAGCAGCATTCTCTTGCAAATGCTTACTTAAGTTTTGCAATAGGTTTAGGCTCTGTTGTTGCGGCAGGTACTGCACCGTTTTTAAGATACGTTTTTAATTATCAAATGAGTATTAATGCTCAATTTGTTATGGCGGCATTGGCTTTTTCATTGGCTATGCTTTGGACTTGTATGACAATTAAGGAACACAAATATAATAAAGTCGTACAATCCGAAACGGTTAATAATTCTTCAGCGGTTAAAGAAGAATCTTTTGTTCAAAAGATTACCGATTTCTTTAAATCCTCGCCTGAAGTCGGTAAAATATGCACTATTCAATTATTTACATGGATTGGTATTATGAGTTTAAATATATTCTTTACTCAATATGCTATTCATACTATATATGGTGTTCCCGATTTGACAATGGCAACGGAAGAAGTTAAAAATTCATATACAGCGCTTATAAGTAAAGCTACTAATTTTTCATCAATATGTTTTGCAATTCAAAACTTAATTTGCTTTTTAGTTTCCATTCCGATTGGTTTATTATCAACAAAATTCGGAAATAAGAGAGTTCATTTCTTTGCACTTATTACGCTTGCAATAACTTTTGTCTGTATGGGAATAAAAACAAATCCAGGATTTGTTCTTGTATGTATGGCGATAGCAGGTATCGGCTGGGCAAGTATATTATCATTGCCGTTTGCAATGTTATCCGAATTTATTAAAAAAGGTTCGGAAGGTTCGGTAATGGGTATTTTTAATATATTTATTGCAGGGCCTCAGGTTTTAGTTTGTACTTTATTGGCTTGGGTTATAAATAAATGTTCTTATGTAATACCCACAGGAAGCAATTATCACTGGGAATATGCCTTTTTTATAGGGTCGGTAACTCTTTTAATTGCTGCAGTTATTACAAATTTAATAAATGAAAAGAAATAAGAGGTCATATAATGAGATTTGAAACAATAGCAACAAGCGGTTTTATTGACTTGGAAAAACAAAATCATACCGTATCTACACCGATTTATGCTAATACTGCATACAGTTTTGATTCCGTGCAATATGCCATTGACTTATTTGACTTAAAAATCGGCGGAGATATTTATACAAGGTTATCAAATCCCACAAATGACATAATGGAAAAGAGAATAGCTGCTTTAGAAGGCGGAGTCGGCGCATTAGCTACTTCGTCGGGAATGTCTGCAATTTTAATAGCAGTTTTAAATATTACATCGGCAGGCGATGAAGTAGTTACTTCATCTAAGATATATGGCGGAACGTACAATCTTTTTTCTAAAACCTTCAAACAATTCGGTATAAATGTTAAATTTATAAATTCTGATGACTTAGAAGATTATGAAAAGGCTATAACACCGAAAACTAAGTGTATATACACGGAATCTATAGGAAATCCTAGGATAAAGGTTGCCGATATTGAAGGATTAAGTAAGTTAGCTCATAAATACTCAATACCTTTAATAGTTGATAATACCGTACCTACACCATATTTGTGTAAACCTTTTGATTTCGGTGCTGATATTGTAGTTCATTCAACAACAAAGTACCTTTCGGGGCACGGTAACAGTATGGGCGGTGTAATAGTTGACTCGGGTAAATTTGACTGGGAACAAAGCGGTAAATTTGATATGCTGACAACACCTGACGAAAGTTATCACGGAGTTGTTTATACAAGAGAATTTAAAGATGCCGCATATATTGTTAAATCAAGAACTCATTTAATTCGTGATTTGGGATGCTGTCAAAGTCCTTTTAATTCATATTTAACAATATTGGGCTTAGAAACTTTACATGTAAGAATGGAAAGACATTGTCAAAATACAATGAAAGTAGCTGAGTACTTGAGCAATCATCCGCATATTAATTTTGTAATATATCCTTATTTAAAAAGCAGTCCGGATTATGAATCAGCTAAAAAATATTTAACTCATGGTGCATCATCATTGATGGGGTTTGGAGTTGACGGTGACGGCAGAAAGTTTATAGAAGCATTAAAGTTATTTATACATGCAACCAATTTAGGAGATGTTCGTTCTATCATAACTTATCCTGCAGGTACAACACACAGACAACTTTCAGACGAACAATTAAAATTAGCAGGTATAACAAAAGATTATATGAGAGCATCAATCGGTTTGGAAAATGCTGATGATATAATTGAAGACATTGATAATGCGATAAAAGTATCAAGAACATAGTGAGATTTATATGTTTGAAGATAAGAACAGTGTCGGAATAGTTTCTCTAAAGTATTACGAAATAAAAGAAAAGATTAAATTTGAGAGCGGAGTTGAATTCGGTCCGATTACCGTTGCTTATGAAACATACGGTAAATTAAACGAAAACGGTGATAATGCGATATTGGTTATTCATGCATTGACAGGTGATGCACATGCGGCAGGTTACAGGTCTGAAAATGATAAAAAACCGGGCTGGTGGGATACTTTAATAGGTCCTGATAAGGCTTTTGACACAAATAAATATTTTGTTATTTGTACAAATATATTGGGAGGCTGCAGCGGAACTACGGGACCTTCAAGTATTAATCCCGAAACAGGTAAGCCATACGGTATTACTTTTCCCGTATTTACAATTGAAGATACGGTTGCGGTTCAGAAAAAGCTTTTGGATTATTTGTGTGTAAAGTCTTTATATAGCGTAGCAGGCGGTTCGATGGGCGGAATGCAAGCTATTCAGTTTGTTATTTCATATCCGGAAATGGTCAAGTCAGCAATATTCATTGCAACAACATCAAGACTTTCTCCGCAGGCAATTGCATTTAACGCTGTAGGCAGAAACTCTATTATTTCCGATCCGAGTTGGAACAACGGTGATTACTATGATAAAGACAAAAAACCCGACAGAGGATTATCTAATGCAAGAATGATAGGTCACATAACATATTTGTGTGAAGAAGCAATGTATAATAAGTTTGGAAGACGGCTTCAAGATAAAAATCATTATGATTTTAATTTTGATGTAGATTTTCAGGTGGAAAGCTATCTTCAGCATCAGGGGCAAATTTTTGTGGACAGATTTGATGCAAACAGTTATTTGTATATTACAAAAGCGGTTGATTATTTTGATCCTGTCGATAAATACGGTTCTTTAACAAATGCATTTAATGCCTCTAATGCAAAATTTTTAGTAATATCTTTTGATTCGGATTGGCTTTTCCCTTCATATCAATCAAAGGAAATTGTCAGTTCTTTAATGCATTTAGGTAAGGATGTTTCTTATTGTGAGATTAAATCACCATGCGGGCACGATGCATTTTTACTTGAGTATGATGTTCAATCCAAAATTATTAAAAGTTTTTTAAGTGATTCTAAAGGAGCAGATTGTGAATAATCATTATAAAGATTCAATGGGACTCCACCTTAATTATGAACTCATAAAAGAGAGAATTGATAATAATTCAAAAGTATTGGATTTGGGATGCGGAAGCGGACAATTATTGAAAATGCTTAAAGAATGTAAAAATATTAAAGGTATTGGTATTGAAATATCTCAAGATAAGGTTATTGAGTGTTTGGAAAAGGGATTGTCCGTTATACAGGGTGATATTGATGCAGGTTTAAAACAATTCGCAGATAAATCATATGACTATGTTATATTAAATCAAACGCTTCAATCAACATATAATCCTGATTATGTCTTGGAAGAAATGATAAGAGTTGGTAAAAAATGTATTGTAAGCTTTCCTAACTTTGCATACTGGAGGGTCAGATTTAATTACTTCTTTTCGGGTAATATGCCAAAGTCAAAAGTTCTTCCGTTTGAATGGTATAATACACCAAATATTCACTTATTAACAATTAAAGATTTTTTTGAGTTTGCAAAAAAACACAATATAAAAATATTGGAAGGTATATATACAACAAAAGCTAACATAAGAAAAGGAATTCAATACAGTATGTTTTCCAATTTCTTTGCGGAAGAAGCAATTTTTATTATAACAGGTAACTAAACATTTATTTTTACGTTGATTCTAAGTTTAGTTACAAATCTGTTTAAACGCTCCATCGCTTTTTTAAGATTTTCAAGTGAATATGCATAAGATATTCTTAAGTGACCTTCACCGCTTTGTCCGAAAGCATTACCGGGAATTGCAGCTACTTTTTCTTCTTCTAAGAGTCTTTTTGCAAATTCTTCACTAGTCATATTAAATTCTTTAATTGAAGGAAAAACATAGAAAGCACCATAAGGTTCAAAACACTCAATACCCATTTCTTTGAATGCATTTAGTAAATATCTTCTTCGTTGATTATATGATTGGCGCATTAAATTAACATCTTCGTCACCGTTCTTAAGTGCTTCAACAGCAGCATATTGGCTTATTGTAGGCGCACACATAATTGCAAACTGGTGTATTTTTGTCATTTGCTTAATTATTTCTTTTGGGGCAAGTGCGTAACCTAAACGCCAACCTGTCATTGCGTATGATTTTGAAAACCCGTTTATGAGTATTGTTCTTTCTTTCATACCTACAAGAGTCGCTATAGAGATATGTTTTTCTTTGTATGAGAGTTCTGAATATATTTCATCGGATAATACATATAAGTCATTATCAATAATTATTTGTCTGATTGCCTCAAGGTCATTTTTATCCATAACTGCGCCCGTAGGATTGTTAGGATAAGGAAGAATCAAAACTTTTGTTTTAGGTGTGATTGCACTTAAAAGTTCATCAGGTTTAAGTCTGAATTCATTTTCAGCCTTTAAATTAACGATAATCGGCTTTGCATTAGCCAAAATAGTACAAGGTTCATATGAAACATAAGAGGGTTGAGGTATTATAACTTCATCTCCGTCATTAATTAATGCTCTTAAACCTATATCTATAGCTTCAGAGCCGCCTACAGTAACAATAACCTCATTATCAGGGTCATATTCAATACCTTGAGTTCTTTTTATGTAATTTACTATTTCTGTCCTTAATTCTTTTAATCCTTTATTTGAGGTGTAAAAAGTTTTGCCTTTTTCAAAAGCATAAATACCTTCATCTCTGATATGCCATGGAGTATCAAAATCAGGCTCTCCGACACCTAAAGAGATTACGTCATTCATTTCACTGACTAAGTCAAAAAATTTTCTTATACCGGAGGGCTTCAAATTTATAACTTTATTTGAGAGTTCTTTTGTCATGGAGTTATAATCTCTCTTTCATCTTCGCTGCCCTTTGAAAGAACAGTACCGTAGTCTTTGTATTTTTTCAGAATAAAATGTGTTGCGGTACTTAAAATAGTTTCAAGCGGTGCTAATTTGTCGGAAACAAAGTTAGAAATTTCTCTTAATGTTTTTTCTTCAAGTATTACAAGTAAATCAAATCCGCCTGATATTAAATAAACCGCTTTAACTTCGGGATAATTATATATTCTTTGAGCAATTTTATCAAAGCCTTGACCTCTTTGAGGGGTGACTCTGACTTCAATTAGTGCGGTAACTTTTTCAATTGAGGTCTTTTCCCAGTTAATCAGTGTATGATAACCGCATATTATTTCTTCTCTTTCGAGTGTCTCAAGTTCTTTTAATACATTTTCTTCCGTTGTACCTAATAATACAGCCAGTTCATTCAAACCGATTCTGCTGTTTTTTTCTATAATAGACAGTAATTCATCTCTCATATTTTTCTCCGTATATTATTAAATTTTAGCATAAAATTATCGGATAAAATTCCAAAAATAACGTTTTATAGTGGTAGTAGCAGACAGTTTTTCAAATCCGCCTTTTTCCGCCGTTGTAATTTGAACATCAAACGGCTCTGTAGTTCTGCAGTAATTAACATTTCTATATCCGAACAACATAACGTATTCGCTTTGGTATCCTTCAGGTATTTCCAAATATTCACTTAATTCGGGGAATAATTTCATACATGTCTGTCCGTAGCCGCACCAACAAGTACCCAAACCTAAGCTTTGTGCATATAATTCAAAGTAACTGAGAGCAATGATTGCATCTTCTTTAGCACAAGGGGCTTTTATGGAATTAGATACAACTATCATGTGCGGAGCTCCTCTGAATATAATATCTTCACCGTTTATAAATCCTTTTGTATATCGTGAAAATTTTTCCGTAATTAATTTCATAGATTTATTTTGAAGAGCTGATAATATTTTAGTATTTACATGATTTCTGAATTCATCCATGACTTCATTATTATCAATAATTGAAAAGTGTAATCCGTGATAGTTACATCCTGTCGGTGACCATTTAAGCATGTTTTTAAGTTTATTTATTATTTCAGCTGAAACATTTTCATTTTTGTATTGTCTGCAGCTTCTTCTTGATTTAATAAGATTTAAAATCATATCAGGGTTTTGAGAGTAAATTTGTTCAGCATCATCACTTTTTTTATCAAAAATAGAAATTGCGCCGACAGGGCAAACGGAAAAGCAATGTCCGCAGGCTATACATCTTTCGGGATTAGCAGCTTTCGGAATCTTGTTTTCGTTAAATTCCAATACGGAGGGCATACAGTCTTTTATACATTGACCGCAATGAATACATTTTTGTTCATCAACACTAAAATTTAAATTTTTCATATTAATTTCCTTTTTTATAATAATATCATATTATTTGAATAAATTATTTAATATTAAGTATTGACTAAAAAATTTTAGCAGGTAATATAAAGAAAGACTGAGGGCGTTTAGCTCAGTTGGTAGAGCGCCTCCCTTACAAGGAGGATGTCAGGAGTTCAAGTCTCTTAACGCCCACCATTAAATAAATAAAGAGCTTTAACATTTTTGAAGCTCTTTTTATTTTTGCTTATTTTTGATTAATGGTGTAATTCGTGTGTAAATTAAAACAATTTTTAATATATAATTCAAACATAAACATATTAAGAGTTAATAATAAAAATGAATAATGATAATGTTATATTACTAAACTGTGCAAGAAATTGTATAAGATACATTGTAAGGTTGTATAATATTGAAAAAATTTATATTCCTTTTTATACCTGTCCTGTTGTATGGCAAGCATTACAAAAGGAAAAATGCAAAATAAAATTCTACCATATTAATAATAAATTTATGCCTGAAACGGATTTTAGTGAAGATGACTATATTTTGTACACAAATTATTTTGGTATATGTTCCGAAAATATAAACAAGCTAATAAAAAAATATAAAAATCTTATTGTTGATAACTCGCAAGCTTTTTTTATGAAAAATATTGGTCTGACTTCATTTAACTCTTTAAGAAAATTCTTTCGTGTCCCTGACGGTGCTATATTATACTCAAATAAACATCTTGATGAAAAATTTGAAACCGATAATTCATTTGAAAGATATTCTCATATTATTAAAAGAAAGAAACTCGGTTTTAACATTAATGAAGATTCATTTAACAATGAGCCTATAAAATATATGTCAAAACTTACAAGATTTTTATTTTCAAGCATTGATATTTATTCAGACAGACAAAAGAGATTGGAAAATTTTAACTATCTTCACAACGTTCTTTATAAAACAAATGAACTTAAAATAAAAATGAATAAAGAGGATGTCCCCTTTGTATATCCTTATTTAACAAGAAATGAAAATGTGAGAAAGGCACTTATTAAAAACAAAATTCACATAGAAAAGTATTGGAACCCTATTCCAGAAAAATATTTTGAGGGAATATTGCAAAAGTACCTTTTGCCCTTACCCATAGAGCAAAAATATGACATATCATACATGCAAAAGATATTAACAATAATAAATTCGTAAAATGATTTAAGTTTTTAATTTCTTTTTAGTGTGTATGGTAAAATACATATAAAAGGAATTAAATTAATGGACAGTTCTATATTTGAAGACTTATTTGTACTTGAATTAGCCAATAATCATTGGGGAAGTCTTGACAAAGGTAAAAAAATTATTTCTGAATTTTCAAATATTATACGGGATATGAAGATAAAAGCCGCTGTAAAATTACAGTTTCGGGAAGGAATTAATTTTGTTCATAAAGATTTCAGAAAAAGAAGTGATATTTTATATATTAAGAAAGTTATGAACTCAATAATGTCAATTGAACAATATTCCGAATTGGTTAATGAAATAAGAAAAAATAATATAATAACGATGTCAACACCTTTTGATGAAAAATCAGTAGAAACGTGCAAAATACTTGATATAGATATTATAAAAATTGCATCGGCAAATATTAAAGAAAAATATATAATTGAACTCACAGGAAAATTGAGAAAGCCTGTAATAGTATCAACCGGCGGAGCTTCATTAGAAGATATTGATAAAATAGTTGACTATTTTGAAGGGCTTAATATTCCGCTTGCCATAAATCATTGTATTTCAAAATATCCTACCGAGAAAAAAGAATTAGAGCTTAATGAGATTGATTTTTTGAAAAAGAGATACAAAGAGCACGTTATAGGCTTTTCAACTCACGAGTTAAATTATGATATAGAAATACCTATGTATATAGCTTATGCAAAAGGAGCAAGAACTTTTGAACGGCATATTGATATTAAATGGGGAAATAATGAACCTTTCAAATACTGTTCAACAACAAAGGATATTATAAAATGGGTAAATGCATATAAAAAAGCCAAAGAAATATGCGGAAGCAGTTGTGATTTTTTAAGAAAATGCGATAATAATGAAGAAAACTATATTAACTCAATTCATAGAGGTGTATATGCGAGTGCTGACATAAAAGAGGGTGAAGAGCTGAATTTTGAAAATACATATTTCGCAATTCCTCTTCTTGAAGGTCAAATTTCTTCACAAGAATTTGAATCAGGAGTTATAACTTATTGCGAAATAAAAAAAGATTCTAAGGTAGATAAAGCATATATTAAATCAAAAGAACCGATAATATAAAAAGAGGGCGGTTGAACGCTCTCTTAGTATTTAATTTGTCTGTTAGTAAATTGTTGTTGTACCTGTTCAAGTCCCGAAAATTCATTAGGGCATTTCTGTTTTATTTCTTCCATATTAAACTGAAGTTTTGAAGCTCCTTCTTTATTTGTTAATCCCATAATAATGTATGCTGTTGAAAGTGAATGAAATTTAGAACAATCAGGTTCGGGAGTTGTTTTAAAGTAATCAATACAACTGTTTACAACTTCATTAATATATGTATTACTTTCTTTAATTAAATCCATAGGGTCAACATCTGATTTTGAATTGTCCTTTTGAGCTGCTTTATACATATTAAGTCCCTTTTGTTGAATTTTAATGGTTTGCTGGCTGAATTCATCAACTGCAGGACAATAGGCAGCATAAGCTGCAGCACCAAATACTAACATTAATAATAAAATAAAACTCTTTTTCATAATAATTCCTCTAATAATAACCATTATATTTTAACATATTTGCTGCTATTATTCAAAATAAAACAATAAATGGAGAATATGTCGCCAAAATCGAACTTTTGCTCCTGTGGAGTTTTGCTTTGCAAAACTCTTACGTCGCCATCGTCCAGTGTCGAGCTGTCTGCCGTTGCTCAACGCAACGCCATCACGCTCTCACATCCGTCTGCTTTTTCGTTTTCGCCTACTCCGTCGGAGTATGGCTCAAACTTCAAAAGTATGGAGACGGAGAGATTCTCTTGAATCGTAGGCGAAGTATGAGCCGTACGAGACAGGATGCTCGTATGAGCAGAACTCAATTTAATGCGAATAGCATTAAATCAGTTCGTAATCTCGATTTTAAAGCTATTAAATAAATCAATATATGGAGACGGAGAGATTC
>CANQNX010000037.1 GCA_947625345.1 Candidatus Gastranaerophilales bacterium
AATGTTTTACCTTCACCTGTTCTCATTTCTGCTATTTGACCTTCGTGCAGAAATATTCCGCCTAATAATTGAACGTCAAAATGACGCATGTTTAATACTCTTTTTCCCGCTTCTCTTACGGTGGCGAAGGCTTCGGGCAAAATAGAATCAAGTGCCTGTTTTTCAAGCTCTCTGTCTTTTTTTATATCTTTTGATGTGGGTCTTTTTGATAAAATTTGTTTAAACTCTTCAGTTTTATTCCTTAATTGTTCATCAGTTAAGTCAATAAATTCAGGCTCTATTGCGTTTATGTGTTCCACAATAGGCATCATTTTTTTAATCTTATTATTATTGGGATCTCCTAATAACTTTATTAAAAAATCTATCATTATCCCTTAATCTCCCATAATTTCAAAAATAAATTTTCTCGGACAACTTATTACTTGAATTTTAACATATAAATATATTTTTTTAATATTCTCTTGTTTAATTCAATTGTAAATTTTTTGTAACATTTCATTATAAAAAGGCAATTTTTAACCTTTAGAAACTTAATTGATGTAGAATAAGAATATCGTAAGAAAGGTAGTCAAACATGAATATATCACCTGTAAATTGTTCTCCTATTAAACCTCAGGCTTTTGGTTCTGAAGGATATAATGAAGATAATTATAATAAAGTTCTTGTTTTAACAAATCAAATGAATGATGAACTTGTTCATTCAGATAATATTAAAACTCCTATTGCAGCAGTAGCATCAGTTGCTTTAGCAGGAGCAGTAGCATTTGTATCAGGTAAAAAAGTTGCTCAAGTTGCTACTACGGTTTGCAAAAATTTACCTGCAGCATTTGAAAAAACTTTAAAAACAGCTTCTAAATCTTTACAAAATGCTGGTGAAAAATTAACGGGTGCTAATTCGGGTAAATTGCTTAAATTAAAAAATTATACAGGTAAAGCTATTTCAGGAATTGAAAATGCAGCAAGAACCGCTTATAAGAAATTGGCTTATTCAGGAATCGCATCTGATATACCTAAATCAGATATTCCGAAAAGAGCATTTCAAAATCTTGCAGGATGGGCTGCAGTTGCTGTTTCAGTTCCCAGCTTATGTGCAAAAGATGCTAATGCTAACGGTGTATCAGACTTAGTTGAAAAAAATACTAACGCTTATGACGGTATTTCAAAAAAATGTACGGGTGCTGTTCAAAGTGCAAGCAAAATAGCTGACTTAGTTTCTGAATTGACATAATAAGATAAGACAAATTATATATAATATAAAAACGAGCTACACAAAGTAGTTCGTTTTTTTTATAATTAATTTATGAATGATATTATTATTAAAAAATCAGATGCTGATATTAAAAAAGAGTTAACTTCAATAGGTTTTGACTCTGTATATCTTGACAGAGCCGTAAATAAGTATGAGGGTAATACATATAAGATTTTTAATTTAAAACCGCATGAAGCTAATATTCTTAAACAGTTGTGTCTATCTTTAGGGTTTGATTGTGCTGTTCACAGAGATACAATTACATGTGGCTGCGACTATACAAATGCAATCATTTTTGCATCAAATTCTCAATATAAAAAATTATGTGAAAAACTTCAAAATCAACCCTTCAGGTTGAAGGAGCTTTCAAGTAAATTAAGTGACGTTTTAAACAGTAAATTAATCCCTTTAAGGATAAGAAAAAGTCTTTTTGATTGGCAAAGACCTTATATTATGGGCATCTTAAACGTAACGCCCGATTCATTTTCTGACGGAGGAATGTATTTTGACAGAAATAAAGCTGTTGAACATGCGCTTAATATGTCAAAATCAGGTGCTGATATTATTGATATAGGTGCTCAGTCAACAAGACCAAATGCTGAAATTATAAGTTCCGATGAAGAAATAACTCGTATAATACCCGTAATACAAAGTATAAGAGAGATAAATAATGATATTGTTATAAGTGTCGATACATTCAATTATGAAACGGCAAAAGCTGCAATTGAATATGGTGCGGATATTATTAATGATGTTTCTATGCTTAAAGATGATAAATTATTTGACTTTGTTTCAAATAATAATATACCTTTAATTTTAACTCATTCAAATTCTCTGCCTGCAGTAAGTAATGATTTTTCTTCCGATGAGTGTGTTGAAACTATTTATATTGAATTAAGGGAAAAAATTAATAAACTTTTATTGGGGCACATGTCAAAATCACATATAATAATTGATGTGGGGATAGGGTTTGGAAAATCCGCCGAAACTAATTTTGAACTTTTAAGAAGAATTGGGGAGTTTAAATCACTAAGGTGTCCGATATTGGTAGGACTTTCCAGAAAGTCTTTTATAACCGAAACTTTTGATATAAATTTTGATGAGGCTGATACGGTTAGTGCATTATATTCTGCCATGCTTTCTAATGTTAATATACACAGAGTTCATAATGTTGACCTTGTAAATAAGTATCTGAAATACGGTAATAAGTTAATTTTTTAATTTATTTTTGGAAACTTTTTCAAATACTTCTTTAAAACTTTCAATCGGGACAAATTTAAAACCGCAGTTTTCCGCCATAACTGCACCCATTTTAAAAATAATTTCAGACGGATACCTTCTGCAAATTCCGGGACGAAATTTGTGGATTGTGCATATTCTTTTTTCTTTATCAAACTTATTACATTTAAATACAAGACCGTTTTCGTCTTTATCAATTACTTCAAGATATGTATAAAAAGGATGCAGGTGTTTTAGTTTTTCAAATTCTTCTTCATCTCTTATCATGGATTTTCTGCTGTTAACGTATATTTTAGTGCAGCATGCGCCGCATCTTTTGCAAGCGCCGTATCTGTAATATTTTCTTCTCAGTATATATTTATAAATAAATTTTTTAATATCCATATTTGTATTATATCAGTTCTTATGAAAGTATTGTAAAATATTAGTATGGACGTAAAATCTCAGTTAAAACTAATACCCGAATCAAGCGGTTCTTATCAATTTTATGATAAGGACAATACCGTCATATATGTAGGAAAGGCTAAAAATTTAAAGCGAAGGGTATCGAGTTATTTTAATAAAAAGCATACCTCGGTCAAACTGACTGTTATGGTTCCGCAGATTGAAAAAATAGAGTTTATCATTACAAATTCCGAGGTTGAAGCTTTAATACTTGAATCTCATTTAATAAAAAAATATAAGCCAAAATACAACGTATTATTAAAAGATGATAAAAAATTCCCATATTTCCTAATTACCGAAGAAGAATATCCGAGAATATTGGTAGTCAGAAAAAGAAACAAAAATCCCATATCGGGTAAATATTTTGGTCCCTATACAAACGGTAAATCCATGTATACTACTCTTGATTTATTAAAACGACTTTTTCCTTTAAAACAATGTAAAAACCCGAAATTTAAAGACAGACCCTGTATATATTATCAAATTGGCAGATGTATGGCGCCTTGTCAAAGGTTAATCAGTTCCGAGGATTATAAAAAAATAATCAAAAATGTCGAATTATTTTTATCGGGAAAGCAAATGCAGCTTGTAAATGAATTAAAAATTATGATGGAAAAGTATTCCGAATCTCAGGAGTACGAAAAAGCCGCAAAATATCGTGACAGCTATTTTGACGTTTTAAAGACAATTGAAAAACAAAAGGTTGTATATGAAAATACAAATATAAATCAGGATATTATATCAATAAGTACTGATGAATATATGGGCGGTATAACCTTGCTTCAAATAAGGGACGGAAGATTAACAAATAAAAAAGATTTTGAGATTTCTAAAACTGACTATGACAGTGATGAAGAAATAATATCTTATTTTATAAAAGAATATTATCAAATGGCTGATGAAGATGAAATCCCCTCTGAAATTATATTTTCATATAAAATTTCCGATGAAGATAAAGATATTTTTGAAAAGTGGCTCTCCTCAAAAAAAGGTTCTCAGGTATTAATAAATCACAAATCTACAAAAAAGAATGATGAAATATTGGAACTCGCACTTAAAAATTCAAATTATCATCTTGAAGAAATGAAAGTTAAATCACTTCAGGAAGTCCAAAATAATTACAATGAAGCAGGCTCTTATATAAAAGAAAAACTAAAATTATCAAAATTTCCTCACAGAGTTGAATGTTTTGATATATCACATATTCAAGGTACAAATACGGTTGCTTCCATGGTTACTTTTTATAACGGTATGCCGCAGAAAAGCAATTATAAAAGATTTAAAATTAAAACTGTTGAAGAAGGAAAACCTGATGATTTTCAATCCATGAGAGAGGTTATAAGAAGGAGATATACAAGATTGTTAAATGAAAATGCGGAGTTTCCGGATTTGATTATAATTGACGGAGGTAAAGGTCAGTTATCAAGTGCCGTCGAAATTTTAGAGGAGATAGGAGTAAAAAATCAGAATATAATTTCTCTTGCAAAAAGAATTGAAGAGGTGTTTGTTCCTCATAAATCAGAATCCGTAATCTTCCCTATGAATTCAAGTGCTTTATTTTTCTTTCAACGAATAAGAGATGAGGCACACAGATTTGCAATAACATATCACAGAAACTTGAGAGGCAGAAATGCTCTGCATTCGGAACTTGATGAAATTAAAGGTTTGTATTTAAAAAATAAAAAACTTTTAATTCAAAAATATTCTTCTGTCTCTAAAATATCAAAGCTTACAAAAGAAGAGTTAATGTTATTGTTATCACCTTCTCAATCAAAATTGGTCTATGATTTCTTTCATAATGAAACACAAAAGCTTGACACTTAAATATGGCATTGATAACATAAAGTGAAGGTAAAATTATGCACAATAACATTATTTCATTACTCTTAATTTCAATATTTAAAAATATAATTAATGACAAAACGGTTGCATTATTTATTTCTTTTTTATCTTCAATAGATGAAAATGAAGGTTTTGTTGAACTCTTAAAAAAATATGGTGATTTTATTAAATCGTTATATGAAAAAGATTGTAATATGAACTTTTATTCATATGTAAAAAATCTTATATATATGGATGAAAATATCCTCTCAAAAGGCTGTTCCGATTGTATAAAAGAAAATGAGCAAATAATTGAAACGGCACGATATGAACTAACATTAATTGATAATCTTTTAAGTAATAATTATAAAAGTATAAAAAAACAAATTGAAAATTTATATCCTAACAGTGTTGAAATTATTAAACATTTACCGATTTTTTATTCAAATGAAGAAAAATTTAATTTGGAAGATATAATTACTTCCTATCAAAATAAAGGCTACGGCATTTTTGCCTGTTACAGCGCCTTTAAATTTACAACGGAAGGGCAAATAGTTCCGGTTAAATATTTTGATAATGTTTCATTTAAAGATTTAAAAAATTATGAATATCAACAGGAGGTTTTAAAGAAAAATACTCTGTCGTTTTTAAATAACAAACAATCAAATAATATTTTACTATACGGAGACAGGGGCTGCGGTAAATCATCATCTGTTAAGGCATTGATTAATGAATATACCGATTATAATTTGAAAATAATTCAAGTCTATAAAGAAAGTTTTATACATTTGGGTGAACTATTTGAAAAAATCAGACTTTTGCCTCTAAAATTTATTATTTTTGCTGATGATATTTCATTTGATGAAAATGATAAAGATTTTTCTTCAATAAAAGCCGTACTTGAAGGTTCGTTGTCACACAGACCCGATAATGCCGTTATATATGCAACAACAAACAGAATGCATTTGGTAAAAGAAAGTTTTTCCTCAAGAGAAGGTAATGAAATACATTATAATGATACAATTGATGAAACTGTTTCTCTGTCTGACAGATTCGGGATTATGCTTACATTTTCTTTATTGAATAAAAATGAATATCTTGATATAGTCAAAAAAATTGCGAATGATTGCTGCGTTGAAGTTAATGATAATTTAATGAAAAAAGCTGAGGAATTTTCAGCCCTGAAAGGCATAAGAACACCAAGAGTTGCAAGACAGTTCATTACCGACTATATTGCAATGAGTTAATATTTATTCAATATTTGAAATAAGAATTATTTACTCTATAATTAATTATATGGATATATCACAAGCAAAACGTATTATATTTAAATTCGGAACGAATGTTTTAAGAAATGAAGATAAAGAAATTTCTTTATCCCGTATTTATTCATTTATAGAAGAAATATCAAAATTGCATCAACAGGGTAAGGAAATAATAATAGTAACCTCAGGAGCGGTGGGACTCGGCTCTAAAAGGTTAAATGTTGATTCTTCAGAATCTTTATCCATAAAACAGGCATGTGCGGCTGTCGGACAATGTCAGTTGATGTCTATATATGAAGACGGATTCGGTAAATATTCAATTAATACGGCACAGGTTTTATTAACGGAAGATGATTTTTCAAACAGAGTCAGATATTTAAGTTTAAGTAATGCGCTTAATACATTATTGGATTTGAAAGTAATCCCGATAATTAATCAAAATGATACAGTTTCATCCTCGGAACTCGAGGACTCGGGACCTGTTTTTGGGGTTAGCTTTTCTGATAACGATAAACTGTCGGCACTTGTTGCAAGTAAACTTGATGCTGATTTATTGGTTATTTTATCTGATGTTGACGGATTATATGATGATAATCCCAAAGAAAATCCTGAAGCAGTGCATATTTCTGATGTATATGAAATAACCGAAGAAATAGAAAAATTGGGTCAAAATGCATCTTCGGGCGGCAGAGGAGGAATGCGCTCAAAACTTCAAGCAGTTAAAGTTGTAACTCACTCGGGCGGATTTGCGGTTATCGCAAACGGAAAATCACCTAATGTTATAAAAAGGCTGTTTGGGGGAGAAAAAATCGGTACTTTCTTTTACCCTGTTGGGCAATTATCTCAGAAAAGGCGCTGGATTGCTTATGCCACTAATATTACCGGACAAATTATCGTTAACGACGGTGCTAAAAAAGCCATAAAAGAAAAAGATAAAAGTTTGCTCGCTATCGGAGTTTTAAAAGTTAACGGTATTTTTGAACGCGGGGACGTTATATCAATATTGGATGAAAATAATGATGAGTTCGCAAGAGGTATTGCTAATTATTCTTCCGTTGATTGTTCAAAGGTTATGGGTGAACATTCCGATAATATATATGAAATTTTGGGACATAAAAATTATGATGCAATAATTACTAAGGATAATATTGCACTTCTATAGGAGTTTTTATGAATAGAGTAGAAGATATTTCTAAAAATGCAAAAGCAGCTTCAATAAATGCACTTAAATTATCTGAAAATATTAAAAATGAAGCCTTAATGGCAATATCTCAAGCTTTAATTAATAATAAAGATGAAATACTTGAAGCAAATAAACTTGATCTTATTCAAGCGGAAAAATTATTAAATAATAATCAAATTTCTCAAAGTATGTATAATCGTTTGAAATTGGACGAAAATAAATTGAGAGATATGATTCAGGGAGTTATAGATATTTCTAAGCTTGAGGACCCTGTTAATAAAATATTATGGGAAAAAGAGATTGCAAAGGGTATTACATTAAAAAAAGTTTCATGTCCGATAGGAGTTATAGGTGTTATATTTGAGGCAAGACCTGACGTAATCTCACAAATATCATCTTTAGCGGTAAAATCGTCTAATGCCGTAATATTAAAGGGCGGAGCTGAAGCCATAAATACAAACGGAAAAATTTTTGAAATAATTAGTGATGCATTGACCTCCGTTAAAGATTTTCCTCTGAATATGGTTAATCTTATCTATTCAAGAGAAGATGTTAATGAGATGTTAAAAGCCGATAAATACATAGATTTAATAATTCCGAGAGGTTCTAATTTACTTGTAAAATTTATAAAAGAAAATACCAAAATTCCGGTATTGGGACACTCTGACGGTGTTTGCCACATATTCATAGACGAATATGCCGATATCGATAAAGCAATAAAAATATGTATTGATGCAAAATGTCAGTATCCGAGTGCTTGTAACAGTGTGGAAACAATATTAATACATAAAAATATTAAGGATAGTGTATATGATAAACTTGTTGATGCTTTACAAGTTTCAGGTGTAAAAATTAATCTTAATGTTGAAGATTGGCATAAGGAATACGGAGATAAAATTGTTTCCATAAAAATTGTTGATAGTATTGATGAAGCAATCAACCATATAAATACATACGGTTCAGGGCATACAGACTCAATTATTACCGAAAACAGTGAAAATGCAGAAAGATTTATGCTTTACACAGATTCATCAGGTGTTTATCAAAATATATCCACTCGATTTGCAGACGGTTTCCGTTATGGTTTCGGTGCTGAGGTTGGTATATCAACAAATAAAACACACGCAAGAGGACCGGTTGGACTTGAAGGTTTGACTATATATAAATATAAACTGTATGGGAACGGCGATATAGTTGAGGATTTTACCTCGGGAAAAAGACAATTTTACAAATAAAAAAGAGAGGCTATATTGCCTCTCTTATAATATATGTTCTTGGTTATTCGTTAATTGTGATTAACTTGTCCTTTATATATTTGTCAACTATTTCGGGGTTAACTTTTACCGCTTTTGGAACAACCATAACTTGTCCGTTTATATCATATTTACTTTCAATTGCATTTTTCTGTTCCGGTGTTGAAGCAACAAGACCTGTTTGAGTGTTAATACTATCTAAAACATGTTTTCTTTCAAAGTCTTCTAATTCAAAGTCATTACTTGCTATCTGCATCGTAGTATGATATAAGGCATTTAATGTTCCGCAATCAGCCCAAGGTTCATCTGTCGGAACTGCGTATACTTTTTGACCGTCAAGTAAACCCTTTGAATATTCAATAACATTTAAAGGTATTGAATTCTTTTCGGCACCGACAACTTTTTCAATATCATTTCTTATTTCATTTATGTCATCTTTTTGTGTAAGTGTCATAATAATCGGCATAAATGTTTTTGACCAGTCTCTTGGTTCTTTACCTTTACCGGCGGGGAAGAACGGTTCAAGATTTGATAAAGCATCAAATGCTTCTTGACTTACAGCAAATTGGAATGTATTTGTAAGACATTTACCGTCTTTTTCGTAACCATCTGGAATTACTTTCGGTTTTTCCGCAAATTCAATAATTTCATTATCTTTTCCTAATTTCATAATGCCTAAGTTACCTCTTGCATCTTCAGTTTTAACTTCTTTGGCAATCATAGCTATTGCAGCATTACCCGAATTGATAAGTTTTGCCATGTTTGCTGATGCATTTGTTAATCTTGACATTGAATCATTTGGGAAAAGAGCTATGCTTTTTCTTCCGGGTCTATCCATTTTATTATATAAATCAACGGTAAATCCGCCGTTACCTTTGTTAATTCCGCTCGCATTTAAATAAAATTTTATATTATCACCGATTTTAAGTTTTCCTTTTGAACAATCAAGTAAACCTGCATTATGTAAAGAAATAAATGTTGTTTCCATCGGTGTTAATCCGGTAGCAGTCCTAAATACACCCTTAGTTGATTGGGCACCGTCTTTTTTGTTATGGAAAATACCGTCTGATGACGCATTTGTATATTCTGCTCTTGACCCGAAACCGCCTGCTAACATAACTAATTGTATGTTTTTTGCATCAGGATTTGCAACAAATTGATTAAGTACTATTTCACCGTTATTAACTTTTCTTTCAAAAGATTCAATACTGTCAATAATTTCAGGAACAAATCTTCCGTCCTCCATACCTATAACTATTTCTGTTCCTTCTCCGATTGAAGGTTTAATTTCTTTGTCTTCTACTTTCTGAGCTTTTGGTATGAATGGTTTAAACGAGTTGTTTAACTGCTCTGTGTTAACTTTTAATCTGTCATTACTTCCTGTAATTTTTGTTACATCACCTGCATTTGTTAATATAACATTTCTTCCGTCTTCAATTACTGCCATTAACTTGCCTTTTGTATCAAGAACATAAGTTTTTTCTTCAATAAACGGATCTTGAGTTATTTTAATTTTTTGTGATAAAGGAATAGATTTATCTACTCGTTCATCCTTATTTCTTGGCTGTCTTACTGCCATTTCATATAATATACCGTCAGGCATTTTCTTTATTTGTGTTCTTGCTTGTGTGATTTTATCATCAGTTTCATTAAGTGTTATATTCGTTTTTATTGCATCACACTCTTGCGGTAATTCATCATTATATTCATCTACTAATTCCGATACGGGAATATGATAACCAACAGGTTCACCTTTCATTCCTTTTGATAAATCACGGCATGTAACCATGGAACTTCTTAAATTATCTAATGCGGAATTTAAGCTTCTTCCAAATGTAACTGTTTTTGCTGTGTTTACTCCGTGAAATGCTTTTAGTGCACTTACTAATTGTTCATTACTGTAATTGTATTTCTCTTTTTGTATCGGATTTGTGGTTTCATTTAATTGTTTATTTTGAACAATATTTAATCCTTTGTTTTGAGCCATATTAACTGCAGAAATTTTTTGAATCATTTTAAAACCTTTCTCTTTTTTAATCTCAATTGCTTCAAAACCAATAAAAATAATTTTTGTTATTTATAAAAAAAGAATTATTAAAACTTATCATTTTAATAATTCTTTTTAAATTAATTAATTAATTATGTATTTATTATTTATTTAATAAATGAAAGCATTGTAACAAATATTTCATTTATTTTATGTGGTGCAAGGAATTGGAATCCTATAGGTGTATATTTGTAATTTGAGCCTTCTTTGTTAATTTTTCCGTAGACTTTATCGTTTTTATATAATAAGCCTTCGGAGTCCGTATAGTTCATATAATAAGTTGTTTTTCTTTCATAAACATTAATTCTGCTATCTGTTTGTTCGGCAAGAAGTTTACCGTTTAAATCAAACATAGAAACGTAACCTTCTTTTTCCGTTAATAAAACAGGAGCTTTAAAGTTTTCAGACGGGTTCTTTAAGCTTATACTATCGTATTGTGCAGGAAGAATTTCAATATCTTTATCATTTTTAACACCGAATTTATCTCCGTCATATATTAAAGTAAATTCTTTATCTTTTATCTTAAATTTATTTTCAGATACAGGAGCTTTTTCTTTAACAGCAACTTCTTGTTGTTGAATGTTCTTTTCTACTGTAGCTGCTTTAACCTTGCCGGGGACTTCCATTTCTTGTATTTCATATACAACTTTGTCTTCAGGTGCTTTATCCGGTTCAACTTTTTCATATACTGTCTGACTGTCTATATATGATTGAACGAATTCGGGTCTGATTGCATCTGCCAATAAATACATTGAACCTTTTGGAACTGAAGTTAATTCGGTTTCAGGTACGAGGTTACCTGTTGTATAAAGTATATTGTATTTACCTTCAATTTTTGCAATAAAGTATTTATTTTCATTACTGTTAATAACTTCAATTTTTTGACAAACCGGAGGAATAATAACCGTACCTTCTTTGTCTACAATACCATATTTACCATCTTTTTTAATTTTAAGATATTCGTCTAACAATTGTATGTTATCAAAGTCGGTAATGAACTTGATATTTGAATCTTTATTGAAATAACCCAATTTTTTACCGTATTTAAATTTATATTCCGTTTGTTCTTCATTTAACGGTGTAATGTTAGTTGGCTTTAATTCTTCAGCGGATTCACTTTCAGGCGCATCAACGGAAGTTGAAGAATCAGAATAAGCTGCAGAATCTTGAACTACTTCGTAGTCACTGCTTTTAGGTTGAAAAGCATCAGCGGATGTTGCCGTAATTAGCATCATTGTTGCTGCAATAGAATAAACTAATATCTTTTTCATAAATTCTCCTTTGTATACATACATAGATAATAACATTTCAACCCGTATTTATGCAAGGTTTATGTTATATATGTAATAATTTTTTTAATTTCATCAGTTAAATCAGTATTATATTTTATGTTTTTAGCAAAAATTTTTGAAACTTTTGATTTTTTGTATTCGCCTAAATGTCTTGTTCTGTAGAAATTTCGTATGTTTTCACACATACTGCTTTCATTTGTTAAATCTGAAACGGATAATGGAGTTGCAGGCAAATACTCTTTATTTAAAGCTCTTTTAATTAAATTTAATGATAATATATCTTCAAATTCACCATTTTCTATAATTAATGCGTTGTCTTTTTTTAGTAAATTATTTTTAAGTATTTTATAAACTTCAGCAGCATCCGAATCAAAAAGAATATTAACGGGTATTTTTAATCTGTTTTTGAGTTGTAAATATAAGGAAGGGCTTTTACTTTTACCGCCCGAACCGATAATATATATACCTTCTTTTTCAAAATCATGCTTTAATTTTGATGCAAAGACGGGTAGTAAAATCTCTTCGGTTATTCCTTCCACTATAATTAATTTTTTTATAGGAAATTTTAAAGAATACTTTTTCCTGAGTTCGTCTAAGTCTTTTATTTCCATATCAGAATTTTTAAAGGTGTTATTTATTTTTATTAAAAATTTTAGATTATAAGGTGAATTATTATAATCAATATGGGATAGAATAGGACTTATTTTTAATTTTGTATTTATAAAAAATTTTGTATCCTTAGGGGTATTTATAAATGCATTATCTGAAATCAATTTTAAAGCTTTATTAACAGAGTAATTGATATTTTCTCCTTTACAATGTTTATCCACAGACAAATTCCAAATAGTTTTAACAATATTAGAAATTAATTTAAAGTCTGTTTTTTCTATTTCAGCTTGTGATAACTTAGGATAAATAAGATTTTTTTGAATAACGGAGTAAAAAACTCTGTTATAACAAAGTTCCGGCAGCTTAAAACGTGATAATCTGTCAAGATTAATAATAAGTTCGTCTAATGTTAATAATTTATATTTAAAAGATTCTTTAAAAAGAATGCCCAAAAAAAACTCCCTAAAAAAGAGGCGGCTTTAGCCGCCTCATAGTTATTTATGCATTAATTGTTTCTCTTGAAGCTGATGTTCTTACAGATTCAACTAATGATTTAACAACTGCTACCATAGCTATTGTTGAATTTAATTTATTTACACAAGAACCTACACCTATAGCACTTGCACCTGATGCAAAAGCTAAAGGAGCTGTTGTTGTTGTAATCCCTGATGCTGTCATTACGGGGATAGAAGTGTTTCTAACTAATTCCATTGTATTAGAAATAGAAACTTCAGCTGTTTGAAGAAGACCTCTTGCACCTCCGTTAGTTGCTGATGTTGTAGCAGCACCTTCTGTTTGTATTAAATCAATACCCATTTCTTCTAATTTCATTGCTAAAGAAATTTGTTCAGATATATCAATGTGTCCGGGGATAGTTACACACATAAATGTTTTTTGACCGTCTAAAAGTCTTATTGTTTCATTTACAATATCAAGTACTCTTTGAGCTGAAATTCTTTCGCCTTTTCTGTAAAGAGCATCAAAATTGCCAACTTCAATTGCATCAGCACCCATTCTGACTGCTTGTGCAAGTTCTGACGGAATTATTGAAGAAACGAAAATAGGAAGTGAAGTATTTTCTCTTGCCATTGAAATAATTTCTTCATTAAAACATATATCAACAGCACTTGCACCGCCCATTTCTGCCGCACATACTACGTTTTTTACGCTTTCAGAATTAAAATTATCGATACCTGCAATAATTTTAATTGCTCTTTTCTCTCTTAAATCATTTTTAAATAAATCAATTCTGTTCATAAATCCTCCAATATAAAATGGTCACGGGTTAAATTATATCATACATTAAAAAAATAAAACAGGCTTTAATATTTAAAGCCTGTTTTAATAATATATTTTATATAATTATTTTTTATGTCCTGTCCATCTGTGGTCAATTTGCGAATTTGCTTCCGTAGCGTTCAAAGAAGCATTCCAAATATTGGCAACGAGTGCGATGCCTGCAACTGCAAAGGCAAGTACTTTATTTGGTAATTTTTTAACTTTTGTAAGTTCCTCACCTGCTTTTTTAGCAGCTGCTTGTGCAGCATGAGTTTTAAAGAAGTTTATTGCACTACCTGCGGTATAAACTATGGAACCGGCAACGGCACCTGTTGTTAAACCTTTAAAAACACCTTTTGTGTATGCGGAGGTTGTTGCAAAAAACTTTTTAATATTTGCTATAAACCCTTTAAGTCCTTTAATAGGTCCTTTTTTACCGTCTTTTGTTGATATTTCAACAGTGTCTGCTTTTTCTTGAACTTTTGATGCAGGTAAAGCATCTTTAACTTGAACTGCAGTTTTATTTTCAACTTGAGGCTTATTTTCGGCCGTTGTTTGAGTATTTGCTGTAGATGTATATGATACTTTCGGAATATCTTTAAATATATCTGACATATTTACCCCACTTTTTTTATTATTTCTAAAATTATAAAACATATAAAGATTTTTTTTTGACTAAATAAGAAAAAATGTTACAATATGTTAAATTTCATTTAATTAAAGACAGCATTTCTTTTACAGCATCTTTGAGTCCGATAAATACTGCTTTTGATATAATGCTGTGACCGATATTGAGTTCATTAAGTCCAATAATTTCATGCATTCTTGAAACGTTAATGTAATTAAGTCCGTGACCTGCATTAACCGTTAAACCTAAAGATTGAGCTAATTCAGCTGATTTTTTAAGTTTTAGGAATTCTTGTTCTTCTTTTTCCGTATTAAAGGCTCTTGAGTATGCACCCGTATGAAGTTCTATAAAGTTTGCACCCGTATAATGAGAAGCTATAACTTGATTTTCGTCAGGGTCAATAAAAAGACTTACCTTTATCCCTTTTTCTAATAAAGGAGCAATAAAGTTTTTAATTTTTTCTTTTTGAGAGAATACGTCGAGTCCGCCTTCTGTTGTAACTTCTTGTCTTTTCTCGGGAACAATGCAGCATGCATCGGGAAGAAGTTTAAGTGCAATTTCCTGCATTTCGTCAGTAACTGCCATTTCCAAATTAAGCTTGCAATCAAGATTTTTTCTGATATTAAATACATCATCATCTTTAATATGTCTTCTGTCTTCTCTAAGGTGGGTTGTTATACCGTTAGCACCCGAGTTTATACATATTTGTGCTGCTTCAAATACATTAGGTTCAGATTCCCCTCTTGCATTTCTGAGAGTTGCAACATGGTCTATATTTACACCTAATAACATAATAATCTCCAAAAAACTACGAATAATATTATAGAAACAAAAACAGGTATTTACAATATAAATTTTAATGATAATATTAAAGTATATTCCTCAGTAGCTCAATGGCAGAGCATTCGGCTGTTAACCGAAGGGTTGTAAGTTCGAGTCTTACCTGAGGAGT
>CANQNX010000038.1 GCA_947625345.1 Candidatus Gastranaerophilales bacterium
GAAGTAAATGCGCCGTCTGTAGTATCTAAAGTTGTTCCACTACTCATTGTGATTGTTGAATTAACAATCGAGTTACCCTCTGCTAAGTGCAGAGTACCTGATTCTACTTTCATTTCAGCGTTTTTAATTTCACCGTTAAAGGTTAAAGTACCTTCACTCTTTTTTTCTACCGTGTATTTTTCAGCACCTGAGATACCGTCAGCAATTGTAATATTTTTGCCTTCAGCTGCATCGAAAGTTAATTTACCGGTTGTAGATCCGGCACTTTCGTTACCTTCGACTTGGAGTTTATCCATGAAGATGTCACCGCCGTCTGCTGCGGAGTTACCTGCAAATACAACGTCATTATCTGTTGCGGTTACCGAGACATTACCGTTAGCCCAAACAGCACCGCCTTTATCGCCTGCGCTGTTATTTGTAAAGCTTGAATCTGTTATGTCAACATCAACGTAAGATGCAATAGCACCACCATTTTTAGCAGCACTGTTTCCGTTAAAGGTGCTGTTAGTAATATCTAATGAATTTGTAGCATCAGCATTGGAACGTGTTGCAATAGCACCACCCACTGTTGCGGATGAGTTGCCTTCAAAAATTGTCTTATCAATACTTGCACTTTCTACATTGCTGCCGAAGAATATCGCACCGCCGCCTTCTGCGTCTGTGTGGTAATTAGGTTTATCACTAAATGCGGTTCCTGTTGTTTTGTTGTCTTTAAATACAGCATTGTAAACCGATGTCGTATTACCTGCCCAAACAGCGCCACCTTCATTTTCGGCTGTGTTACCTTCAAAAATTGTAACTACATCTTTTTGATCTATACTATCCCCAATAGTCAATGAGGTACTGTCTCTATCGGTAAATATTGCACCGCCTTGACCATTTATAGGGTTGCCTTCTTCATCTTTTGAACCTATTGCACTGTTACCGCTAAAAGTACCGCCTAGGATATCCGTTGTTGTCCCTGCTGCTGCGTATATTGCACCGCCTTTTTGTGAAGAGTTGCCTGTGAAATCATCATTAGTAAGGTCGAGAGGGGCGGTTCCCTTGTTATATATCGCACCACCGAAATGTGCGGCACTGTTGTTGACAAACTTAGCGCCTTCACCGATAGAGGTATTGCCGTCACTATATATAGCTCCGCCATCACCTCGGGTTTCGCTGGTTGTTTTGTTGTTTTTGAATGTTGCGTTTTCACCTATTTTTAAAGTTGAATCTTCGCCTGAACCATTGTGTTTTCTCACGGATATTGCACCGCCTTCACCGTCAGCTGTGTTGCCGTCAAAAGTTGCATTATCACCTATGGTTAGGTCTACTTCGCCGGTATTCTCATCACCGGAAACAATAGCAATCGCACCGCCTGTTCCGCCTTTGTGGTCTTCATCTTCAAGCGCTTTATTGCCGCTAAATGTAACATTATCGCCTATTGTAGCTTTGTTATTACCGTACAGGAACAAACCTGCGCCGCCGCCTGCCTGGTTGTTTTCAAAGGTTACATTTTTTCCGATAGTAACTTTAGCTTCGTTAGTTGATGTACCTTCTGAATATATTGTACCCATTTCGCAAGGGGTTTTGGGGTATTCTTCGCCATCTCTCGGTTCCCATAATGTTTTGTTACCACGGAAGATTGAACCGTCTTCAACTGTCAAATCGCCGTTGTTTGCGATAGCACCGCCTGAATATCTTGCGGAGTTACCTTCAAAAGTTCCGCCAACGGTGATTGATGCTTTTGCTTCGTTAAAAATAGCACCGCCTGAGTCTTCAGCCGAGTTATTTTTGAAATTGCTTTCTACAATAGAGCTGTCTTCACCGTCAAAACTTTTTAAGAAAGAATGGTAAACAGCGCCGCCTTTGCCTTTTGCTTGGTTACCTTCAAAAGTCGAACCCGTAATGGTTAATCTGGCATTTTCGTTAGTCGGAGTGTCGTTCCAGTGTCTTGTTGAAATCGCACCGCCGTCTGTACCTGATTTATTACCTTTGAATAATGAATTTTTAATATTTGTTTTGGAAGAAGAGCCTAATGATAAAGCACCGCCGCCGACCGGCTTGTTTTTATCATCGGATACTTTAGTACCACCTTGTTCATATTGAGCGGTATTATTGAGAAATTGAGTATTTTCAATATTTGTATTACCTGTACCATAAATACCTATAGCACCACCGTCATATTTTGCTCCGTTACCATCGTATACGCTATCTTTGATGGTTACATCATTTGAATATTTTGTTCCTGTATAGAATGCACCACCGATACCTTTGTCTTCATTCTCTCCATTAGCAAATTGACCGGTTACTTTTTCATTAATATGGTCACTCTGTTCAGTGGATTTAGATGCTGCCATTGCGGATTGTACAGAAAGTATACTGCACATTAGTAATGCCAACAATACTTTTCTCTTCTTCATATTTATTAACTCCTTTTTTAATCTTATCAAGCATAAAAATAGATATAAGTATGCATCATCATGACTAATTATATAAATAGTTTGTCATGTTATAACTATTTTGTCAAGAAATTTAGTTTTAATATAATCTTTTAACCTTCATTTTAGTCAGTATTCTTAAGAAAAAAAGGGATTATATGGGTGAAATATCAAAAAAATTAGGTTTAAAAATAAAAGAACTCAGAGAAAGGAACAAGCTTACTCAGTTTAAACTTGCCGAGCTTATTAATATGGAGCCTTCAAATGTTTCAAAAATTGAACGGGGAATTCAAATGCCTAAAGAAGAGACATTAGAAGCCATAGTTAAAGTTCTAAATATAGATCTCAAAGAGCTTTTTGATTTTCACCACTTTAAATCAAATGAAGAAATACTTAATATTTTGATAGAAATTTTAAATAAATCAAGCACGGAAGAACTGCGTGTATATTATAAAATAATAAACTCTATAAGAGAATTTAAAAATTGTCCGAACAAAATTTAATCGGGGTATCTGCCTGTGCATATCATGCCTATGCTCTTCCTGTTATGCTGTACTCCCCCTGTCATGCTGTACTCTCTCTGTCATGCTGAACTCGTTTCAGCATCTCATGCTTTCTTTATGTCATTCTGAGGAGCGGAGCGAGCTCAGAATCTCATGTCTTTAGACCCTGAAACAAGTTCAGGGTGACCTGCAAAGCAGGTTCAAAACTTGCTCAAATTATTTATAACAAATTCTACCTTTATTCTGCAGCGGCAGGTTCAAAACTTGCTCAAATTATTTATACTACATCCTACCGTTATTTTGCAGCGGCAGGTTCAAAACTGACTCAAATAAATTCAGAGTGACATCATTATGTTTTATTATTATCAACGTATAGCACAACTTCACCTTTTTGAAGCGTTTTTTGTACGTCTATAATCCTCTGATTGGAACTGCCAACCCATAATAATTTTTCTTCGTATAATGATTTTACAAACCTGCCGTCAATAAAAACATCAATATATTGCATTTCGGGGAATTTCTTAAATTCCTCCCATAAAAATCCTGTATATGTCCAAACGGTTTTTTCGGGAAAAAGTTCTTTGCACTTTTTCATAAGCCTGAAAACTTCACCTCGGTTAAACGGATGCAAAGGATCTCCCCCCGAAAATGTAATACCTGAAATGTGCGGTTTTGCCAGTGCTTCAAAAAGTTCATTTTCGGCTGCTTCATCAAACGGAAGTCCGCCTGTTAAATCCCACGTAATAGGATTTTGGCAGCCTTCACATTGATGATTACACCCTGCGACCCATAATACGACCCTTAAGCCGTCTCCGTTTAGCATGTCGTCTTTTGTTATATTGTGATAATTCATTGTTACATACTTACTCTGTCTTTTATCTCTTCCATTTTTGCTTCGTTAAGACGAGTATCACCTTTTACCCTTGAGTATGAAAGATAACCGTTCATCCTATCTATTTTTGTTAAGTTTCGGCTTCCGCACTTCGGACATACATCCATATTTAATTCCTGATGTCCGCAATCGTCACAGTATGATAGTGATAAGTTTACACCTTCATAAAATCCCATATCCATTGCTCTTTCAATTAAAGTTCTTATTGCTTCTTTATTATAAGCTATAGGATATTTAACATATTGAATTTTACCGCCGTTCATTAAATTCCAAAATCTGTTTTCCAAATCCTGTTTCTCTATCGGAGTAATTTTTTCGGTTACGTGACAGTGGAAGCTGTTTGATACATAACCTCTGTCTGATACATTTGCTACAACACCGTATTTTTCACGGAATTGTTTAACTTGAAGTCCGCATAAACTTTCGGCAGGAGTTCCATATAGTGCATATAAATTGCCGTCTTCTTCTTTGAATTCGTTTACACGTTTGTTTATAAATTCCATAACTTCTATTGCAAATTGACCGTCTTCAACAAGTGATTTGCCGTTATGTATTTCCTGAAGTTCATTTAATGCAGTAATACCGAATGATGCCGTTGCTGATTTTAATAACGGTTTAATTTTGTCATGGAACCCTAAGTGACCGCCGTAAAATCCGCCTTCACAGTATGCTAATGGATTTGTTGATGCCCTCATTTCGCCTAAGTAATCATAAGTTCTTATATGTATCTTTCTTATCAATTGTAAATAATAATCAAGAACTTCATAAAAATCCTTACTTTCTTTTTTAGCCTTTGCATAAATCATAGGTAAATGCAAGCTTATTGCACCGATATTAAATCTTCCCACAAATACAGGTGTATCATTTTCATCGGCAGGTTTCATTCCGCCTCTTTCATACCATGGTGATAAGAATGCCCTGCAGCCCATCGGAGAAATTACTTTTCCGTACTCTTTGTATATTCCGGCTACGTAACCTTCTCCCGTTAAACTCAACCAGTCAGGATACATTGAACGCTGTGAACACTCTAAACCTGCTTCAAATACATCTTCTAATACTCCGCCTTTGCCGTGTAAATTTTTATCATATAAAAATACTAATTTGGGGAATAATACCGGTTTTTTGCATTCTTTCTTGCCTTGACCGTTCTTTCTCGTATTTAAAGCGGCAATTGAAGCCATTTTTTCATATTCACCCGTTCCTAAACCAAATGTTATTGTTATAAACGGATAATCACCTCTTGAAGATGCTACGGTGTTAAACTTGTATTCCCATCCTTGGAAACCTTGTTCAAAATCGATTTGTACATCTTTTAATGCTTCTTTTCTTGCTTGCTCAAAATTTAATCCCATTGAAATATAACGTTCGTACTGTTTGTTATAAGATTTTTCAGCATAAGGAGCAAGAAGCTTATCTACTTCGGGAACCGTAAAACCGCCATATTGCTGGCTTGCTGCCGCCATTACAATATCACCTATAACATCAAATGCTACGGCTAATGTCTTTGGCTCGTTATACCAAAGGTTGCCCATTTCAAATCCGCCCTTTAATACCGAACCTACATCAAATAAACAACAGTTCATTGTATCTCTTCTTGCTGACATATCGTGTATGTATATATATCCGTCACGAATTGCCTGCAAATCTTCTACGGTTAAGAAAAACTTCTTGTATAATTCTTTATTTAATTGATTGAAAATTAAAGAACGTTTTGTCGATACAAGCGCAGAATCGGAGTTTGAATTTTCTTTATCCCCGATATACATTATTTTTTGACTCTCTTGATAAACTTTATCAAGCATTCTTACAAAATCTTGTTTATAGTTGCGATAATTTCTGTAGCTTTCACATACTTTATGGTTTACATTTTCTAATGCTTGCTCAACAATATTGTGCATTTCCTGAATTTGTATTTCGTCATGTCCTGAGCTTTTAACTTCTTCTTCAACAATGGAGCAAATTTTGCCTAATTGTTCTTCGGTAAAATCTATTAATACACGTCTTGCTGATTTTTTTACGGCATTTACAACTTTTTGTATATCAAATTTTTCCTTTGTTCCGTCTTTTTTAATAACAAAAAGTTCTTTTGATTCTACATTTCCCATGCTCATTCTCCCCTTTGTATTAAGTTAGTAAAAATACGTAATAAATTACGTATTTTTAATTTTTTATTTATATCCCAAATCTCTCGATTTATTTTTTTATTTTAAAACATTTTTTCGGTCATGTAAATAGATCTAAAGAATATAAATTTTAAAAAAATTAATTTTGTTTTACATTTTTATCATTATCTTTATATTCTAAATTTTCTATGTAGTCTTTGTCTTCTTTAAATCTTTGCTTTGTTTTTTCGTTTAAAGTCGGAAAATCATTCTGCGAATATCTGTTCATCTCAGCAATAACCATATCTGCAGTAATTAATTGATTATGAGATAATTTATGATTTTTTGCCTGATTTACAAAAAGTTCTAATTCCGCCGGTGTATAAACCTGCATATTTTCTTTCATTGATTCAAGTACTTTTTCATACTCAAAATCTTCAGCACTTTCTTTTTCGTCATATTTGTACAGTGAATACTTAAGCATATCAGCTACGGCAAAATCCTCCATATCACCAACAGGGATTTTTACATCTGTTCTTCCCGGTCTTAGTATTGCAGAGTCCAACATCTGAGGATTATTTGACGTTCCTATCCATACCGCACCTCTTTGTGCACAATTCTCCATACACTTTAATGCGGTTCTGACCTCTTTAATGCAATCGGGATGTGTTCTTCTGTCTAATAAAAAATTATCAATATCCTGCTTAAAATTAATTAATGTCAAAACACCTGTTTCTTTATATCTGTCTTCAGCTTTTTTAAATGATTCTTTAATTGTTCTGACATTTTGAGAATGATTGCTTTCAGATAACTCTACGTCTTCAACCGGAAGTCCTAAATATCTTAAATGTTCACCTACTTTATCCGACATATATGTTTTTCCGCCGCCTGTCGGGCCGAAAAGCAAAACACCGTTAGGAACTGTTCCGTCATATCCTAAATACTTTTCTTCTGATTTCGCAACTATTGGTGCTATTACCTCCATTGACAGTCTGTATTTTTCTATTCCGTATCCTTGTACGGAATTTAAACCTTTTTCATTTCCGTCATTTGAAGGGGGTATGGCAGCAAGTCTCATAAAACTATAGTGATAATCTTTTGCTTCCTCATATGATACATTTAATTTTTTTGAAATTCCGTTTATTGAATTTTCTCTTTCCTGTTGGATTCTTTTCTCTTCTTCTTCACGTTTTTTATCGTCTAAATTTGTTTTATATACTCCTGCCCCTAAAACTCCGGCATATATTAATATCAGGGCTATTGTCGCAGGGTCAAAACCAAATGAAGGACTATATTTTTTATGTAATCCTATTTGTGCCTTACCGTAATTACTCAACGGAAGACTTACTTTGTCACTTTGATTATTAAAAATAACTTCTTTCTTGCTTTGTATTTGGTTTAATTTATTATTTTTTATATACCCTGCACTATTTAATGCCGAAATCTTCATAATAAAATTAAATTCCTTTCTTGCTTAATATTTCTTGAGCTTCTTTTAATAAAGTATCTTTTTTTGTTCCTTCTTTAAAGCGACTTATCAGCTCTATATATTGTTTCCAAACAGAAACAGATTCACTTTCCAAAGGCATTATGGGAATTTTATGCTCCATTCTTCCCATTCTGGTAACAGCAGGATCGACTTGGGATACGTCAACTGCTTCTGAAATCCACGCAAATCCTCGTTTTCTGCATCCCTGTGTTTTTAATAAGGCACTTACAACACCGGCGGATTCTCCGTTTGTCATTCGTCTTTCCGCTGCTATTTTGTCTAAATCCCTAACCACTATTACACTTCTTACATTGGTTTTATTAAACCTGTTTTCTGCTTTTTTCATTAAATTATCTATTGAACCTGCTAATTCTCCTTTTGTTGTATTCGCAATTCTCGGAGCATGTTCTATTTTATATCCGGATTTTTCCAAACAATCCAAAAAACTGCTTATTGCATATTCTTTACCAAGAGAATCGGGCCCGTAAAAACATATTCCGTTTGCGGTTGCTTCACCTGTTGCCTGAACATCTTTTATTAAAAAATCTTTTGCATTGTTTATCATTTCTTCAGTTATACCTTTAGCTTTATATGTTTCGTCAACGGCTGAAGAATTTACGGATTTAACAATTCCTTGTACATTTTTCTTAAATATAAGAGCACCTAAAATTGCCGCACCGACAACTGCAATACCTAACATAAGCTTTTTATTATTCTTTATTCTGTCTTTTATGGGATGTAATTCAACAGTATCAATTTTCGGGGTTTTGTTAATATAATAATAATTTTTATTCTTTTGTGAAGGAAACGTATCCACAAAAACATTATTGCTTTGATTGTTACCAGCAAAAGAAACTTTCATTAATTTTCCTCTCTAAAGTAAATATATTTTAGCAAATTTTATAAAAATTAATATAATTTTGAAATATTATTTTACAAATTTTAAATTAGAAAATAAATTAATAAAAAAAGGCTAATTGCCAAATTTTAAGATATATTTTAAAATTAGCGTATGAATTTGTTAGGATATGTAATTAAAAGAATTTTTCAAACAATACCGTTATTGTTTATAGTGTCGGTCATAAGTTTTTTTCTTATAAGATTGGCTCCCGTAGACCCTTTAGCCGAATTAAAATTGAATCCTTCCATAACACAGGAAACGTTGAACTATGAAGTTCAAAGATTGGGTCTTGATAAACCCGTTATCGTTCAATACGGGAAATGGCTGAAAAGTTTTGTCAAAGGAGATATGGGTTATTGCACTACTGGCGAAAAAGTTTCGGATAAATTAATGGAAAGGATTCCAAATACCCTCTTGTTAACGGGATTCGTAATTTTGTTTACGTGGCTTGTCGGTATTCCTTTGGGAATCGTGGCTGCCCTTAACTGGAGAAAACCAATTGACAGAATTTTAACAATCCTATCAAGTATCGGTATGGCAATACCTTCTTTTTTCTTTGCCCTTTTACTGCTGATTTTTGCAGTTAAAACAGGTTGGTTTCCGACCGGCGGCTTAACCGGTTACAACTTTTCCGAAATGACACGTTTTAATAAAATTTTAGATATCCTTCATCATCTGATACTGCCTGTTATAGTCTTGTTTACAATTTCTCTTTCGGGGCTTCAAAGACAGATGAGAGGCAACTTGTTGGATGTATTACAGGCGGATTATGTTAAATTTGCAAGAGCTAAAGGATTAAGTGAAAATAAGGTTATATATAAACATGCTTTAAGGAATGCAATTAACCCAATGGTAACTCTTTTGGGATTTGAATTTGCTTCTTTATTAAGCGGAGCTGCACTAACCGAATACGTTTTTCAGTATCCGGGGCTCGGAAGATTAATTTTGGAAGCGGTTATGAAATCGGATATTAACCTCGTTATGGCATCTTTAATGATTGGTACCATAATGCTGATTTTGGGAAATTTGCTATCGGATATTCTTTTAAAATTGGTTGATCCGAGAGTGGAGGTGTCATAATGCCAAAACTCTTTGATTTTAATCAGATGCCCAAAGAAAATCTTTTAAGATATATTTTAAAAGATAAATTTGCAAAATATGCTTTTATAATTCTGTTGATTTTGTATCTAACAGTTTTTTTGGCTTCATTTATCAGTCCTTATTCAAAAGAATATTCAAACAGGGATAAAGCATACTGCCCTCCGTCCAAAATTTATATTATTAACGAAAAAGGCAGACTCTCACTTCCATATACATATAATTATATAAGATATTATGATAAGGAAAATTTTGACACAAAATATATAGAAGACAGAACAAAAAAGTATAAGGTAAAATACTTTGCAAAGGGCGAAAAATATAAATTATTCGGTTTTATTCCGTTAAACAGACATTTTTATAATGTTGAAAAAGGCGGCGAACTTTATCTTTTGGGAACGGATATAAACGGAAGAGATAACTTTTCAAGACTGTTATTCGGAGGTCAAATATCTTTAACCATAGGATTTTTGGCACTGTTAATATCTTTTCCCTTAGGTATGTTATATGGAGGAATTTCGGGATATTTCGGAGGAAAAACCGATTTTATAATGATGAGAATAGCAGAGGCTATAATGTCAATTCCGAGCTTTTATCTGTTGATAATACTTGCATCTATACTGCCGGCTAATATGACAAGTGCTCAGAGATTTACTTTAATCGTAGTCATATTAGCATTAATAGGCTGGGCGGGATTCTCAAGAGTTGTAAGAGGTATGGTTTTATCAATCAAGAAAAAAGAATTTGTCATCTCCTCGGAAGCTTTGGGTGCCTCAAATTTGAGAACTATTGTATATCATATTCTTCCTCAAACATTGAGTTATGTTATAGTCGCAATGACCCTGAGCGTACCTTCATATATTCTTTCGGAATCCGGTTTGAGTTTTTTGGGACTGGGGATACAGCAGCCCGATGCAAGTTGGGGTAATATGCTTAAAGAAGCTCAGGAGTTTATAAATATTATTTCAAGACCTTGGCTTTTAACTCCCGGTTTCTTAATTTTTGTTGCAGTTTTATCTTTTAATGTAATTGGTGATACAATAAGAGATGCAATAGACCCTAACAGTAAGGAAAGATAGTTAATGCATAATTTTTTGAGTTATTTTCAAATAACGGATGCGGATATTTTAATCAGAATAATTTTTGCAATAGTATTGGGTTCATTAATAGGTTTAGAGAGAGAATTAACAAATAAATCAGCAGGATTAAGAACTCAAATACTCGTTTGCTTGGGTGCATGTATATTCACAATTTTGTCAATATACGGGTTTTCAACCGCAATAACATTATATCCTTTGGGAGATCCTTCAAGGGTAGCTGCGCAGATAATAACAGGAATAGGTTTTATAGGTGCAGGTACGGTTTTAAGACAGGGATTAACCGTTACGGGGCTTACAACCGCTTCCACTTTATGGATTGTTGCTGCAATAGGAATGGCTTGCGGATGCGGTAAACTAAGTATTGCGGTGGTTTCAACAATACTCACAGTTGCAATTCTTGTTTTAATTAGAATTTTTGAAGTAAAAATAATGTCTAAAAATTTAAAACACTTAAGGAAAGTCAAAATTTCATTCTTGTGTAAATATGAAGATTACAATGATGTTTATTCAAAAATAACCGAACAATTCTCTGATATTGTTGATTATAACCATAAAACAATTGATGAAGAAGCTGACATCATAAAAATTAATATAAAAATCTTTTCGGAAATAAAAAATCCGGTACCTAATATATATCGTAAACTTGAAGAAATGGGTAATTTACAATCCGTAAGTGTAAAAGAGATTTTTGATTGAACAAGATAAAAAGTGATATAATTTAAATAGTTTTTGGAAAAAGTATGCAAAAGACAGAAAAATTATATTCGGATATACCGCCTACAAGGCTTAGAAACAGAAAAGAAAAATTTAGGAAGGCTCGTAATCTTCCTTTTTGGACATGGCTCGCTGACAGAGTATTTTTCAGAATGTTAAGTCATAGGTTTTATGCTCTAAGAATAAAAAATCTTGAAGCATTTAATGAAAGACGGGATAAAAATTTTCCGAGTATTATTTATGCACCGCATATGAACTGGTGGGACGGAATTGTTGGTTATAACCTGATGCGCCGCTCTTTTAAAGTTCGCCCGAGAATGATGATAGAAGAAATGAACAGATTTCCGCTTTTTGCCCTTATCGGTGCTTTCCCTGTTAATAAAGCTTCCGCTCAAGAAGCTATGATTTCTTTAAAATATATTGTCGATGATTTAAAAGACGCAGATATGGGGTTTTGGATTTTTCCTCAGGGCATAGTTAAACCGCCGAACTTCAGACCTATTGAATTTCAAACCGGCTTGGCATATGTTGCACAAAATGTCGCAAAAAAACATGGCGGTGTTAACCTTATTCCTGTTGCGGTTAATTATACTTTCTTAAGAGAAGACCGCCCCGAATGTCTTGCTCAGGTCGGCGAACCTATTATTATTACAGCTGAAAACGCTAAATTTGACAGACATCAGTTTACCAATAAAATTCAAAAGGAATTTGAATTATTATGCGATGAACAGCTTCAATCCTTTTCAAAAGGTGAAGTTACCGGCTATGAGTATGTATTCAGACAAGATCTGCCTTGGAACAGAAAAATTGAAAAAAAGCTTAAAAACGTTGCTATGGAAAATATTGTTACAGAGTAAAATTTTGTAAATTTTTTTTGCTTTTGTAAAATTTTATTCAATAAAAGTTTTTATATAAATAAGTAGTAGTTGTTTGGATGTTTTATGGCTATTTCAATTGAATTGGAAAATGATATTAAATATGTCGGGAATATAATAAAGAATATTTTCTTTATGTTTAAAGGAATAATAAGTTTTTATACTCCTAAATGTAAGATAATGGAAGTAAGAAAAAATTTTATACGTGAGCAATTTAAATCAATATTTTTAGGAGTAATTTGATTTATATTTAAATTAAAACTTCTGCTATAATATAAGAATGATTGAAACAGTAAAAAACATATTAAAAAAGTATGTAAACATTTCGTGCGAATCTACTTTTATAGTCGGATTTTCAGGCGGATGGGATTCTATGTGCCTTTTAGACATTATGAATAAACTTTCCAAAGAATACGGTTTTTTACTTGTTGCTGCGCATTTAAACCATAATTGGCGAGGAAAAGAATCTGAAGCTGAAAAAGAAAGATGCCTCTCTTTTTGCGAGGACAATGATATAACTTTTATTTCCGATACTCTTCAAGAGGGAATAAAAGCTTCGGAACTCATAGCAAGAGAAATGCGCTATGAATTCTTTAGTAAATGTGCTCAAGAGTTTGAGGCAGATGCTATTTTAACGGCTCATACAAAAAGTGATAATGCAGAAACAATCTTATACAGAATTATTAAAGGAACAGGTTTAAACGGACTTGAAGGTATCAGAGAATTGCGTGATTTAAACGGATTCAAAGTTATAAGACCCATTCTTAATTTTTCACGTAAAGATATTGAAGAATACTGCATTAAAAATGAACTTTATCCTAATAACGATTCAAGTAATATGAATACGAAATATGTCAGAAATAATATAAGACATAACATAATGCCTGCAATAAAACTTATTAACCCAAATATTGAAAATTCACTTATAACATTGGCTGAAATTGCCGCAGGTAATAATAAGGTTATCAATGAATTAATGCAAAATATTGAAAATCAAATCACAATTGGAAATAAATGGTTTACCCAAAATTTTTTAATACTTAATTCCGCAATTAAACAGCATTTTGTTTATAAACTTTTAGTTAAAAACGACTTAGAACCGAGTTTTTCAAAAATTCAGGAGGTTATTAATTTTATTACGGAAAATCAAAAGTCCAAAACAGGTAAAACTTTATCGGTAAAAAATGATTTATGGCTTTTTGTTTCCCATAAGTATACTTATTTCATTCACTCCGAGCATTTTAAAAAAATTGATGATGAAATCACCGTTGAGAGCGAAGGAGAATATAACTTTGGCGGTAAATATAAAATTTGTATTGAAAAATACGGTGAAAAAATTGATAAATTTCCAAAAGCTGCAAGCAGAACAGCTTATGTAAATATTGATTCTTCTCTCTTCCCTTTAACAATTAGAACAAGAAGAAACGGTGATATTATACAACCTTTTGGAATGCAGGGTAAAATGAAACTAAAAAAATATTTTATTAATAAAAATATTCCCGAACACGACAGAGATAATATAGTTTTAATATGTAAAGATAAAGAAGTATTATGGGTCGCAGGTATAGGTTTAAGTGAAAAACTCAGAACGTATGATATTCCTGCGTATAAGCTAAAAATGGAGAATATAAATAATGATCTTGCTTGATAAAGATATTAATGATTTACAAATGCTTATTTCCGAAGCTGATATACAAAAAAAACTTGATGTTTTGGCAAAAGACATAGAGTCTATATTTGATGAAAATGAGGACATATATGTAATATGTGTTTTAAAAGGCTCTGTTATGTTTTGCGCAGATTTGGTTAAAAGATTTAAAAATAATATTCAAATGGAATTTATTCGAATTTCAAGTTACGGGCATGAAACAAAGTCTACAAATAATCTGCAAGCAATAGATTTAACACTTCCAAACCTTGATGATAAAAATGTATTAATTGTTGAAGATATTATTGACACCGGTTTAACCGCAAGATTTTTGACCGATTTATTTAAAATAAAACACCATCCGAAGAAACTTGTTTTTGCATCTCTGTTAAATAAAAAATGCGCAAGACAGGTTTATATTGACCCTGATTTTTACGGATTTGAAATAGATGATAAATTTGTTGTGGGTTATGGCTTAGATTATAAAGGATATTTCAGAAATTTGCCTTATATAGGTTATTTCCCTGATTAAATAGCCTGATTTGGGAATCAATATTTTTACATTTTATAGTACCTTACATATGAAAGGAGCTATAGATGTTATATAAAACTTTAAATATTGATGAACTTATAAATACAAAAGAGGCTGACAGAGAAATAGTAGAATTAATGGAGAATAACGGAGCTCATCTAAAGATAGCCGCATTGAAAAAACATGCGGAAATTGAACCTCATATGTCACATACGGATGTATGTATATATGTCACAGATGGTGAAATTGAGTTAAGATTCAGTGCCGTAGACAATTGTACTTGTTCTGCCTGCGGATGTTCAATGCCTGATGATGAAAGTGATGAAGAAAAAAAATATAAGGTTAAAAAAGATCAATTATTTTTATTCGAAAAAAATGTAATGCACGCAATTAAAGCACTGAAAGATTCTTCATTTCTTGTAATAAAAATCTGATTCTTCACCATAAATATAAATGTCCGAGTAAATTTTTACGATAAGCCGAAGGTGTTACAAAGCGAAACACCGCAACGAAGTGAGGATGATTGAGCCTGTATGCGTTAGCTGAGTAAAAATTTGCGAGTGGCATATTGAAAAGGTGAGCAACTTTACGGTTGCGAGGAGCAAGCGTAATGTTGCGACACTAGATTAATTAAGGAAGACTGCATATGCAGTCTTTTTTTATTGTTTAATCAAAAAATATACGATATAATAAAATAATTAAAAGATTGGATTTATATGAAAAAGATAGTTTCTTTATTTTTTGCGTTAATAATTTTGTGCTTTAACAAAG
>CANQNX010000039.1 GCA_947625345.1 Candidatus Gastranaerophilales bacterium
AAAATTTACTGATTTAATTTTTTCATATTAAGCAATATATCTAAAAGGTCATCTGCATCATATTTAAATGAACCGTCGTTCTTTCTGTAGTTTAAAGCTTTGTCAAATGATGAAGCATCATCAGGATTCATTCTGAATGAAGATATTGTCGATGCAATATCTTTAATATCTCGAACAGAGAATCTGCCTTCACCTTTTTCCGACTTAGAATCAATCATCTTAGTGACAATTTCTGCATTATTCTTAGAAACAAGAGAGTAGATTTGATATATATCTTTCTGAGAAAATCTTAAATTACCATTTTCATCTCTGTCTGAAATTAGCTTGTCTAATACAGACAATTTTGAAGGTGTAACCTTACTGCTGATTAAAAGTCCAAGATATTCTGATGAAAATCTTTGTTTACCATTGTCATCTTTCTCTAATCTGAGCCTAGTTGATAAATCTAAGTTTTTTTTGTTTAAATTTACTCTTGGTTGAACAATAACTTGTCCGTATCTTCCCAATATTTCATTTGAATTGTTATCAATTATTCTGTTATTTTCATATCGAAAACGATTATTATATGAACTTTCTTCACTTTCATATTCTGTTCTGAATCTGTCTGATATACCGTAGAAACTTACTAACATATAAAAACTCCTTTGTCGTAATTAAAAATCAAAAATAAAAATTTTTGCCATAAATTTAAGGGACTTATTTAATATAATGTCGCAACATTACGCTTGCTCCTCTCAACCGTAAAGTTGCACAGACTCCACTTTGTTACACATACAAGTTCACAAGGCTCGTACCTCGAATGTACATTTTGTAACAATCTTCGCATTGCTTCGAGCAAAAACCTATTTATAAAGCGAGTTTGAAAACTCGTATGTCCACATAAAGGCCCATATCAAAAATAATGGTACTATTATATATCCAAATATATTAAGAATTTTTTGAACTACACAAACAAATTTATTAATAAAATTATTATTTTCTAAATTTTCTTCACCCAAAAAGTCTTTTATATCTAAGTAAAGAATAAACAAAGAGAGAATAGAAATTATGGGAGATAAAAAAGCAAGCGGCAAAAGAACAAACCATATTGCAAACGGAAAAATCGGAACCGCACTCAGTGCCAACAACATAACAACCGTAAAGAAACAAATTGAATAAATAATGGTTCTTATATATCTTATTTTTAAAATATCTTTAACTATCATTATCACATATATACACACTAACGGAAAAATAAAACCGGCAAAATATAACGGTGCTCTCGGATAACTCCAATCCTTAGCCGATGAGATTTCGTTTTCAGGCCATTTAATTCCTAATAACGGGAATACGACATTAAAAACAAAAATCAGCAATATATATAAAATGACAGTTTCAATTATTACTCGCAATAAAGCTTTATTGTGTTCTTTATTCAAGAAATCCTTATAGCTCATAAATCTTGCTCCAAATATTCAACCGACTATTATTATACTATAATAAACACTTAGTAAGATTACCGAATGTTTGTGCTTACGGGGTTAGAGAAGAATTTAATCTGCAAAAAATATTATTATCTCTACTGCTCGTTTATTTATTTTTTTTGCAAGAACAATATTATATCTGCAACACTAATTGCCGAGCCGATATGAGATACATTTGCTATATGTATCATTTCAACAATTGTTTTTTTATTTGTTTTCATTTTTCCATTACACATGTACTCCGATTTTTTCATTTATAAAAGAATGAATACCGGATGATATTCTTTTAATTTCTTCCTCGCCTAAAGCAGGGAATGTTCCTACCCAAAATGTATTGTTCATAACAAATTCGGTATTAGAAAGTGTTTTATAAATATCTTCATTTAAATCTTTAGAACTAAGCAAATCGGAATTACCTATCCTGAATTGAACCTGTTCATCTTCAGATATCATCGGCTGCCTTAAAATATTACCCGCAAATAGTTGTCGTGTGCCTATTTTATGATTTTCAAGATATTCAACAAGCTCTTGTTTTGAAAACGGTGCATTTTCTTTTACGGATATTAAATAGCCAAACCATGAGGATTTTACACCTTCTTTTACAGTCGGCAATATTAAATAATCCGATAAATCTGATAATAAATTTGTCAACAGCTCTGCATTTCTTTTTCTTATAGCTAAAAATCCGTCTAATTTATCAATTTGAGAACAACCCAAAGCTGCCTGCCAATCTGTTATTTTTAAGTTGTAACCGATATGCGAATAGGTATATTTATGGTCATATCCGAAAGGAAGATTTCCGAATTTTTGAGAAAATCTTTTTCCGCAAACTCCGTCACGACCGGGAGGACAACAGCAATCTCTGCCCCAATCTCTAAAGGACATAATTATTTTATATAACATAGGATCATTTGTGATAACTGCACCACCTTCTCCCATAGTTAAATGATGAGCGGGATAAAAGCTGAAGGTACCAATATGACCGATTGTACCTGCATATTTATTATTCCACATAGCACCAAGAGCATCACAACTGTCCTCAATTACCCATAAGTTATATTTACCAGCTATTTTCATAATTTTATCAATGTCAAACATATTACCAAGGGTATGTGCAAGGAAAATTGCTTTCGTTTTTGGTGTAATTGCCTCTTCTATTAAATCGGCATTAATATTATATGTTCCTATTTCACAATCTATAAAGACGGGAATTAAGCCGTTTTGTAATATAGGATTAATTGTTGTCGGGAACCCTGCGGCAACTGTAATTACCTCATCACCCTTTTTTAATCTTCTCTTTCCAAGTTTATGAGAAGTTAGTGCCGATAAAGCAAGTAAATTAGCGCTTGAACCTGAATTTGTAGAAAGTGCATATTTAACACCTAAGTATTTTGCAAATTTACTTTCAAATTCTTTGTTAAATCTTCCTGCTGTAAGCCACATATCTAAAGAAGCTTCAATCATATTTAACAATTCTTCTTCGCCCAAAAGTTTTCCCGAAGGCGGAATATAATCAAATTCCTTCTTTTGTCCAAAAACTTCCTTATAATATTCTTTTGCCAATTCTTTAATTTTATTTCTAAGTTCCATTTCGCTCATTAAATTTTTCCTCATAATCTTTGATTTGTTTTAAGGTAAAATCATACATGTCGGTATCTTTTTGATAAAAATGTTTATACCAATCGACCGTATTTTTGATTGCTTCTTTTATAGTTAAAGTCGGAGTCCATCCCAAAAATTCTTGCGCTTTTTCAATATTCAACATTAAAAGATTTGCTTCATGTAAATCATCTTTTTTATGAACAACAACTTCACCTTTTCCATAGTATTCGCAAACTTTTTGAGCAACCTCTGCTACATTCAAAACACTTTCTTTTTTCGGACCAAAATTGAAACTCTGTGCATATTTTTTGCCTTCTTCCAAAAGCTTTTGTCCTAAAAGTAAATATCCTGATAACGGTTCTAAAACGTGCTGCCAAGGGCGAATTGAAGCAGGATTTCTTATTTCAATATCAATATTTTGATTTATAGAACGTATACAATCGGGAATCAGTCTATCTTGTGCCCAATCGCCGCCGCCTATAACATTTCCCGCACGAGCAGTTGCCAATGCCATTGCATTATCTTCCTGCAAAAATGAACGCCTGAACGATGAAGTCATAATTTCCACACAAGCCTTAGACGAAGAATACATATCATATCCTCCCAAAGGATCATCTTCGCAATAGCCTCTTTTTACTTCTTTATTTTCATAGCATTTGTCTGTTGTGACATTAACAAATGCTTTTACTGAATTACAGCAATTTGCAACATCTATCACATGCAAAGTTCCGATTACATTTGTTAAATAAGTTAATACAGGCTCATGATATGACAATCTTACCAAGGGTTGTGCGGCAAGGTGAAACACTATGTCGGGTTGGAAATTTAACATTTCTTCTTCAAGTTTATTGGCATTTATTATATCGCCATATATTGATTTATATATTTTGTCTTTTATATTTAACTCTTTAAACATAGACGGATTGGTATTCGGTTCTAAAGAGTATCCGCAAACATCAGCACCCAATTTAGTAAGCCATATAGAAAGCCAAGACCCTTTAAACCCCGTATGACCCGTTAAAAAAACTTTTTTTCCTCTGTAAACGTCATTATACAAGTTCTTGCTCCTTTTTAAGCCATATCGCCCACGGTGCTTTTTCGGATTCCCATAATTGAGTCAGGTCATTTTTTCCTTTCAGCGTATCCATAGGATACCAAAAACCATAGTGCTTGTATGAATTTAGCTGATGAGCAAAGGCAAGTTGTTTTAAAGTTGTGCGTTCAAATATAACATCATCGCTATCTGCTTCAATAAAATCAAAAATTTGAGGTTCACACACCATAAAACCTCCGTTTATCCAAGAGCCGTCGCCTTTTGGTTTTTCTTCAAAATTGTTTATGCTGCCATCTGAAGCAATATCCAATGCTCCGAATTTTCCCTCCGGTCTTACTGCCGTCAATGTCAAATATTTTCCGCTTTGTTTGTGGCATTTAATCAAATCGTCTAAATTTACATCACTCAATCCATCTCCGTATGTCAATAAAAACGGTTCATTTCCGATATATTCCTGAGCTTTTTTAATTCTTGAACCTGTCATTGTTTTTTGCCCTGTGTATAGCATTGTAACTTTCCAAGGTTCTGTTTGTATTCGATGAATTTCCAGTGTATTTGTACTCAAATCAACGGTAATATCAGAATATTGTTGATAATAATGAACAAAGTAGTCCTTTATAATATGAGATTTATAACCTGTTAATATTATAAATTCATTAAAATTCCAAGAAGAGTAATATTTCATTATATGCCATAATATGGGTTTGCCGCCAATAAGAACCATTGGTTTCGGAATTAACTTAGTTTCTTCGGATAATCTTGTCCCCAAACCACCTGCAAGGATAACTACCTTCATTAATAAACTCCTTTGATTTCTTTTTTTATCACAAAAAGTTTCGTTTTTATAAAAGAAAAAAGTATTAGATTATACCTTATTACGTGTTTATTTTCTTCAATGTTCAACATATCTCTACGTTGTACATAAATAATTTTATAAATTGTAAAATATAAAATTAAATTAATTATAAATTTTATTCTATCCCACACAGAAAGTACTGCAAATACACATAGATAATTATATAAATTATTTTTATCAGAAGCTGTGTCTTTATAGGAAAATAGTTTTACAGAATTTAATTCGGTACAATATGGATTATGTGAAATTATATAATTTCTTATTTTTAAATCTTTTATTAAGTATAAAGAATTTGCATATCCACAAATCCAACTCATTCCTTTTTGCAATGGATGAACAAAACCTTCATCATAGCCTCTTGTATATGAATAATTATCTTGATCATCCAAATTATTGTTACCGGGCAAAACAACAGGGGTGTCTATAATTTTTATATCCTTATTGTCATTAATAAGTTTTGCAAACAAAGCTAAGTGTGGAAACAAATTTGGAATGTTGGATTCCATATTCCCAATTACAGTATCGTCAATATTAGAAGTTTTATATATTACACTCGGTAAAAATGTAGCTTGCAAAAACAAATATTCTATACCAAATTTAGGATGTTCATAATTTGCTACAATTATTGCATCTCTTTGCTTATTTATTTCTTCCTCTACCTGACTCCAATTATCCCAAGAATAATCATCATTATCCGCCAATACCCAAACGTATTCTTTTGATGCTTTATAAAAAGCTTTTACGATATTTGCATTTCCGCCAATATTATACTTATTTTTCTCATATGATATATTGGAGTTTACAGATAAATATTTTTCTACAACAGAAGCTGTATTGTCGGTAGAGTTATTATCAATAACAGTTATAGTAAAATCTTTTACAGGAGAATCTTTATCAAATAATTGTTTCAATGTATTTTCCAGTTTTGCAGCCCTATTGTAAGTGATTATTAATATTTCTAATTTATCAATTATACCATTGTTACTCATAGCTCTCCTTTTTAGAACTTTTCTGTAATTGACCGTCACAATATTAGAAGTTTGTGACAGCAAGATTTAACCATCTGTTTATCCCATCCTATCACAAATAAAATCGATTGTATAATTTTTATAATATGTTACGAGTGTAAAAAGAAAGGAACAACAGATGAGCACAGTAGAACCGGTCAGAAAAATTTCTGACATAAGAAAAATTGAAAAAATTTTAAAACAAGAAAATTATAGAAACTTACTTCTTTTTGATATGGGTATTAATTTTGGATTAAGAATATCCGATATGCTTTCTTTAAATGTTGAAGATGTTAAAGATAAAGAATTTGTTCATATAAAAGAACAAAAGACAGGTAAATACAAATCAATTCCAATCAATAGTAAAATTAAGAGAATGCTTAACGAATACACAATCAATCTAAATCCAAAAGATCCTCTTTTTTCTTCTACTTATAACAAAAGAATGGACAGGATTTCAGCTTACAGAATTATTAAAAAAGCTTGTGATAAAGCAAATATAGAAACTAATATCGGAACTCACACAATGAGAAAAACATTTGGTTATCATCATTATCATAAATATAAAGATATAGCACTTTTACAAAAAATTTTTAACCACTCAAGTCCCAATATAACTTTAAGATATATAGGAATAGAACAAGAAGATGTATATAACAGTTACAGGAATTTTATACTTTAATTTTTAAAATTATTTATGATATAATTTTTCGTGTAACAAATTTAGTAATTTTTTGTAGGAATTTATGACATACATTCTAATTACAGGTTCCGGCGGATTTATAGGGAAAAATCTTAAAGAATATTTTAAAAATAAATACAAACTTTTAACTCCCAGAAGTTGTGAACTTAATTTGTGCAATAAAGATGCTGTATCAAATTTTTTTGCTAATCATAATATTGATTTAATTATTCATTGTGCTTCCATTGGAGGTATTAGAGATGTTAAAGATAAAAATACAACACTTCAAGATAATCTTGCTATGGTAAATAATTTATTGGAATATAAATCACCAAAAACAAGAGTTATATTGTTCGGCTCAGGGGCAATGTACGGAAAGTCCCGTGATTTATGTAAAATTAATGAAACGGAAATAGGTAATTTTATTCCTTTGGATTTATACGGACAATCCAAAGTGGAAATATCTAAAATAGCAAACAAAAGAGATGATGTACTTTGTCTTAATATATTCGGATGCTATGGATATGGTGAAAAAGAATCAAGATTTCCAAGTTATGCTATTGACTGTGTACTTAACAATAAAATGATAGAAATAAATCAAAATGTAGTTTTTGATTATTTATTTATTGAAGACTTAGAAAAAATTATCGAATATTTTATTGAAAATAAACCAAAAGACAAAATTATTAATATTACTCCGACTCAAAGTATATCCTTAAAAGAAATTGCACAAATAGTAAATACATTTACAAATTCTCCTGTAAAAATTGTTATTAAAAATCCCGTATTGAACAATGAATACACAGGAGATAATACTCTTTTAAAAGAAAATTACAAAAATATTATTTTTACTGATTACATAAGCGGATTGAAAAAATTATATAATTATAAATTGTCCGAGAAAATTTAATTTACGCAAAGAATATTTAAACCAAAGAGATATCGGATTATAAGAGAAATTACCCCCCCCGGGGATGTTTCTTTGAGCTTTTAATTTAATATTTAATTCGGATAAATCTATTTGCGGAGAAGCATTTTCTATAGAATTACCAAATTCTAACCTTGGTTCAACTAAAGTATTTTGTTCAAATTGTAAGTTTATTAAAACAGGAGAATCCGATTTTAATAAATTTATTATATCTTTAATATTAAACTTATTTGAATTTATTGTAACTGCGTCAATTCCGTATGCTTGAGAAACTTTTTCAAAATCAGGAGCCGAATAGTCAAAAACAGTAGAAGCATAACAATTTTTAAAATACAGTTCTTGAAAAGTTCTTACCATTCCAAGGCAGTTATTATTTAAAACAATAATTTTAACAGGGAGATTGCGCCTTTTAATAACTTCCAATTCTTGAATATTCATCTGGAAACCGCCATCACCTGAAACAGCAACCACATTATTTGAACAAAAAGAAGCTCCGATTGCAGCGGGAAGAGAAAACCCCATTGCTCCCAATCCGCCCGAGGTAAGCATTTTTTGTCCTTTTTTCATATCCGCACATTGGGCGCACCACATTTGATTTTGTCCGACATCAGTTGTAATTACGGTGTTTCTCTTCAATGTTTTAAAAATTTGCGTCAATATCAAATATGGCAGTTTATATATTTTATTTTCATTGGAAAATTTTTGCTTTAATTTTATACATCTTTTTTGCCAAGAATCAATATTTAGTGTTAAATTGGCATTATCTAATTCCGTTAAAAATAAACTTAAATCAGTATTAATTTTTATTTTATCAAATTTGGGGCAATCTAACTCCGCCTTATCAATATCAACATGAATTATTTTTTTATTTTTTAAAAATTCAAGATTGCCCCCGGTTTGTCTGATATCAAGTCTGGAACCTAAAACAATCAGTAAATCACACTCATAAAGAGCGAGATTACCGCAGCGATTTCCATAAGTACCAATAAAACCCATATTATATTTGTAAGAATTAACGCAATCTACCCCGTGAAGTGATTCTACAACAGGTATATTGTACTTTTTAAGAACTTTATCCAAAAGTTTAAAAGAGGACGAAATTTTTATTCCGTTTCCGACAAGAATCAAAGGGCTTTTCGCTTTTTCAATTAATTTAAAATCAAAAGAAAATTTTTTTAAAGATTCTTTTTTATGTCTATATTCTTTTAATGTAAGAGGATTAATATTTTCTCTTTGAACATCCATAGGAATATCCAGTAAAACAGGTCCTTTTCGACCCGAATTTGCTATTGATACAGCTTTTTGAAGTTCATATTTTATATCTTTTGAATTTGTTATTGTTTTCGCATATTTAGTAATTGATTTTACAATATCAACTATATTTGTTTCTTGAAAAGCATTTTGTCTGATGTTGAAATTATTATATTCATAGGTGTTTACCTGCCCTGTTATAAAAAGGACAGGGACTGAATCAAAATAACAATCCGCAATCGGGGTAACCAAATTTGTAGCGCCCGGCCCGCTTGTAGCTATAGCAACACCAATTTTTCCGCAGGTTCGGGCATAACCGTCAGCACTGAAACCTGCACTTTGTTCATTTATATTATTAACTAATTCTACTTCTTTATTTTTATATATGCTATCAACAATATGTGAGACCATACCGCCTATATAGCCGAAAAATTTATCAGTCCCCGTAATGTTATATATTTCATTAACTAAATAATCCGATAGCTTCATTACTTTCGTACAACATTTACTAACAAATGTTTACTTAAAGTAAATACGGGCAGTTTTTGTGTGTTTCAAAGAAATTACTCAAATTGACATTATACTGACATTTAGCTATACTTGAATTTAAGGAGTGTGTAACATTTGTTAGTAAATGTTGCATGAAAGAAAGAATGCTAAGAAAAATCAGAGAAACAATAGTTAATATGGTTTATCGTGCAAATGTTTCTCATGTTGCTTCGGCGCTCAGCATAGCAGATATTCTTTATGTGCTTTATTTTAAAGTAGCAAATATCAGTTTAGAAAATATAAACTCTAAAAATAGAGATATTGTTATATTAAGTAAAGCTCATGCAAGTGCAGCCTTGTATTCTGTGTTGTATCATAAAGGATTTCTGTCAAAAGATTATATAGACGGTTATTCAGTAGATAACGGCAAACTGCCATGTCATATAGATAAAGATAAATCAAATTTTTTTGAAGTTTCCGGCGGTTCTCTCGGACATGGCCCATCACTGGGCGCAGGTTTCGCTCTCGCAAAAAAGATGGATAACAACTCAGGCAGAGTTTTTGTAATAGTCGGAGACGGCGAATGTAATGAAGGCTCTCTTTGGGAAGCCATAATGTTTGTTTCAACTCACAAATTAAATAATTATACACTTATCGTTGACTATAATAAATTACAAGGATTTGGTACAACTGATAAAATTATTTGTCAAAACAATTTAGCAGAAAGAATTAAAAGTTTTGGGTTTAAGGTATATGAAATTGACGGAAATAATATAGAGGAAACAGAAAAAACTTTAAAACTGAAATCAAAAACTCCAATTGCCATAATCGCTCATAGCGTAAAAGGTAAAGGAGTATCTTTTATGGAAAATAAACTTGAATGGCATTATAAATCACCTAATGAGGAGCAGTTAAATATTGCCCTAAGGGAACTTAAGGAAAAATATTAATGAGAAAAACTTTTATAAACACCTTAATTAAGCTAGCAAGACAAGATAAAGACATTATTTTAATAACTCCGGATATGGGTTTTTCGGTTTTAGAACCATTTTTTAATGAGTTCCCGAACCGTTCAATAAATGTTGGAATTGCGGAACAAAATGCTGTTTCAATTGCTGCAGGATTAGCCTTAATGGGGAAAAAACCTTATGTTTATACAATAATTCCTTTCTTGGTTGAAAGAGCATTTGAACAAATAAGAATAGATGTTGCTTATATGAATACTAATGTCAAGTTAGTCGGTATAGGAGCAGGTTTTACCTATGGTGCAGCAGGTGCAACTCATCACGCCATTGAAGATATATCCTTAATGAGAAGTCTGCCTAATATGATAGTATGTGCTCCGGGAGATAATAAAGAAGCAGAGCAAATTATTGAAGCTTCAATTTCTATCGAAAAACCGATGTACATTAGAATAGGCAGGCATAATAGAGGCATTTTTAATAATAATAAAATCAAAATCGGAAAGGCTTCAATTCTAAAAGAAGGAGAAGATATTGCTATAATTTCCACAAGTAATATGTTACCGAATGCTTATGATTATTTTATTAATTTAAAAAAGGCAGGAAGAAAGCCATATCTTATAAGTATGCATACAATCAAACCTCTTGATAAAAAATTAATTTTAAAATTAATTAATAAAGATGTAGAAATACATACTCTTGAAGAGCATTCTATAATAGGTGGTCTGGGGAGTGCCACAGCCGAGATAATAGCAGAATCGGGAAAGTGTGTTAAGTTTAAAAGAATCGGTATTCCCGATGAATTTTGCCATATAGTGGGAAGTCAGAAATTTTTAAGAGAACACTATAATTTATTATTTGAATAAAAGCTTAATTGTTCTCCTAAGATATGCATCAATCATTAGCTTGAAGCTGTATTATCAAGACAGTAATCAAATTTAAGCAAAGTACATTTTTTATTTCTCACTAAACTTATATTTTTAAGGTGTTTCAAATATGTAAGCCCTAACTATATAGGAAGAAATAAAACCGTTAACACTTGTAAAATTGAAAGTTTATTTAAGAATAATATTTATAAAATATTTTGATTATATTCTTCTCTCGGTAAAAACGGGAACATATCTTCTAATGTCGGAGAAATCATAGTTCCGTCATCAAGTTTTCGTGCCGATAATTTAGGCGCAAATCCGTATTCTTTTTCAACCATTACTTCGCATAGAATAGCACCATCCGTGTTTAATACTTTTTCAATTTCTTCTTTCATCGATTTTGGGTTTGAAATTCTATAAGTATTTAACCCGAATGCTTTAGCTACCTGTACAAAATCAGGCACACTAACTCCGCTTTCAATTCCTGAGCCTGTCATGTGTCCGTTAAAAAAGTTTCTTTGAGTTTGTCTTATTGAGGAGTAACCACTGTTATTTATTACAAATATTTTTAACGGAAGTTTATTATATACAATTGTTTGAAGTTCTTGAATATTCATCATAACAGAACCGTCGCCTTCAAGACATATAACTCTGTTTGATTGATAACTTGCGCCAATTGCGGCACAAAGACCATATCCCATAGAAGCATTACCCGAATTACCAATATATCTCTGATTATTTTTTATACGGGCATTTTGAAAAGTACAAACACACGCTGAACCGTTTGCCATTACTAAAGTATCATTTTCTTTTAAACATTCAGACAAAACTCTTGTAAAATGATAAGGCTCAATTACATTATCTTTTTGAATTTGTTCAATTTGAGAATACTTTTGTTTTAAATTTAATGAAAATTTTAACCAATCCTCATCAAATTTTATACTATTGTCAATTTTATTTATTAATGCCGGAATAAATTCAGCTAAATCCGCATGAATTTTCAAATCTGCCTTAACAAGAGGTTTAGCAAGTTCTGCTTTATCAATATCAACAACAATTTTAAAAGCATTTTTTGCAAAATTTTCCCAGTTATAACTAACCTGTCTTATATTATTTCTTGTACCAAGACATAATATCAAATCAGCATTTTGAAGTGCAAAATTACCTGCTCTTTGACCGATTGTACCTATCCTGCCGACATAACAAGGGTTATTTTCGGCAATTATATCAAATCCGTTGAGAGTAGTAACAACAGGAATATTTAATTTTTCAATAAGTTTTAGTAAATTATTTTTCTGCCCCGAAAGTCTTATACCATGACCAGCAATTATAACGGGACGTTTTGACTTTTTAAGACAATTGATTGTTTCATCAATTTTAAGGTCATAAACAGGCGTTTCGGAAGGAATAAACTCTGTTAAGTCGTCTTCTTCGATAATTGCAGACTGAACATTCATCGGAATATCAAGCCAAACAGGTCCAAATCTTCCGGTTGTAGCTTCATATATTGCTCTATCCAAATGGTATTTTATTTCCTTCGGTTCAGTTACCATTTTTGCGTATTTAGTTAAGGGTTTTACCACGGAAATAATATCAACCTCCTGATCTCCAAGCTGTCTTAAGGGAATGTTTGGGCATGAAGCCATAGTTGTCATAAATTTTACCTGCCCTGAAATATATAAAACCGGAACAGAGTCTGTCCACTGACCGAATACTCCATTTAAACAATTTAATCCTCCGGGGCCTGTTGTAACATTAACTACCGCAAGATTTTGATTAACTCTTGCATAACCTTCCGCCGCAATAGAACATGCCTGTTCATGATGATTAGCGGTATAGGGAATATATCTTCCGAGGCTGTCATTCAAATGCATTGCTCCGCCGCCCGATACCATAAAAAATCTGTTTATTTTGTATACTTCTTTTAATCTTTTTGCAATGTAATCCGACAATTTAATTTTAGACATAACAGTTCCTCTATATCATTTAAATCATTATCCGCATTTTAAGCAATTTAATTTCTTAAATTCATTAACCCATAAAACCGTATGACTTAAAAATTTATATACCAAAAATCCTGCAAATACAAGAGCATATTCAAGATAAAAAAGCACCTGATTTGACGGGTCAATTAATGTCCCGTCAAAATCGAATATATAGTTATGAATAAACTCCGCCTGCATCCTCAATAAGTTTTTTATATCTCGCTTCAAGCATTTGAATTCTTTGAGCATCTTCGGCATAAATCATACCGTAAAAATCACGTTTATTTTTAAGCCACATTAATTCAAAGCCCACAGCTTTTAATATACCTTTATCCGCATTACAATCAAGAAGTGTTTTTTTTGCATTAAAAATTATTTTTCTTGTCTCAAATCTGCTGAGATAAGGCAGTTTTTTGAAGAAAGGAAGCGAATATGCGGAAACACCACCGCCAATAACCATATCTTTGTTCAATTCAGCCATTTTTAAAGACATTTTATTTGCTATATCAAAAATTTTATCAGAGTTAATGTCTTCTCTTGTTAAACCCATTGAACCTGTCATGTCGACTCTGCCAAGCACTATGCCTGAAACTTCTGCAAATTCGTTTGTATTTATAATGTCGTCCAGATTTTTAAATCCAGTTACTGTTTCAATATTGATAAGGAACTTTACACACCCTTGTTCTATAAGCGTTTTCGATCGAGGGGGGGGAATACAAACCTTGCCGCATTTACAAATTTTTTCATAGCATAGGCAGTTTCTATCATCGGTGCAACTATTGTTCCGACCCCGATAACTTTTGCGTCAAACATATCTTTTATAGCTTCACAGCCGCCAATTTTAATTGTTAATTCTAACCCTGCCTTTGTAACAATTTCTTTTAGTCTTAAAGCTTCCTCCAAACGTGTGCCTTCTGCTTCAAATTCCGCTTTAATTCCTATTACGTGATGATTTTCTCTTAAATCCGATAGAATATTGACCATCTTTTTTTCTAAATCGTTCATAAGTTTTACCCATTCCGTATCATTTTGGTGCATTAATAATATCACAAAAAAACATTGTATACAAATGCAGTATTGTAATACTATAAACCTTTTTACCAAAACATGCAGAAGGGATTTACCTGAAACATTTTTATAATATTTAAATAGAGACCCTGAAATAAATTCAGGGTGACACTTTTTGTCATGCTGAACTTGTTTCAGCATCTTTACCTTAGTCTCTGAAATAAATTCAGGGTGACACTTTTTGTCATGCTGAACTTGTTTCAGCATCTTTACCTTAGTCTCTGAAATAAAT
>CANQNX010000040.1 GCA_947625345.1 Candidatus Gastranaerophilales bacterium
TCTTAATTTAGATTTTACTTCTTCGGTAAATACTTTACGGAATTTATTTGCAATATTTTTTCCTTTTTTTTTATTTGTATCACTTTGCATATACACCTCTATATTTCATTTTCAAAGAAATTAGCTAATTGTTGAGCTTGTTCCATAAAATATAAAAATTTGAGAAACAGTACATGATGGATTTTTTTATCCGTTATACTATAACTTAAATCAATAAATTTATCATAATCATACTTGTCATAATTTATCATTTTATATAATTTTCCGTCTGCATAAAGTATTTTATAATTAATTTGATTTTTCTTTAAATAATCTATTATCTCCGGAGTAATAAGATTTTTTGCAATAAATTCATCTGTAGTATATATCTCAGTTATACCGTCAAACATTTTGTTTCCCGTATAATACTTTTTCATTTTATTCAATATTTTTGATGTTAAAGAATATGACGGTCCGATTAATAATTTGCCCTCATAACTTTGTTTTAAAGGAATTGACAATATATAGTAATATGATATTTCTGCTCTATGGCTACTTGATGATGTTTTTACTTTTTTTTCCAAATAAATTTCATCTATATAAACTTCAGTTCCTGATATTGATGTATATTTATATTTATTTTCAAAAGTACACACATAATGAGACGGCAATATGTCATATTTTAATAAGTCTATATATATTTTTTCCTGTTCTTCTTTAGTACAATATTCAGCATATTCAATATTTTTAAGAAATTTAAAATAATCATTCATCAGATTTTTATTAACATATTTTTTATATTTTTGGTTTTTATATTCATAAATTGAAGTAATAATTATTGCAATAACAGTTCCTGCTAAAAAAATCAAAGCACATAATAATGATTTTCCTTTTATACCGGCAGATAAGCAAAAAAATCCGTATAATAAAGAAATTCCACCAATTAACATAGATATACAAACTATGTTGTTAAAGAATTTATATGAATTTATAATTTTCAATCTTAATTTTTCATAAGGTCGTATTGTCTTTTGAAAATTTTTCCAAAATTCATCAAAATCAGGTATTCCCAATTTTTCTCTAATTGAATCATAATCAGATGCTTCAAAACTATTTAAAATATCATCAACATTATATATATTCATTTGTTTTTTTAAATCATAATTATTATTCATAATTTAATATACCCGTAACCCCAATGATATATAGCATTTAATCAACTACTCAGAATAGACTTATCTTAAAACTTTTACCTTAATCCTTTTTTCATATTAAGCTCAAATTCAGTAAAATTTGAGCTTAATAACGTTAAAATACTTACTTTAAAATCTATCTTCCAAAACCGAAAAATTATTCTCTGATATACTATTTAAGATATTTATTTGCATCAATGGAAGCTTTAGCAGCATCATCAGTTTCAAAGTAACTGAATGTTGCAGCTTTTGCGGCAAAACCTGCAAATAATGAACCCGGAAATATTTCTATGGTATTTTTTAATATTTTTAATGCAGAGTTATAAAATCTTCTCGCAGCAGCAATATGTTCCTCTACCTCGTTATATGTAGCCATAGCCTGAACCATTGTAGCATCTGATTTTAATGTGGGATAATTTTCTACATTAACCATTAAAGCTTTTAACTGGGTATCTAATTGAGCTTCTGCTCTAAATTTTTCTTTTGTTCCGGATTCTGAGTTTATTGCTTTCGTTCTTAATTCGGTAATTTTATTAAACAATTCCGTTTCATGATCCATAAATTTTTGAGCAATCGTTAAAATATTCGGTATCAAATCATAACGTTTTTTTAGTTGTACATCAATACCTGACAATGCTTCAAAAACATCGTTTTTTGCTTTTATAACTTTAACATATAAAGAATAACATACAGATACAATTACTACAGCAGCAACAATTAAAATAATTAAAGAAGTATTCATCTCTTAATCCTTTTCATTTGGTATACTTTTTTATAATACCAATTTTTATTTTTTTTTAAACCATATAAAAAAAGGAGAGTTTAAATCAATTCTCCTTTTATATAAGTAATTTATTACCTTGTTACAAGTTCCATTTCTTCACCTGACGCATAAACACAATGGCAACCGCAGTCAACGTGGATAACTTCGCCTGTAACTCCTGATGATAAATCAGATAAGAGATACAAAGCAGTTTTACCGTCGTCTTCAAGCGTTACATTTCTTTTTAACGGAGCTTTGACAACTGCAGCTTTTAACATTTTGCCAAATCCGTCAATGCCTGATGCTGCAAGAGTTTTAACCGCACCTGATGATAAGCAGTTAACTCTTATTCCGTATTTACCTAAGTTTTCCGCTAAGTATCTTGCTGAAGCTTCAAGAGCAGCTTTTGCAACACCCATTATATTATAGTTTGCAACAACCTTTTCACCGCCCAAATATGTTAAAGCGAGTATTGAACCTCCGTCTTTCATAAGCGGTTGAGCATTTCTTGCCAAAGATACAAGTGAATATGCACTTACACCCATTGCTAAATCCCATCCTGCTTTTGATGTGTTAACAAATTCTCCGGTTAAATCTTCTCTGTTTGCATAAGCTACTGCATGTACAACAAAATCAATCTTTCCGTATACTTTTTCCAATTCATTAAATACTGCTTTAACTTCATCTTCTTTTGTTACATCACAAGACATTATTACTTTTGCATTCATTGACTCTGCAATCGGGCGAACACGCTTTTCCATAACTTCGCCGGCATAAGTGAAAGCTATATCAGCACCTGCTTCATATAACTGCTTTGCTATTCCGTATGCAATGCCGTGTGTATTTGAAACACCAAAAATAACGCCTTTTTTACCTTCCATTAATTTCATAATTTATTTTCCTCTTTTTTTCTATATGTTAATTTTACAATTAAATAAAACCTTTTTCAAACAGTTAACAATTTTAAAAATTGATAGCAATTAAATTTTTTACACGTTTTTCAAAACATGCAAATGTTTTTAAAGGTTTAAATTATGAAAATAAATCCCGTTTACAGTTATACAAATACATATAAAAAGTTAACCCCATCAAAAAAAGAAAATAATCCAAATCAGCGAGCTCAACAATCTTTTAAAGGTTCATATTGGGAAGATGAGGATGAAAATAATAATTCTTACAGCCTTTTTGACAGATTAAGAGATTACACTTTATTTAATACCGGTGCACATGAATTTCAAAAAAAACAAATATACGGAATTAAAGCAGAAGAAATCTCTGATGAAGAAAAACAAAAACTTACTTTCGACTATGATAAATTAAAAAGTATGTATATTAATAATTTAACTGTATCTACAGACAGAAAAGGGATAAGAGGTTCATGCCTGTTGGGTGCAAACAGTGTTTTGCTTCCTAAGATTAAAGCTTGCGGTATAGAAAAAATAATAGATTTAAGAGACGAAAGAGACTTTAATGAACCCTACAACGCATGTAAAGAAAACGGACTTAAATATTTATGCCTGCCCATGCACACCGATAAAATGATATGTGACGGTTATACTAAATATTTACCGGAAATTTTTAAAGCAATGGATGAAGGAAATTATTATATAGGATGTGAAGAAGGACTTAACAGAACAGATACAATGATTGCTCTTCACTATCTTTTGGATCCTGATGTAAATGTTGTCCCCGTATTAAAATCTGAAGACCCTTTAACCATTATAAAAAATGCAAGAGATAATATAAAAAAATATATTAGAGAATTTAAACAAGAACACAATAGTGAAGAAATAGAGCCTATAGTAAAATATTTAGGCTGGCAAGACACTCAACATTTTAGAAGTGAGTATAGACAAAGGCTTGAAAGACTGTCAAATTTAAATGTTAACCGTTAAATTTAATTTTGTTCCGTCTTAAGTTGTTTTTTGTTGTGAAGAATAGATGTAATGAATGCTGCCGCAACTATTATCAGACCTGTTCCGCCTGTAACAACTTCAGGGATTTCAATTCTTGTTGAGATATACATTATTACAGCCAAAAATCCTATAGCCCAGTGAGCTCCGTGTTCAAGAAATAAATACTGTTTTAATGTCTTCATATCCACCATAAAAATAGTTAAAGAACGAACAAACATAGCTCCTATTGCAAGACCTATAGAGATAATTATAATGTCTTTGCTTATGGCAAATGCCCCTAAAACACCGTCTAATGAGAAAGAAGCATCTATAAGTTCAAGATATAAAAATCCTATAAAACCCAACTTTGCAGTAGTACCAATCAAAGCAGCTTTTTTTTCGGCAATACACTCTAACAAATTACTGATACTGTCCACAATGAGATATAAAACAATACCTGTAAATCCAGCCATAATAACCGCAACTTTTTGATGTTCGGGAATGAAATTTTGAAGCACCATTAAAGAAATTAAGGTTAATACAACATCAATATATTTAATGCAGTTCATTCTTTGAATGGGTTTTTCAATACAACAAATCCAGTGAGTATCTTTATTATGATTAAAAAAGTATGAGAAGAAAATCATAAGCAAAAAAGCACCCCCGAATGTAACTAACGGGGCATGAACCTGATGAAGATAATGAGCATATTTATCAACATCATATAGTGCAAGTTTGGCAACACCTAAAACTGAAAGTCCCGAAAATGCAGCAACAACTATAATCGGAAATAAAAATCTCATACCGAATACGGCAATTATAATACCCCAAGTTAAAAATCTGTGCCGCCAGATTTCATTCATCTTCTCAAGCTTCATTGCATTTATTACGGCATTATCAAATGAAAGTGTAATTTCAAGTATAGATAAAAAAGCGACTACAAATAAAGCTAAAAAGCCCGTTCCGGGATGTGAATGTTCACCCCAAAAATATGCACATATAACACCTATAATTGTTATTATTAAAGAACCTTTAAAATATTTAAACATCTCATTCTCTCCTTCCTGAATTATACAGGAAAAATAATAAATTTAAACAAAAAACAAGAAGATATTTTTAATATCTTCTTGTTTTTAATTCATTTAATTCATTAGTCTTTAGCGTGACCTGCAGTACCAAGAACATCTACCATTTTGTGTTTAACCATTTCTTTAACGGCAGTTCTTCCGGGTCCCATATATTCACGAGGATCGAATTTTTCAGGGTGTTCGATAAAGAATTCTCTGATTGTTGAAGTCATTGCTAATCTTAAATCGGTATCTATATTAATTTTAGCTACACCGTGTTTAGAAGCATAATTTAACATTTCTTCCGGTACACCTTGTGCATCAGGTAAATTACCGCCATATTTATTACATTTAGCTACGAATTCTTTCGGAACCGAAGATGAACCGTGTAATACTAACGGATAATCATAACCGACTGCTTCATTAACAGCTTTTTTAATAGCAGCAAGTCTTTCAAAATCAAGTTTAGCTTCGCCTTTAAATTTGTAAGCACCATGAGAAGTACCGATTGCTACAGCTAAAGAATCACAACCTGTTTCTTTAACAAATCTTACTGCATCATCAGGATCTGTATAAGTTGAATCAGCAGCTTTAACTTTAACATCATCTTCAACACCGGCTAATTTACCGAGTTCAGCCTCAACTGAAACTCCTCTTTCATGAGCATATTCAACTACTTTTTTAGTTAAAGCAATGTTTTCTTCAAGCGGGAATCTTGAACCGTCAATCATAACAGATGAAAAACCGCCGTCAATACATGCTTTACAAATTTCAAAATCAGCACCGTGGTCTAAGTGAAGTGCAATAGGAACGGTTGTAGTAGCGAGAGCTGCTTCAACCAATTTAATTAAATATGTTTGGTTAGCATATTTTCTTGCACCTGCAGAAACTTGAAGAATGATAGGTGATTGAGTTTCTTCAGCCGCTTCAGCTATACCTTGTAAAATTTCCATATTGTTAACATTGTAAGCACCGATAGCATAACCGCCTGCCAATGCTTTTTTGAACATTTCTCCTGTTCCAACTAATTTTCTTTCGCTCATTATTAGTCTTCTCCTCTTGTTTAATATACATGACTAATTTACACCAAACAAAGATACATTACAAATTTTTTAAGTCAGAAGCTTATGGTAAATTTTATTCGAACATATTAAATTTTACGGCTAATATAAGAGTATAATTGCAAGTTTTCAAAAAAAATGTTAAAATCTGAAACATAAAGTGAATGGAGGACATTATGTCAAAAGAAGACAGTTCAATATGCTTCGGAGTCGGGCTATTAATGGGTGTGATAGGTGGTGTTATTGCCGCTGTTTTATATGCACCTAAATCAGGAGAAGAAACAAGAAAAGATGTAGAAGAAGTAATAACAGATATCGCACAAAAATATACTCCGGAAATTAAACAAGCAAAAAGACAAGCTTTAAATTCAATTGATGTTATGCGCTACAGATTAGAAGAGCAATATAACAAAATCAATGAATCGATAAAAGCTAAACAAATTGCAAAAGCAAAAGAAAAAGAATCAAACGAATACGATGTAAATTAGGAGAACAAAATGACACCCCAAGACTGGATTTTTTGTGCTCTGTTAATTGTTACTATTGTTGTAATGATTATTCTGACTGTGTATTTAGTTAAATTTCTTAAAGCAACAACAAATACAATGATTAGTTTAAAAGAATTAACAGATGCAGCAAAAGTTGAACTTCAACCCGCAATGAAATCGGTTAACAGTATTTTGGCAGCCATAAATAAAGTATCAAATGCAACCAATAATAATTTGGATATTGCAAGAAAAATTATAACCACACTTTTAGGTGCCGGACTGCTTACTTTTAACAAAGTAAAAGATAAAACAGGATTTTTTAGCGGCTTAATCAGCGGATTTAATATTTTTAAAAAAAGGAGATAAAAAATGTCATTAGGTAGATTTATAGTAGGCTTTGTAGTAGGAAGCGCAGTAGGAGGTCTTATAGGACTTTTATTGGCACCTTCATCAGGTGAAGAAACTCGTGAAAAATTAGCTGATAAATCAAAAGAAATATGTGAAAAAGCTCACAGTGCAGTTTCGGAAATTCAGGACAAAGCGGACGGAATTGTCAATGAAATGCAGGCTAAAGGTGATGAATTAATAGCTAAGCTTCAAGACGTTATAAATAAACAAAAAAATAACGAAGTTTAATTATCATATCTGATACAGCGCACTTATAACAAAAAATAATCCGAATAACTTCGGATTATTTTTTTAATTGAAATTATTTTTACTTCATAAGATAATATTTTAAGTGGTAATTAGAAAAGGATTTATAAAATGACAGAAACAATTACATCCGACGTAACTTTGAAAGTTGATATGACTAATCTGCAAAAATATAGTCAAAATGCTATTGAAGCAGTAAAAACAATAAATGAAAGAGCAGGAAAAGCAGGTCAATTTTTAAACTGGATTGGTTTTTTACCTAAAAATCAAATTGATTCTTTAGATAATTTATATGAAATGGCACAAAAAGCAAAAGATAATAAATATACCGACCTCGCTGTTTTAGGTATAGGCGGTTCAAGACATACAACCGAATCTTTAATAAAAATGACAGGTAAAGATGCAAATATTCATTTTTATTCTTCAGTTGACTCTGAAAGTTTCAGAAGATTTATTAATACACTCAATTTATCCAAAACACAATTTTTAGTTGTATCAAAATCAGGCGGAACAATTGAAACAACGGTAGCATACGAAAACGCAAAAAAAGTTATGCAAGAATTTTTGGAAAGAGAAGATGTATCTGACAGATTTATTGCAATGACAGATATTTCAGCAGAAAAAAGCAATTTAAGAAAAATGGTAAATTCAGGAGACATCAAACTGTCAGGGTATGTTCACGATGATGTTGGCGGAAGATTTTCCATTTTTGATGATGCTACAATTTTTACTCTCTTTTACGCCGGTGTTTCAAAAGAAGAAGTTAAAGCCATGCTTCAAGCTTCATTAGATGCTCAAAAAGAATTTCTAAACCCTGATTTAACGAAAAATATTGCACTTCAACAAGCAGCCTTTAATGTACAATCAAGATTATCAGGAAATCAAAAACATTTTATAGAATATTTTGGCGATGCATTTATGGGTACTACTTTATGGGAAAAACAATTAAAAAATGAATCTTTAAAAGCAAGAATATCCACAGATACAAACGTAGGTCCCGGTTATCTTCACTATAATGCTGAAGCTGACTTAGACAGCAACAATAATGATTCTTTCTTTACGTTTGTCTATGTAGCACCACAGGAAAAAGTAACAAAGGCTGTTTTAACAGGAGTTATCAGTGCATATTCAAGTATGCATCCGGTTAGCGTTGTTGAACTCAAAGATTTATCTTTGACAACTTTAGCTAAATTTATTGAATTTAAACACTTTGAAACTTTATACACAGGTAATATTTTAAGGCAAATAGAAGGTGACATAACAGCTGATGACACAGCACTTCCTGAAGTTCTTCAACCAAATGTTGAAATCTATAAAAAAGAAGTAAGAAAAGCAATGGCTGAATAAAATATATTTGAACAAACGAAAAGAGGAAACTTTATGTTTCCTCTTTTTAATTATAATAATTATTATTAACCAAGTCCTTTGAATTTTGGAGTAGCTCTGTCTATTGCATCGCTTTCTGCCTGTTCTACGGCATCTAACTGTTTTTGTAAAGCCGTTACTTGAGTATCAAGTCGTTTAACTTCCATTTCAATTGCATTTTCTTTAATTGATATCTTGTATATTTCTCTGTTTATCTCATCAGCTTCTGCTTCATATTCAAGTTCTTTTTGTTTAATGAGAGCATTTGTTGCGTTTCTCATTTCTTCACTGCTCCCTTCGGCCAATTCACCATATAGCTCAGCAAGTTCTTGAGATTGTGCCGTATTTAAACTTGTTAACTGTTGTTGAAGTCCGGTATTACGAGTTGCCAAGTTATATTGTTCAATAGACCTTTGAGTCTGTTGCAATTGGGCATTATTTAATTGTCCGTCTAAAACTAATTTTCGTGATGCAAATAATGCGTATCCCATTTTTTTGTCCTCGTATTTTTTTTCTCTTATATTCATGAAAACTTTTTAAAATAAATTCATGCCATACATGAATCATTTCGTTAACAATTTGTTACAAATCACATATAATTAGTATATATTTTTTAAACAAAATTTATACTTGTTTTATTCGAAAACACACTAAAATCAAGGCAATTCAGCTCCCGTCATGCCTTTGAAGATATTAAGTCGGTCAAACATGAATCTACACATGTAAAATCAGAATTTAAGGAGTTTAATTTTGCAACAAATATAACGGATATATATTTATTAATATATTCCCCGCCTGTTTTTTTTATATAAAGTCTAACAGATTCTCTCATTAATCTTTTTATTCGGTTTCTGACAACAGCTTTTTTAGAAACCTTTTTGCTTACTACGAAAGCATATTTTGTCGGGAAAGAAGAATCTTTTTTTTCTTTACCTAAATAAATACAAAATTTATCATTATATATTATATTATTATAATTATATGTAGCAATAAAAGCAGAATATTTTTTTAATCTGTATTTTTTTTTAAGCATATAAATATCCTAAAAAAGGGCTTTATAGCCCTTTATATAAAAATTAGTGTGTAAATGCATCAAATGTAAAATTTATGCTCTTTCTTTAGCAGTAATAGCTATAGTATGACGACCTTTAGCTCTTCTTCTGTTTAATACTTCCCTGCCGCCTGCCGTTGCCATACGTGCTCTAAAGCCGCTTACATTTTGTCTTTTTCTTTTTGTGCCTTCGAGTGTACGTCTCATTTTATTTCTCCTTGAATGTCATATTTTTCATTGTATCATAATATATAAGACATAAATTAAAGTCAATTAAGAAAAAGAAAAAGGTTAATTAATATGAACAAAATAGGTTTTATAGGCGCAGGTAAAATGGCTTGCGCAATTATTAAAGGGATTATAAATTCTAAAATTTTCGCAAATGAAAATATATGTGCCGCAGATAATAATGAAATTGCACTTAATAATATTAAAAATAATTTTAATATTAAAACAGAGTCACGTAACTTTAAAATAGCGGAAAATTATAAATTAATAGTGTTATCGGTAAAACCGTTTGTTATAAGAGATGTTTTGGAGGAAATTAAACCCTTTATTACCGAAGAACACATAATTATTTCAATAGCTGCAGGTATATCAACGGAAACAATAGAAAAATATTTAAATAAAAAAGCATCCGTAATAAGAGTAATGCCTAACACTCCGGCATTAGTAAATGAGGGTATGAGTGCGATATGTAAAGGAAAATATGCAAGTGATTCGGACAGTGATATAGCATTAAAAATATTTAAGAGTGTAGGTAAAGTAATAAAAACAGAAGAAAAATATATAGATATAATTACTGCTATATCAGGCTCAGGCCCTGCATTTTATTACAGATTTATCCAAGATATAGCAATGGCAGGTGTTCTTTTAGGTTTAGATTATGAAACATCACTCAAATTATCCGCACAAACCGCATATGGTTCAGCAAAAATGGTTTTGGAAACAGGAATTAATCCTGAAGATTTAATTGTAAACGTCACGACTCCGGGAGGTTGCACTCAGGTAGGAAATGACATATTAAAAGAAAATAACATAAAGGAAATTTTATCACAGACTATTATTAAAACTAAAGAAAAAGCATTTGAGTTAGGGAAAAAATAATTATGAAGAAAAGAGCATTAATCAGTGTATATAATAAAGACAAGCTTATTGAATTTGCATCAGAACTGACAAATAAATATAATTATGAAATTATAGCAACGGGTTCTACCTATGACTTATTAAAAGAGAATCATATAGAAGCAAAAGAAATCTCGGAAATCACGGGAAAAAGACAATTAATTAACGGAAAAGTAAAAACCTTATATCCTGATGTTTTTGCGGGAATATTAGCAGACATAAATAATGAAGAAGAAAAAAAAGATGTAGAACAAGGCAAAATAAAGCTTTTTGATATGGTAGTTGTTAACTTTTATCCTTTTGAAGAAGCTGTTAATATGGAGGTTGATGAACCTGAATTAATAAATACAATTGATATAGGCGGCCCGTCAATGTTGAGAGCAGCTGCAAAAAATAACAAAAGAGTCTTAGCTGTATCTTCAATTGAACAATATAAAACCGTTCTTAAAGATTTAGAAGAGCATAACGGCGAAACTTCATTAAAGCTAAGAAGGGAATTTGCACTTAAAGTTTTTGAAAAAACCCTGAATTTTGATACAAAAATCTTAAACGGATTATCAAACAAATATGAAGAAGATATTAATAATTATTTTTCATTAAATTTAAAGAAAGCAAAAAGTTTAAGATACGGAGAAAATCCTCATCAGGAAGCAAATATATACTACAGTGAAAGTACAATTGATTATGAGGTATTAAACGGAAAAGAACTTTCATATAATAATATATTGGATGCAACTGCGTGTACAAATATATTAAGTGAATTTTATGATGTAAATGCCTGTGTAATTATAAAACATAATACTCCATGCGGAGCGGCATTAGGTAAAGACATAGAAGAAGCATGGGCAAAGGCGCTTGATTGTGATCCTTTAAGTGCTTTTGGCGGAATTGTAGGCTTTACCCAAGTTGTTAACGAAAATTTAGCAAAGCAGTTAACAGCAATGTTTTTAGAAGTTATTATAGCTCCTGATTATACACCTAAGGCTCTTGAAATATTAAAGACTAAAAAGAATTTAAGGGTTATCAAGCTAAACACATCACTAATAGAATATAAAAATTATTTAACCGAAGAAATAAGAATAACTCCATTCGGGACTTTAGTGCAAACAACAGATAAGGGTGAATTGGATAAAAACAGCTTTAAAGTAGTAACAAAAACAAAACCAAATTCCGAAATGATTGAAGATATGATATTTGCGTGGAAGATAGCAAAACATGCAAAGTCAAACGCAGTAGTTATTGCAAAAGATTTCAAAGCAATCGGTATAGGTCAGGGGCAAACGAGCAGAGTAGATGCATTTGAGATAGCATTAAATAAAGCTTGTGACGGTTCAAAAGATGCAGTAGCCGCATCAGACGGATTTTTCCCCGCAATTGATAATATTCATGTTGCAGCACAAGGAAGGATTGCAGCAATTATCCAACCGGGCGGAAGCATTAAGGATGAAGAAGTTATCAAAACCGCGGATAAATATAATATTGCTATGATAACAACGGGAATAAGACATTTCAGACATTAATATGGAACAAAGTAATAAGAAAGTCATAATAACCGAGTCATTTGGGCATTTCACAACCGATGCTTATTCGGGATTTTTAAATCCGATAATGCCGTTTATTGCTGCTAAAATCGGAATATCCATGGCTGTGGCTGCTTTATTTATTTCAATTTCCAATTTAACCTCATCACTGTCGCAACCTTTTTTCGGATATCTTGCCGATAAATGGCAAAGACGTTTTTTTATATTTTGGGGTATGATTATGGCCTCCGTATTTTTATCATTTTTAGGAGTTGCCAATAATATATATACATTAGTAATTTGTTTAATTTTAGGTCATATAGGAGTATCATTTTTTCATCCGCAGGCAACAAGTATAGTTTCTAACTTTTCTCATTGCACAAATAACAGTAAAGACATGAGTATTTTTATAGCAATGGGCACTTTCGGGTTTGCTTTGGGACCTTTAATTTCTTCCTTGATTGCTCAATATTGGGGATTAAATAAGCTTCCTTATGCCTGTATATTCGGCATTATTACAGCTTTCATACTTTTAAAAAATACCCCTAAGATAAAAGATTTTTGTCATAATAAAACACAATCTTCTCTTAAAGATGCCATATATAAAATATTTAATAATAAACCGGTAACAATTTTAGTTATTGCCTCCATTGTTAAATCTTTTGTCGTTTCATCTTTTTCTATAATATTACCTTTTTATTGGAAATCAGTAGGTTATAATGTTGCACATATAGGTTCAATTTTATTTGCATTTTTAATTGCAGGCGCATTAGGTGTTATTTTTAGTCCTATTTTAGAAAGATTTGCAGGAATAAAAAATGTATTTTATATTTCATTAATAACCGTAACTCCATTAGGAATAATTTTTTATTTATCTTCGGCAAAAGGCATTATAGGTCTGATATCATTTATTATGATAGGCTTCGTAAGTTTTTTGGCAGTACCTGTTAATATGTCCTTGGCACAAAGATTAATGCCTGAATTTAAGAGTATGATATCAGGATTCATAGGAGGTTTCAGCTGGGGTATTATAGGATTAATTTTACCTCTAATAAGTTTATTAGCTGAAAAAACGGGAATAATGAATATTTTACTTGTTATAACATTTATCCCGCTGATTTTTTCATACTTTATAAAATATTTACCTGATGAAAAATAAAAGACCGAGAAAAATCTCGGTCTTTATTTCTTAAATTATTCTTCAGGATCAATAGGATCATATTCATCCGCCGCAGGGATATCATCATATCCGCCGTAGTCAGTATAGTCATCACCACCGTAGTCAGTGTAGTCATCACCGCCGTAGTCAGTGTAGTCATCACCGCCGTAGTCGGAGTAGTCATCACCGCCGTAGTCGGAGTAGTCATCACCGCCGAAGTCGGAGTAGTCTTCGCCAATGTCGTCCGAATAACTTGATACTGATGGAGAATTATCTTCCGGTTCGACAGGTTGA
>CANQNX010000041.1 GCA_947625345.1 Candidatus Gastranaerophilales bacterium
GGAACTGATGCAACATTAAATATTTCAGACTTCAATTTTACCGGCGGTGCACCGATAGACAGATATATTGACTTTACTCTGTTTTCAGGAGATAAATCAGGAGTTAACTTTGATGCAACAAAAGACCTCAAACTCACTCCGATTGGTTATTATGGTTTAGAATCAATGGGTGAAGGCAAATATAGAGCATACTTGGGAGAATACAATCCTCAGGTATTCAGAGGACAAGTTGCAACATTAGCAGCATACACACAACAGTTAATTGTTGATGATATGATTACAAATCACTTCATTTTACACAATGAAAGATTTATAGACAGAGCAAAGGATGCAAATAAATATGCAGCCGATGCTGTTTTTACACCATATCAAAAGACCTACGAAGAAGGCGGATTATGGGCAAAAACCTATGTATCACTTAACAAACTTGATATGACAAGAGGCTTGAGTGTAGGCAGCAATATTTGGGGAACTATAGCAGGTGCAGATTTACCGGCTGTAGAATTAAACGAAGATTGGAAATTTATCCCGACAGGCTACATAGGATATAATGCAGGTCATCAGCATTTTAACGGCGTAAGTATGCAGCAAAATGGCGGTCAGTTAGGTGTTATGGGTACGTTTATAAGAGATGAAGACTTTATAACATCAGCAACAATCTATGGCGGCGGATATACAACCGATATGGATGTGGCAGGATATAATGACGATACGGCAAATTGGTTTGCAGGTACGGCAGTAAAAACCGCATATAACTTCCATCCGTTTAAGGACTTTATATTCCAACCGAATTTGCTTGCGGCATATAATGCGTTCGGTCAACAAAATTGGGGAACAGACTTCGGTATTATGAGCATGAATTCAGGTATGCTCAACGGTATAAACGTTGCTCCGGGTGCAAATTTAATATTAACGAAAGATACTTGGAGTATATATGCAACTATTCAATATATGTATTATATAAATGATAAAGTTGACGGTAAAGCGGGAAATGTTAATTTACCAAATGTACAAATGGATCACGGATATTTACAATACGGTATAGGCGGAACTAAAGTTTGGAAAGACAGATTGGGTGCTTACGGACAAGTAACGTTCAGAAATGCCGGTGTGACGGGTATTGGTTTCCAAGCAGGACTTAACTATAGTTTTGATTTGAATTTCGGTAAATTACAAAAGAAAAAAGCTGAAAAAATGCCAAGAGAACTATCCGATATTTATATTACAAAAATTTCCACAAAAAAATTAACTAAATAGTTAAACTAAATTCAAAAATCATAATAAAAACGGTATTTTAAATACCGTTTTATTTTTTTACATCTCTATACCAATCCCCATTTGTTTTTTGTTTATAATCAAGTTTTTTGATATCATTAGTTTCATCATTCAAATTGACTGCAACAACTACTTGATTTTCTTTTCTGTGCTTAGCCTGAAATTCTATATATCGCAGCAAAGGATACAAAGCATCAATATATTTGGGATTATGGTTTAATTCCTCAACACAGGAATAAGTTAATTTTTGCGGTTTTGAATCATCAAATTTATGCACAACCTGAGCACAAGACAATATTTCATCATTGGAATCATTTTTTATTATATAAAAATCTCTATATTTAACAGGCATTTTAGCCTGCTTTATCATATCATTATAGAGAGGAAATGCACAACTTGAATAATAAACATCTCGTAAATCTATTTTATCTGACGGATTCATTTTATATATTGAAGCCTTAACAATGTCATCATCTGATTTATCATGAATCCAACAATTTGTCATTTTAGTTTTTCCGAAAGATAAATTGTTCTTTACCGCATATATTTTCATATTTTATTCCCTATACGAATATTTTATATTTCTTATAAATCATATAAAATATTTTTTTGCCAAAATTACTTAAATTTCATATATAATAAAAGAAAAGGAGAATATAATGAATAAAAATAAAATATTAGCATTATTAATTTCTATATGTATTATGGCTTCTTGTTCACTTTTTTGCGGATTTTGTTTTTTGAAAAAGAAATGCAATGACACTAAACAAGAAACTAAAGTTAATAACTCGATAATTAAAAATGAAGAAACTGATAAAGATTTATGGTGTATAACCTTTCAACTTGTTTGGAACGAGTTTTCGGATTATATAAAACAGGACAAAGTTAAACTATTACCTTCAAATCCGCCATTAGCCGATGAACTCAACAAAAAATTATACACAAAAGCAGATATATCGGAAGATTCATATTTTTTAGCACAAGGAAAAACAAATAAAGATTTAAAAAAACAGATAGAAAACGGTATTTACAAAAAATTTAAAGAAAAAAGCGACATAATTAATCTTATTAATTGGGAAGATAAAGAAGGATATTTATTTTATGCAATGCTCAAGAAAAACTTTACTTTCCCTAAGGCTTTTGACATCCTATCCCCTTCAACCTTTGAAGGCAAAGGAAATTATAAATACTTCGGAAAAAAAGGTAAAAATAATTTTGATGAAAATTTAAAAGTACTCTTTTATAAAAATGAAAACGAGTACGCTGTAAGTTTAAATACAAAAGAAAATGAAAAAGTAATATTATTCAGAACGGAAAAAGATGATAATTTTGAAAATTTATATAAATATATTAAAGAAAATATATCACTTGAAGAATTCAGTAAACTTGATACGTTAAAAATACCATATTTAAAAGTAGACAAAACTCTTTCTTTCGGTGAATTATGCAATAAAAAGATAGCAGGTACAAATTTAATGATATCTCAAGCACTTCAAACAATTAAATTTAACTTGGATAATAAAGGCGGTTCCTTAAAAAGTGAAGCGGCAATAGCATTAATGAAATGTGCTATGCCAATGGCACCTGAAAAACCAAGACATTATGATTTTGATAAAAAATTTGTACTTTTCTTAATAGAAACGGGCAAAGATAACCCCTATTTTGCAATGAAAGTAAATGATGATTCCTTCCTGATAAAAGAATGATGAAAAAAGTAATAATAATTTTATTAATAATATTAACAGCGCAAAGCGCCTTCGCAAAAGGGTATGATATGTCAGTACCCTTAGAAGGCGACTCTATTGCGTCGGATGATTTACAAACACAAGTTTTGAAAGAACTATACTCAATCATCTCCAAAAAAAATGCATACTGTTTTGATTATTCAATAAAAAATACACAGCTCCTGCAATATCCGTATGACGTTAAAAAGAAAAACGGGAAATACATAAAAGGATATTGGAAAGAATTATGGAGCGTAAATATGTGTGAAAAAAATATACAAGTGCCTGTTAACTTTGAGATAAAGGGCAAAAATACAGTTTTCAATTTTGAAGGATTAAATAACTGATTCTGCCAAAAAGGATGATAATATTTTTCTGTTTATATGCGAATCTGCAATAGATTTATAACATATAGGAGGAATAATCATGCCGGAATTTTCACACCCTTTTAACGGGAATAAAAATGAAAGAATGTTAGATAAAAATGAACTTATAAGAGCCGTAAGATTCAGTATAGCATCCGAATTTGAAGCCATACAGTTATATGAACAGTTAAGAGATTCAATAGAAGATGAAAAAGCAAAAAAGATGCTAACCGAAATAGCCGGTGACGAAAAAGAACACGTAGGAAATTTTCTAAGGTTACTTAAAATACTCGCTCCCGATGAAGAAAATTATTATAAAGAAGGTTATGAAGAGGCCGAAGAAGTAATGGGAATAAAAAAAGACGAATAGTCAATATATTATAGTGTCATAAATAATAAATTTATTTTTGCTAAATAAGTGTTATATTTATGCAATTCATGATAAAATTTAATTTATGATAGCAGTTAAATTAATTAAAAATAAACAGGTTCCTCTTGAAATCCCTGAAGGTATTGAAGTTAACCATGGGGATATGGTAATTGTATTGACAGAAAAAGGAGAAGAGACGGCAAAAGCATATAAAGTTCCGCCTCAGGTTGAAAGTATAATAAAAAAGAAAAAGGTTCCCTCTATTCCTTTAGTCAGGGTAATGACTAAAGAAGATATGGAGCTTAATAAACAAATTGAACAAATGGAAGAAAAAGGTTATAAAGATTGTCTTGAACTTGTAAAACAGCATAATCTTCAAATGAATCTTATCCAATGTAAATATACTTTTGACATGAAAAAAGTAACATTTTATTATACAGCACCGGAACGTGTAGATTTCAGAAACCTGTTAAAAGATTTAACAAAAGTATTTAAACATATAAGAATTGATTTAAAACACATAGGTGTTCGTGACGAAACCTCGCTATGCTGCGGCAACGGACTTTGCGGAAGACCTTTTTGCTGCTGCTCTTTTAAAAGACAATTTGATTCTATTAATATAAAACTTGCTCATGATCAAGGGATGCCTATTACAGCAAGTAAAATATCGGGTACCTGCGGCAGATTGTTGTGCTGTCTTAATTATGAATACAAAAATTACATAGAAACCGCAAAAGAAATGGTCCCTATAGGCTCAGGTGTTATGACAACAGAAGGTGTCGGCAGAGTATGTGCTCTTAATATTCTTACAAATCATCTTTCAGTCAAATTCCCCGACGGAAAAATTAAAGATTTTCCAAACAATGAAGTTGAGATGATTGATACTGACGTTAATATTGAAATAGATGCAAATATATCAGGAAGCAGATACTCAAATATGATTCAAGAAGATGATGATACCGACAAGATAGATATCAAACAATTTGAAGACGACAAAAACAGTTCGACCGGAAATATTTAACTTTTTTTAAAGGGTAAAGACATTATAAAAGTTGTTAATTCAGAATCAGATTTAACAGAGATATTTCCGTTATGCGACATCATAATTTGTTGAGAAAGATAAAGTCCTAATCCTGTTCCGGCCTTTCTGAATTTTGAATGCCCCTGATAATACTTATTAAATATCATATCTAAATCTTCTTGAGAAATACCGCTACCGGTATTAGTAACATTTAACTTAAGATTATCAGCTTCGATTTCAGATGAAATTTCTATTTTCGTACTTGGAGGACTAAAAGTTAATGCGTTTTGAATAAGATTTTTTACAACTCTTTTTATTTGAAATTCATCAAAATTAACAATAAATCCCTCTGTTTGCCTCAAATTTGTTTCAATTTTATGAAAAGTTTTTATAAGAATCGGCTCCATTTCATTAATTATAGATACAACAAAATCATTAAAATTAATATTTTCACGGTGAAGTTCGATTTCATTCTGTTCCAATCTATATGTTTCAAGCATATTCTCAATTAAATCTTTCAACTCTTGATTAGATGCTTTCATAAGATTTAATATTTCAATCTGTCTTTCGTTTAAGTCGCCAAAGCGCCCCTCTAATAGAAAATTTAAAGAGTTTAACTCTGCAATAACCGGAACTTTCATATCATGCGTTAATGTTGCCGCAAATTCTTCTTTAAAAAGCTGAAGCTGTTTTTCCTGTTTCAAAATTTCTTCAAGTGAAAGATTTTTCTTTGACAATGCGCTCTGATACTCTTTTATCATAAGCTCTCTGTCATTAATTGTTTCCAATAACCGGTTAAGTGAATTTTCAAGTTCTTTAAGATAAAAACCGTTAACTCTAACATTTATATCGCCATATCTCGCACGTCTTAAAGTTTGAGAAATTTTAAGCGCATCTTTTTTCAATCTTTTATATTTCTTTAAAACTTTATATAAAAGAATTGAAAAAATTACTATAAAAATTATCAAAATAATTATAATATCTAACAGCATAGAAGGATTATAGCATATTTAAACAAAAAAAGAGGAGAACTAATGTCCTCCTCTTTTAAAAAATAACAAAACTATTTAACCATTTGACTCATAACTTCTTGAGCAAAGTTATCCTGTCTTTTTTCAAGACCTTCACCTAAAGTCCAACGGATAAATGAATTGATAACCAATTTACCGTTAAGCATTTGTTCAACGGTAATATCAGGGTTTTTAACAAAAGGCTGTTCCAATAAACATTTTTGAGCCATAAGTTTATTAACACGGCCTTCAACAATTTTAGCTCTGATGTTTTCAGGTTTCTTTGCTAAATCTTCTTTACCCATTTCAATTCTTGTTTCTTCATCAATAACCGATTGAGGAATTTGAGCTCTTGAAACGAATTCCGGAGCAGAAGATGCAATATGGAGCGCAACATCTTTAAGAAGAGCTTCATCCTGATTGGAAGCGGAAATAAGTACACCTATTTTACCGTTATGAACATAAGTAGCTAAATTGCCTTCCAAAATTTGAAATCTTCTAATACTGATTTTCTCACCGATTGTTGCAATCTTTTGTTTAACAACATCTTCAATTTTCATTCCGCACTGAGGGCAGATTGAAGCATTTAATTCATCAAGATTTTGAGGTTTAACGCTAACAATATGTTTAGCAATATTAGTTACGAATTCCTTAAAATCATTATTTTTTGCAACAAAGTCCGTTTCACAGTTAATTTCAACAATAGAACCGACTCCATTTTCAATATATGAAGCAACTAAGCCTTCCGCTGCAATACGATCCTGTTTCTTTTCAGCGGAAGCAATACCTTTTTGTCTTAAGAACTCCATTGCTTTTTCAATATCGCCATCGCATTGTTCGAGAGCTTTTTTAGAATCCATAAAGCCTGCGCCGGTTTTTTCTCTGAGTTCTTTTACCATTGCTGCCGTAATTGTCATATTATTATCCTTTCAATATTATATTTATTCTTCTACTGCGGCAACTGATTCTTCAGTTTGTGCAGTTTCAGCATTTTCCGTAACTTCTTCAGCTTTAACTTCTTCAGATACACCTGCATCTTCAGCATTTATAGCTTGTACTTTTTGCATTTGATTAGCTTTGTTCTCTCTTAATTGTTTTCCTTCAAGAACAGCATCAGCTAATTTTGAACATACCAACTTGATTGATCTGATAGCATCATCATTCCCCGGAATGATATAATCAATTCCGTCAGGATCAGCATTAGTATCAGCTAAACATATAACGGGGATATTCAATTTATTAGCTTCAGCAATTGCTATAGCTTCTTTCTTCTGGTCAATAACAACTAAAATATCGGGCATTCCTCTCATTTCTTTGATACCGCCAAGAGTTTTAGTTAATTTTGAAAGTTTTCTCATCATTTGAGCAATTTCTTTTTTAGGTAATTTTTCAAGCTGACCTGAATTAGAGAATTCTTCTATTTCTCTTAATTTATTAACTCTGCCTCTGATTGTTTCAAAGTTAGTGAGCATACCGCCTAACCATCTTCTGTTAACATAATATGCGCCTGCTCTTAATGCTTCTTCAGCAACAACGTCAACAGCTTGTTTTTTAGTACCTACGAATACTACATTTTTGCCTTTTGCGGCGAAATCTCTGACTACGTCATATGCAGAATCTAATTTTTCTGATGTTTTTCTTAAATCAAGTACATAAATTCCGTTTCTTGCTCCGTAAATATACGGTTTCATTTTCGGGTTCCATCTTTGTGTTTGATGACCAAAGTGTACACCTGCGTCCAATAGTTCAATCATTGATGCTACCGGCATTTTTCTCTCCTTTTTTTTCTTATAACACACGAATTGCTTTCCCATCTTTAAATAAAGACTAAGTTGACTCTCTATAGTAATCTAACCTATCGGATTCACAACTCAACAATATATTAATATAAACAAATAAAAAGTAAAACATAATATTTAACTTTTTTAAATCTAATTGTTATTACTTTACATAAATTAAAAATTACAATTTTATGTAATTATTTGAATTATAATTGTGATTAATTATTACAAATGTTCAGTTTAGGAGAATTTAATGAAAAAGTTTTTTAAGGTTGTTGGTATATTAATTATTTTAGCTGTTATAGGTTTGTATTTAAGCTTTTTATTTGTACTCCCCAAAGCAGTAGACTTAAACAAATTCAAACCTGATTTACAAAAGATTGTCGAAGAACAAACTAACTTATTGTTAGATTTTGAAAATCCTCAAGTAACAGTAACCCCTTTATTATCTGCAGGTATACAAGGTGAAAATCTTAAAATAAAATTAAAAGATAATTCTGAAATAGTATCGGCAGATTCCTTTAAAGGACGTATATCTCTTCCTCATTTACTGTTTTTAACGGTAAAAGTTACAACGGCTCAAATTGATAATCCGCTCATTAATATTGATATTGAAAACGGTAAAGCATTTAAAGCGGTTAAAGCATATGAAGAAATACTGAACAATAAAGAAGAAAAAATAGAAGAAACTCTTCAATCGGAACAAAAGCCTATAATAGACCCTTCGCAAATTAAAATATATGTTCCAAAAGTTTTAATAAATAATTATGCCGTAAAAATTAATGACCTTAAAACGGGTAATTTTCTTAAATTAAGAGGTGATGAGCTTCAACTCGGATACAGAAACGGGAAATCCGCATACATTAAAACAAATGCAGAACTTTATGTAAATGAAACAAAAAATATAAATGCAAATATCAATATAGATACATTTTTACCGCCGCCTATTGTATTAGATGAAGAAGATGACAAGGCACAAAGAGTTGAAATACCTTTTGTAAACCCTGTTGCAATGTATATGGCTTATGATTTAAAAACAAATATTGATGCAAAAATAAAAATCAGAAAAAGAAATAACAAAATTGTTTCAAGAGGTTATTTTAATGTTGATAATTTTACTTTAAATTTATCAAATATGAAACTTCCCGAAAGTAAACTTCACCTAATTTCAAGAGGTACCAAATTAAATATAGATTCAGATTTATTCATTACAGAGGCAGAAAAAATTTCTGTTTCGGGAATGTTAAATTATAAACAAAAGCCCGCAATGGACTTAAAAATACAATCCAATAAAATAATGCTTAATGATGTAATGAATCTGATAAAAGCAACAATGGATTCACTTCATATTAAACATGAATTAACTCCGTTAAAAGGAGAAGGCTACTTCTTAATTGACACCAACATTAAAACAAATTTTAAAAAACTTATTTCTAACGGAAAAATTACAATAAATAATTGTATAATTAAGAATTCAAAAAATAATTTAAAATTAGCTAAAGTTAATTCTGTCATTTCATTGGATAATAATATTCTTAAATTTATAGATACTTCAGTAGAAATAGCGGAAACCTTATTTAAAATTGACGGAACTATAGATGAAAAATCAATTGCAGATATTTCCATAGTTATGGAAAAATTGCCGCTAAACAAGGTATTTACAATGTTTATGCCTTCTGAAATCAATGAAACATATAATGTAAATTCAGGAGCAATAAATTTAAAAGCAAACATTAAAGGCGAATTGAAAAAAGCCATAGCAAATATGCTAATAACAGCAAATAATATATCACTTACCGATAAAGTTAATAAAATAAATTATATAAATAACCTTTTATCCGCTGAATTTAACAGCAATTTTAAAACTTATACGGGTAAAATTAATAATTCTGATTTTAAAATGACATTGAACGGAGCTAATTTAAAATGTGATAAATTCACAATGGAAATAGGCGAAAAAGACATAAACATAACTCCCTTCAATATAACTATAAATAATAACAGTAAAATAGATATCTTAGGACAAATTGAAAATTACATAAAAAATCCTAAATTTGCATTCAATGCTAACGGTAAATTAGCAACAAAAGATTTAAAACAATTTTTTGGTCCGGATTTAGCAATGTATATAAAAGAAAAAGGTGTAATTCCCGTAAATGTAAGTTTTGAAGGGAATAAAAACAAACAAACTCTTAAAGCTGCAATAGAAGCAAATAAAGATAATTATATAACACCTGTTGATATAAAAAATGTTCTTGATTTAAACACCGTATTACAAGCGGTAATTGACTTTAAAGGCGACAGATTGAAAATAAAAGATACAGGCTTCTTTATAAAGACTGTAACAAAAGATCCTGAAAATCCGGAAAAAGAAATAATAACTTTAAAAGATGTTGTAAACATTGACGGAACAATTACAAAATTAAATACACAATCACCTAACATAAATTTAATAAAAGTAAAAATGCCCTCGGAACTTCAAGCATCTTTATACGTATTTCCTCAGTCAAATTTATATGCAAAAGGTAATATGTTTATGTTTGGAGACTTAACATCACCGAGAATCAGAGGTGAATTCGGAATAAGAGATTTGTCAATCCCGGAATTATTCCTGACCATTTCAAAAATTACCTCCAAGTTTGAAGGAAAAGAATTAACAGTAGGTGTTAATAATGTTTTGGCAAATGAATCAGATTATAACATAATGCTGAATGCGGATTTAACACCATCAAAATATTTTAGAATAACAAATTTAAATTTAATTTCAAATATGACTGATGTTGATAAATTAATGAAAGTTTCCGATGCGGCAATGAAATATTTTAACAATCCCTCAGCCTCATCAAAACAGACAACACCCCAACAAGCTCAAGAAATTCCCGTTATAGTTCAAGACGGAAACATTGACATAAAACAAATAAAAACAGGTAATATAAAATTAACCGATACAACAGCTAAAATAGCATTATTAGATAATATTTTCTATGTAAATAACATATTAACCTCAGGTTTTCAAGGAAAAATCAGAGGAAATGTTTCAATGAATCTACTTTCAAATGAACTGAAAGCAGTATTAAAAGGTACCGGTCTTGATGTTGAACAAACTCTATCTGATGCTGCAGGAATGAAAGATACCCTTTCAGGAAAAATGGATTTTGATACAAACATATCATTAAAGAACGGTACAATGGAAGAACAAATGAAATCCCTGAAAGGAAGTGTAAACTTCCTTATGAAGAACGGAACATTAGGCCCGTTCGGGAAATTAGAGAACCTGATATTAGCAGAAAATATCAGAGAATCAGAATTTTTCAAATCAACAATCGGTTCTGTTTTGAATTCATTATTGTCCTTTGATACAAGCCATTATAACGCATTATCGGGTCATCTTGAATTTAATAACGGAGTAGCTGACATAAATCCGATATCATCGTCAGGTGATATTATGGCTACATATATATTCGGAAATTTTGACCTTATGAAAAATAAAATAGACATAAAATTAAGAGGAAGATTAGGTTCACAATTGTCTGATTCAATGGGACCGTTAGCAATGCTTAATCCGGTTAATTTAGTTAAAGCGACACCGGGTATGAGTTTAATATTAGGCAAAATATTCTTCTTATTCACCGAAGTTGTAACTGATGAAGAGATTTCACAAATTCCCGCCTTGGGAAAAGACATTTCAGACAATAATGCAACAAAATTTCAGGTTGTAGTAAGAGGAGATGTTGCAAAACCTTTAACATTAGTAAAATCATTTAAATGGCTTGCACTTGAATCTGATATGGAAAAAGCAAAAGCATTCTTGTCCTCTATACCTCAAGATACAATTCCGACAGATTTAAACGGAATACCGATTAATACCGAAGAGGTAAAAACAAAAGTGAAACAAAAAGCAAAAGATATCATATCGGAATCTATGACAGAAGAGGAAAAGGAAAACCTGAAATCAAAACAGGCAAAATTCCAAAAAGTCAAAGATATAATAAATAAGATAAAGCAAAACAAGTCTGAAAATAATACTTTTGACTAATTTAAAAAAAATGCTATACTATTCTTAAAAAGTTAAGAATAGAAAGGAACCCTATGGAGCTTTGGATTTTATTCATTATTATAGCTATAATTGCCGTAATTCTCGAGATAATGATACCGACACTATTTTGTATTAATTTTGCATTTGCAGGTATAATAACGGCTGCAATATCAATTTTTTGGCAAACCAGTTTAACTACATTAATATTTGTATTTTTAGGAATATCACTATTATCAATTTTATTAATAAAACCACTTTTGACAAAAATGCTGAAAAAAGACTCAGATGCTGATTTTAACTCTGAATACATAGGAAAAACGGTAAAATGTATTGAACCGATTAACGAAAATCACGGTGCGGTTACAATATACGATGAAAGATGGGAAGCAAGAACCTTACCCGGAGCAGAAGAAATCCCTGTAGATTCCGAAGTCAGAATTATAAAGAATGAAAGCCTGACATTATTTGTAGAAAAGATATAAGGAGGAAAATAAACAATGTTAATATTAATTATTGTTGCTATAGCAGCTGCAATCATATACGTATCAAAAGGTTTGTTAATTGTCCACCAACAAGAAACAATTATTATTGAACGTTTAGGACAATATTCAAAAGTATTAACCCCCGGCTTACACTGGATAGTACCTTTTATTGAAGCACCCAGACCAATTAAAAAGATTATAAAAGCAAGAGGTATTGAAGGAAGAACATACTCAACAATGATTGACTCTCCGAGAATAGATTTAAGAGAAACAGTATATGACTTCCCAAGACAAAACGTTATTACAAAAGATAACGTAACAATCAGTATAAATGCTCTTTTATATTTTCAAATTGTGGATGCAAAAAAAGCTGCATACCAAATTGAAAATTTACCTGAAGCTATTGAAAAATTAACACAAACTAATTTAAGAAACTTAGTAGGTCAGTTAGCACTTGATGAAACTTTGGTATCACGTGATATTATCAATGACAAATTAAGAGAAATCCTTGATAAAGCAACTGACAAATGGGGTGTAAAAGTTAACCGTGTTGAACTTCAAGATATAGATCCTCCGGCATCAATCCAACAGGCAATGGAAAAAGAAAAGAAAGCAGAACAGGACAGAAGGGCTACAATTCTTGAAGCTGAAGGTATTAAGAAATCATCAATCTTAACCGCAGAAGGTGAAAAAGAAGCAGCAGTTAATAAAGCAGAAGGTGAAAAACAAGCAAAAATTTTAAGAGCTGAAGCTGATAAACAAGCTGCAATTTTACGAGCAGAAGCGGAAAAACAAGCTGAAGTTCTTCAAGCGGAAGGTTTAGCACAGGCTCGTATTATTGAAGCGGATGCTGAAAAAGAAGCTATTAACAGAATCATTACAGCTTTAGCAGATAAAGGAAAACCTGATCAATACTTAATTGCTATGAAATATTTGGAAACTCTTACAAATATTACAAAAGGTGAAAATAACAAAGTTGTATACATGCCTTATGAAGCTACCGGCATATTAAGTTCGGTTGACGGAATTAAACAAATGTTTGATAAACAATAAATAAAGACAAAAAATAAAAAAAGAGAGAAATA
>CANQNX010000042.1 GCA_947625345.1 Candidatus Gastranaerophilales bacterium
GAGGGAAGTATAAATATTGATAAATCAAAAAAATACATAGTCGCCAGCAACCACGTAACAGGGTTTGATCCTTTTTTTATTGCGTCACAATATAAGTTGACTATTGCATACATGGCAAAAAAACAACTGTTTGAAACTTTTTGGTCAATGGTGTTAATGGATTGGTGCGGAGCTTTTGCGGTTGACCGTGATAAAGTTGATGTCTCAACCATAAAAACTGCTCTCTCCGTTAAAAAAACAAGCTGGCATCTCGGATTATTTCCGCAAGGGACAAGAAGCAATACCGGAAAATTAGAAAATATAACCAAGGGTTTTGCCGCTATAGCAAAAAAAATGGAGATTGATATACTCCCCATTGCTATTATTGTTAAAGATAATCCTAACGGTAAAAAAACCATGCAAGTTAAAGCAGGTAAACCCATTTCATATAAAAAAGAGATTGATGAAATTGTTGAGGAATGGGCAAAATCAGTTTGTAATTTAGGTGAGTTTGAATATATACCTTCATAAATATAGGAAAAAATTATGATTCAAAAGGAAGAAAAAAAGAAAAATTATACTAAAAGAGATGTCACAGATTTTACCGAAGGAAAATATAAATTCCAATTATTCGGCAGATGGCTTGTTCCTAATACACTTTTGCCTATATTTTATAAAATAGAATATATCGGAAGAGAAAATATTCCCTCTGACAGAAATTTTATTATTGCACCTAATCACATTTCATATCTTGACCCGTTTGTTGTCGGTGAAGCTGTTAAAAAACCTATTGCCTTTATGGGTAAAAAAGAATTATTTGAAAATAAAATCCTTGCTTTCCTGCTTGACGGTTTGGCATGTTTTGCCGTTAACAGAGAAAAACTTGAAGTATCCACAATAAAAACCGCTATTAACGTTTTTAAAACCAACCGTTGGATGTTAGGTATATTCCCACAAGGCGGAATTAGACGGAACAGGAAAATTGAAAAAATTAATAAAGGTTTTGCCGCAATTGCGAAACAGATGAAAACAGATATTCTTCCGATTGCAATAACAGGTTCCGAAACATATAACTGGATTCCTTTTAAAGGCAATCTTAAAGTAATTATAGGACAACCCATTTCATATAATCAGGAACTTAACGATATTATTGATGAATGGGGAAATAAAATTGCAAGTTTAATTGATTATACCTATGTAAAAGAATCCGAAAACGAAATTGAATCAGCTCAAAATAATACGGTTAATGTTTAATTACATTAACTGCTTTATTATTGAACCTGATATATGTTTATCGGATACTGCATACTTCATTAATTCATAGGGATTAATAATAAGTGCCGTCTCGCCAGTTGAAAGTGTTGTAAACCCGCTTATATTTTTTATTTTAATTATAGGCGGAATTAATTTTTTCAAAAATACCTCTTGTGAGCCTAATAATTTATCCACAATAAACGCACTTTGTATTCCCTGCGCTTCCATAATTATAACTGTTAATTCAGATGTTGATATATTTTGTGCTTTAGATTCACCGAATATATCTGTTAATCTATGTACGGGAATAGAATGTCCGTCATATAATATACAATTTTGACCGTCTTTTTCAAAAATTTCATCACTTTTTATTTGTTTTACAAATTTAATTGTATTAATTGGAATTGTATATTTTTGAGTATTTATCATTATTATAAATACTCTTATGCTTGACATTGCCAAAGGTACTTTAATCATTACCTTACAGCCTTTATTTAATACGGAATCGACTTTTATATCTCCGTCAAGATTGGCTATCTTTGTCTTTACAACATCCAGACCAACCCCTCTGCCTGAAATATCAGTTATGGTTTCCTTAGTTGAAAATCCCGGAAGAAATATCAATTTCATTATCTGTTCATTAGACATATTGTTTATTTCTTCTTGCAGCAAAATACCTTTTTGTATTGCTATTTCCTTAATTTTTTCAATATTTATTCCGTATCCGTCATCTTCTATGGTTATAATTATATTATTCTCTATTTGTTTTGCACTTAAACGTATAATACCTGTTTCATCTTTATTGTTTTTTATTCTGTCCTCGGGCAATTCTATTCCGTGAGATACCGCATTTCTCAATATATGAATGAGCGGCATCTTTATTTCTTCTATTATTTTCTTATCAACCGTTGTATCACTTCCCGTTATATAAAAATCAACCTTTTTACCGCACTCTTTTGCTATATCTCTTATCATTCTCGGGAATGAATGAAATATTGCAGCTAACGGTAATACCCTTATTCCTTTTGCAATTGATTCTATTTCAACAACGGTTTGGTTTAATTTATTATCATCTTCAAATATCATATTGTATAATGTATTGAAATCATTGTTTAAATCATTTATTATTTCTACATTTTCAGTGAAAAATGATTGTATTTTTTTGAAAAACATTCCTGTTATATCATTATTATATGAATTATGCAGTCCTCTTTTTTCATAATATTTTATATAATTTAAGATTTTTTTACTTTCACTGCTCCACTTTAATAAATTTAAACTTATCTTTGATAAATCAGAAATATGTTCATGGGTTTTTATTCCGTTTACCAACAATTCTCCGGTTTGTGCTATTAATGTATCTAATTTACTTATATCAACTCTTAACGTTTTAATTTCCTGAAAATCAAACGGTGTTATATTATTATTAAATTCATTATAATTTTTCTTTGATACTATACTTTGTTCATGCTTAACCATTATCTCATTTTTCGGTTCTTCATTTAAAGAATTAAGCATTTCTTCCACTAACGTTAACCGTTGAATTAAAAAATTAATATTGTTTATCTGATTATCAGTGTTTTCACTGTATGCTTTTTTGGCTAAATATATACTTTGTAATATGGGCATAAAAAAATCGTTGTCCAAAATTACACTTTGCTTTGAATAAATATCCAATATTTTTATTGTTTTATCTATTACATTTGATACTTTTTCATTTTTAATATTTAATTGAATTTCTCTTAAAACATTATTTACATCAGGAATAAAGTCTTTTTCATATTTAATGTTTTGTAAATTTGAAAAAATATTATTATATTTTTCATCTAATTCTTCATTTTGTGCCGGTTTACTTTCAATCTCAGGTTTTTCTTCATCTAATTCTTGTCTTGCTATTATGGAATTAAATTTCCATTCTTTCAGAGTTGTGTATATTTCATTTCTTAATTTAGATACTTTTTGCTTTAAATCTTCTATATCATAAAAATTTTTTCCGTTATTAATATTTGTTATTATCTCAGATATTTCTTCTATTATTTTTTCATGCTCAGTATTCACAAATATTTCTGACAATTTAGTCAAATTCTCTAACACTACTACTATTATTTCATTATTATTTTCAACATCATCAGATTCTTTTTCCAAAACAAACATTAACTCTAACAAAATAGCGTTAATATCAATGTTATTTATCCTGTTTTTTTTCTTATTTATAGGATTATCAACAGGTACCATTTTGTTATATATAAGTAAATTATTTAATTTATTTAAAAACTCCACCACTTTAGAGTCATAAACATCAATCTTTTCTTCTACCGATTTATTTATTATTTCATATAAAAAATCACAAACATCATAAACTACCTGAAAAAAATTAACATTTATTTTTACGTTTTCATTATTCCAATAAATTATTATATCTTCTATTTTATGTGCAAGGTCTTGAACACTGTTAAACCCAATCATTTTTGCAGCACCTTTTAATGAATGTGATAGCTGCATTAATCTTTTCAACGGTTCTTTATTTTCAGGATTTTTTTCCAATTTTAAAAAACCGTTATTTAATTCCTGTATTATCTCATCACTCTCATTTTTAAATATATTTAATATTTCATTGTATTCTTCCGGGTTGTATTGCATATTTTCCCCAATTAATTTGCAATATTATATGTTATAGTTGATGTTATTTCTGAAAATCTTTCCATGTTTTCTATATTTTCTTCTACTGTTTTAAGTGTTTCCGACGTACTTTTTTGCATGGTTTCAATTACTTCCAATACATCATTTGTTATGTTTTGCTGTTCTATTGATGAATTTAAAATATCATTTAATTCCGTATTTATGGATTTTATTTGATTTATCAGTGCTACAAAGTTACTGTTTATATCCCCTGCATATTTTACATCAACTTCTATCTCTTTTGCGCTTTCTTCTGTTGCTGATAACGTTGACGAGGTTGTTTGTTCTATTTCGGATACAAGTGTCGTTATCTTACTTGTTGCCTGTTTTGATTCATCTGCTAATTTCCTGATTTCACTTGCTACAACGCTAAAACCTTTTCCGTATTCTCCTGCTCTTGCAGCTTCTACTGCGGCATTTAACGCAAGCATATTGGTTTGCTCGGATATATTCTCTACTATACTTACCATTGAACCTATTTGTTTTACATAATCAGTTAATTCTATTATTAATTCAGCTATTACTCTTACTTTCTGCTTTAATACCTGCATTGAATTTATATTTTCACTCAAGGATTTCAACTCTTTACCTGAAAAATCATAGGCTTCTTTTATCTTTAAATTTAACAATTGCGTTTTATCATTTGACTTTGATGCACTTATTTTGAATATTTTTGCAGCTTGCATTACTTCCTGAAGCATATCCATATATCTGTCCGTCATCTGCTTCTGCTTTTCACTCAATTGTATTATTTTTAATGATATTTTTTGCGATTCTTTAAATTCGTTATTTATTAATTTATCTATTGAATCCGATAATTCATTTTTGGAAAATAAAGACTGAATATAATATAATACTAAAACTGTAAACTCCCATACTATTGTAGTTATTTTGTTTTCACTTAATATTACTATTGCTATTACGGCTATCACCATTATGGCAAAAAATACATTATCTTTTACATTTTTTACGGCTGTTTTACTGCTCAAATTTATATTCTTTTCTGTCATATTGAACTCCTTTTAATGTATAAATTATAATTCATTTTTCGGATTTTATAATCCTTAATTTATAGTATAATATTATAAAGGTTTTACAGCTTATGAACAATAATTATAAATTATTATCACCAAATGATAACTCTGAATCCTATAAATATTATATAGTTTTCAGTATAAATAAAAAACGTTATGCAATTAATATTAAAAATATTATTGAAATAATTAATATGCCTGAAATTGAAACTACAGGTGTCATGCCTGAAAATATTATAGGTTTATTCAATTATAACGGGCTTATGATTAAAGTTATTGATTTATGTGAAATTATCTCTGAAAAAAGAAATGCTTATTCCATAAATAACAAATTAATTATTTCTATTGTTGAAGGTAACTGTTTTGCTATTCATGCAAATAATGTTGAAAATATTATTCCGTTTGATTCTAATTTTATACAAGAAGTACCTTTCAATTTGGAAAATACTATTATTGATGAAATATATAAAACAGAATCAGACACTGTCAGTATTATTAATATGAATGCTCTGGATAAATTAATTTCTTCAAATACCTATAAACAGTCACAGGTTGACTATTCTAAATTATTTCCCGAGGACGAAAAATCTAAACAAATACTAAAATTAAGAACTGATCAAATTAAAAAGTTTCACGAAGGTTTTTTATTTCCTCAAAATTTAAGTTTAATTCATCAATATATTCTTTTTACTTTGGATAATTTTAATTACCTGCTTGATTTAAAGTTTGTTAAAGAATTTATTCAAATTAAACGTCAAAAAATTACTAAATTACCTTATACCCATGATTTTATAAAAGGTATAATTAATATTAAAGGTAATTTTCTCGTTGTTCTTGATTTAAAAAAATTTATTAACCCTAACAATAATTCATCTTCCGATAACAGTAACAAATTAATTATTGTTGAAGGTAAAAATTTTAATATTGCTCTATTAGTTGATGATATTAAGAATATAAGAAATCTTAAAAATATAAAAAAAACTATTACAAATACCTATAATTCACCTTACATATATTCCGAATATACTGAAGGTGATACCCTTTATAGTATTCTTAATATTGAAAAAATCTTAAATGATGACAGTTTGTATATAAATATTGAATAAAAAAAACGGAATTTAAATATTCCGTTTTTTTATTCAACTTTGAATTGTTATTTATTTTCAACAACTGCTTGAGCTGCAGCTAATCTTGCCTGAGGTATTCTGAATGGTGAGCAAGATACATAATCTAAGCCGATTTTGTTGCAGAATTTAACGCTGTCGGGGTCACCGCCATGTTCACCGCAAACTCCGCCGACTAATTTAGAGTTAACCTTTTTACCTTTTTCCATAGACATTTCAATTAACTGCCCTACACCTTTTGTATCAAGTGTAGCAAAAGGATTTGAAGGAAGTATCTTTTGTTCAACATATCTGTTTAAGAACTTGCCTTCTGCGTCGTCTCTTGAATAGCCGAATGTCATTTGAGTTAAATCGTTTGTACCGAATGAGAAGAATTCCGCATATTCTGCTATCTCGTCAGCAGTTAAAGCGGCACGAGGAATTTCTATCATAGTACCGAATTTATATTCAACTTCAACTCCTTTTTCAGCCATAACTTCTTTAGCTACACGAACTAAAATTTCTTTAGCAACTTTAAGTTCGTTAACGTGGCCGATTAAAGGAATCATAACCCAAGGTTGAACGTTATGACCTTCTTTTTTAAGGTCGCAGCATGCTTCAAATATAGCTCTTACTTGCATTTCGTTAATTTCGGGATATGTTAAGCCTAAACGGCAGCCGCGTAAACCCATCATCGGGTTAGATTCAGATAAGCCTTCAACAACGTGCAAGAGTTCTTCTTTTTCTTTTGCATCTTTACCTTGAGCCTTTAGGGTTGCAACTTCCGCTATTAAAGATTCTTTATCGGGCAGGAATTCATGTAACGGCGGGTCAAGTAGTCTTACCGTTAAAGGTTTATCACCTAATGCTTTAAACATAGCGTAAAAATCTGAATACTGCATTGGTAATAACTTATCTAATGCTTCTTTTCTTGCCTCGGGAGTTCCTGCAATAATCATTTTTTGTACCCATGGGAGTCTGTCGGGGTCCATAAACATGTGTTCCGTTCTGCAAAGTCCGACACCTTCAGCTCCGAATTTCAGGGCATTTTCAATATCTTTTGGTGTATCTGCGTTAGCTTCAACGTGTAATCTTTTAATTTCGTTTACCCAAGTAAAGAACTTGTTCCAGTTATCATCAATTTTAGCTTCAACAAGTTTAACACTGCCTGCCATTACAATACCTTTACCGCCGTCTAATGAAATAACATCATTTTTGTGGTAAACGGTACCGTCAGCGCCTGTTAAAGTTTCATTAGCTAAATCAATCTTAATATCCTCACAGCCTGATACGCAGGGTTTGCCCATGCCTTTTGCAACAACGGCAGCATGTGATGTTGCTCCGCCTCTTAGCGTTAATACACCTTGAGAAACTGCCATTCCGTGAATATCATCAGGGCATGTTTCTATACGAACAAGAATAACTTTTTCGCCTGCTTCTCCTCTTTGTGCAGCTTCTTCAGTATCAAATACGATTTTACCTACAGCAGCTCCGGGGGATGCATTTACACCCGTTGAAATCTTTTTAGCTTCTTCCATAGCTTTTGTATCAAAACAAGGAAGTAAAATCTGATTTACGCTGTACGGGTCAACAAGCTGTATTGCTCTTTCTTTTGTAATTATGCCTTCTTCATGCATTTCAACGGCAATTCTAACCGCAGCTGCTGCTGTTCTTTTACCGTTTCTTGTTTGAAGAATGTATAATTTACCTCTTTCAATGGTAAATTCCATATCCTGAACATCTTTATAACCGAGTTCAAGTTTTTTAGCTATATCAACATATTGTCTGTATAAGTCAGGCATTTCAGTTTCAAGCATGGCAATCGGTTTAGGTGTTCTTATACCTGCAACAACGTCTTCACCTTGCGCATTTGTTAAATATTCACCGTAGAATTTATTTTCGCCCGTTGCGGGGTTTCTTGTGAAGGAAACACCTGTTGCACAGTCATCACCCATATTCCCGAATACCATTGTTTGTACGTTTACAGCGGTACCGTAATTATGGTCAATTTTGTTCATGTTTCTGTAAGCTACGGCTCTTGGGATATTCCAGCTTCTAAATACCGCTTCAATAGCTTCCTGCAATTGAACATAAGGATCTTGAGGAAATTCTTTTCCCGTAACTTCTTTAATAACATTTTTATATATAGGAATTAATGATTTCCAGCCTTCAGCCGAAATTTCAGTATCCGACTTAACGCCTTCACGCTCTTTTACCTTTTCTACTTCAGATTCGAAGTATTTTTGTCTGTCCATTTCCCAAGCAACGGAACCGAACATTGTTAAAAATCTTCTGTAGCTGTCGTAGCAGAATCTGGGGTTATTGGTTAATTTAACCATTGCTTCTACTGTTTCATCGTTTAAGCCGAGGTTTAATATTGTTTCCATCATGCCCGGCATTGAGATTCTTGCGCCAGAGCGAACAGAAACTAAAAGAGGATTGGTTTTATCACCAAACTTTTTACCTGCTTGCTGTTCAACAATTTTTAATTTTTCTTTAACGTCATCCATTAACCCTTGAGGCATTTTGTTGCCGTTATTGATATATTCCATACATGTTTCGGTTGTTATAGTTAATCCCGGAGGAACAGGCAAACCTAAATTTGTCATTTCGGCTAAATTTGCGCCTTTTCCGCCCAAGAGATTTCTCATGGAAGCGTTACCTTCCTTGAACAACCACACTCTCTTCTCTGTCATTATTTTCTCCTTATTTATTCTTAGTTATCTATTTTTTATCATAAACATATTATTTACTCAAATTTACTGAGGAATCATATATGACCACCCAATAAATAACTGTCTGCACAATACAATCCGTTACCTATGGGCGAACAACTTATCTTTATTTTTGAATTTATTTTCCCTTCTCCTAAAGGTGATATTCTGTCTTTATATATATTTATCATAAATATATCTTTCCCTATCCTGTTCGGTCTTTTTTCTCCGTTTATGTCTATAAACATATAATATTCGGGAGAATCCTCAAATTTTATTTCGCTGTTATTTCTTTTTATTGATATCAACTCTCCTGTTTTCATTCTGACAAATTTATTAAAATAAAATTGGTTCTGCCTTTTAATTCCGCTATTGTTCAATTTCCTGTATGAGTATTTTAATGTTTTTGTCGGCAGCGCATATTCATAGTTAAAGTACGGCTTTAAATAACTCATCATGAATTCTTCAGAAACAATTACACCCGCTGTTTTTGAATCCGGTACTATTGTCCCTTCATGCAACTTTACAAGGTCAAATAAATACGTCAATTTTTCATAATAATTTTTCCACTTTGCAATTCTTTGTACCTGCTCAAAATCAACTAAACTAAACGGCTGAACCACTAATAAAATTAGAGTAATAATTATCATTGTAGCTATAATGCCATATACGTTAAAAGGAATTTTCTTCACTTTGCAAGTTCCATTCTTCTTTTTTCTTTTATCAGTTCGTCATATATCCATTCAGGAACAAAGTTTTTACCCATTATTATATTACCGTTATTCGGATTAGGAGCATGAAAATCAGAGCCCCCTGTTATTATTAGTCCGTATTTTTCTGCTAAGGTTGAAAAATATTCTATAATGGCAGGTGAGTGCTTTCTATGATATGCCTCGAGACCCCTTAAACCAAAATTCATCATTTCACGAGTTAACTGCTCAGCTATATCAACGTCAAATGGATGCGCAAAAACGGGAATACCGCCGGCATCATAGATTACCTCGACAGCATCAAACGGTGTTACTGTTTTTCTTTGTACATAAACATTTGAATCATCATTTATATATTTGTTATAAGCCTCTATCACACTTGAAGTACCGCCGGCATTCGTTATAGCTTTAGCAATATGGGGTCTTCCTATACTTCCGCCTTCGGCAACCTGTTTAGTTATGCTTTCATAGCTTATTTTTATTCCTTCCTTCTTTGATAATAAAGCTAATATCTCTTTAGTTTGCTTTATACGTGCTAACTGTTGTGACTTTATTAATTTTTGAAAATCACTGTTATTTAAATCCATAAAATATCCTAAGATGTGAACTTCATAACCCTTATATATTGTATTAATTTCAACACCGGGAAGTATTTCTATGGATTTATCTTTTGCATATTCCCGAGCAATATCGTATGACAGCACATTATCATGGTCGGTAATTGCTATCGCACCAAGCTCGGCATCTATTGCGGTATCAACGATTTTCTCGGGTGAAAATGCGCCATCCGAATATGATGTGTGGATATGTAAATCGACTTTCACTTTCCTATCCTTTCATAATCATATTTTCCTCTTTATTAATTATTTTCTCATTAATTCTTTTTATTGATACGCAATCTCCCGTTTCGTAATCAACTTCAATCACTACTCCGTTTACCTGAGATTTTCCCGTATCAGAAACATCTAACCTGTCTAATATTAATGTTTTTAATCGGTTTATTGATGCTTCATATTCCATCCCTATTACACCTTCAGTATCTCCGCAGAAACCCGCATCGGTTATATAACCGCATCTGCCTCCTATTATTTGCTCATCTGCAGTCTGTACGTGTGTATGAGTGCCAAAAATACCCGTCATACCTTTTTCAGCATAATATTTGCCCATACAAATCTTTTCGGCACTTGCTTCTGCATGTATATCCATTATTATTATTTTTGTACTTTTTTGTATTTCTTCTATTGCCTTATCTATTAAGTCCCACGGAGATTCAAACATATTCATAAATGTTCTGCCTAATACATTTATTACCCCTATCTTATATCCGTTTACTTCAAAGACTCCGTACCCTTTTCCTTTGGTACCTTTGGGATAATTTATGGGACGTATTATTTTGTCTGCATTGTCTATGTATTGAAATATTTCTCTTTTATCAAATATATGATTTCCGGAAGTAAAATAATTTATTCCGTAGGACAATAATTCATTATAATTTTTTAAAGTTAAACCGAATCCGTGAGATGCATTTTCTATATTCGCTATTATTGCATCGGGTTTTTCCGCCAAATTATCAATATAATGCTTTACGGCAAGCCTTCCCGGCTTTCCTACTATATCACCTAAAAAAAGTATCTTGATTGTCTTTGACATATATTTTGTCCGATTTAACAGTTACTATATTTTAACTGTCTTCAGAGATTTTTACCTGCTCGTCTTTGACTCTCAGGTCTCATCAGTTTTTCCGAGGTTTTAACTACTTTGCTAATTCTGTAGTTCTTATTTCTCTTACAACAGTTACCCTTATCTGTCCCGGATAATCAAGTTCTTCTTCTATTCTGTTTGCTATATCTCTTGCAAGCCTTGCACTACCTATATCATCAAACTTATCAGGTTGTACTATTACTCTGACTTCTCTGCCTGCTTGTACCGCAAATGATTGTTTTATGCCTTCATAGCTTAATGCAATCTCTTCTAATTTTTGCAGCCTTTTAATATAGATTTCTAATGTATCTCTCCTTGATCCGGGTCTGCCTGCCGATATTGCATCGGCAAGTTTTACTAATACGGCTTCTATACTGTTTGCCGTTACGTCATCATGGTGCGCTTCTATTGCATGTACTACTTCTTCTCTTTCTCCGTATTTCCTTGCAAGTTCTACACCAAGCTCTATGTGTGTACCCTCTTGTGTTTGGTCTATCGCCTTTCCTATATCATGTAACAGCCCCGCTCTCTTTGCTATCTTTACATTAGCTCCGATTTCCGCTGCTATCATCCCTGCTATATGACCTACTTCAAGTGAATGTATTAATACGTTTTGTCCGTAACTCGTTCTATAATACAATCTGCCTAAAGTTTTTATTAACTCTTTATTTAAATTGGGTATCCCCATTTCCATTGCGGCATTTTCGCCTTCTTGTTTTATTTTTTGCTCTATTTCTTCTCTTGCCTTCTCTACCATTTCTTCTATCCTGACAGGGTGTATTCTTCCGTCAGATACAAGCTTCTCAAGTGCAAGCTTTGCTATCTCTCTCCTTACAGGGTCAAAACAAGATAATACTACAGCTTCAGGAGTATCATCTATTATTAAGTCAACTCCCGTTAATGTTTCAAGAGTCCTTATATTTCTGCCTTCTCTGCCTATTATACGTCCCTTCATTTCGTCAGACGGCAAACTTACCGACGATACCGTAGATTCAACTACATGGTCTATTACACATCTCTGCATTACCGTCGTTAATATCTCTTTCGCTTTTTCGTTTGATACTTCCCTTATATAATTCTCATTTTCCCTGATTAGATTATTTGCTTCCTGCTGCAAATCAACTTTCAATTGTTCAAACATTATCTTTTTAGCTTCTTCCGTCGATAATCCGGAAATCCTTTCAAGCTCTTGCATCTGTTTCTGTATCGTTTCTGCCAAATAATCTTCTTTTTCAAGAACTTCATCCATTTTCTTTTGCAACTCTGCCTCTTTTGTAGCTATTGCAATATTCTTTTCTTCTAATATTTCCTCTTTTTTTGTTAGTTTGTCTTCTATTCTGGATAATTCTCTTCTTCTTTCTTTTGTTTCTTCCTGAAATTTCTCAATATCCTTCTGTACCGCTTCTTTTGCGGCTATCATTGCTTCTTTATTCGCAATATTCTTTTTTTCTTCCAAATCCTGCAATAATTGTGCTTTCTCTTTTTGCCCTTTCTTGGAATCGCGCCACAAAAGAAAACATGCAAAGAATAATATTGTGAATAGGATAATTAAAGTATTAGAATCAATATCAATATTAATTTTCCCGTACCTCGTTCTTTCTACAGGCATTATTAACTATAATGCACTTCTATATAAATTAAATTTTATTCTGTATCTCTTTAATTCATTTTTTTATTTTTTTTTATTTACTATTATTAAAATTTTATCATAATTCTTTGTTTTTTAACAACTGTTAATTTTATTCGGTTAAAAATTTTTAATTTGTTTTTCTAAATTTATTTTTTTACTTTACATAAATTTATTTTTATATTATATTACTCATTGTTGAGCCTTGGTGGCGGAAGTGGTAGACGCGTTGGACTTAAAATCCAATTGGGCTCACCCCCAGTGCCGGTTCAAGTCCGGCTCAAGGCAATTTTACACTCCTTATCAGGAGTGTTTTTTATTGCCAGACTCTCACACTCAGTTCTAAA
>CANQNX010000043.1 GCA_947625345.1 Candidatus Gastranaerophilales bacterium
CTTCTATATTCCATTTTGATACCTTAAGTGTGCCAAAATTGAAAAAAGAGTTATATGAAAAAGGAATTGAGGTAAGAATATAATGAAAAATTCTGTTAAATTTGACCCGGGAATTGGGGAATTAGTTGTTGATTTTAATGATTTTGTTAATAATGTTTATGCACAAATGATGTCATTTAAAACTATTCATCAAAAAAAAGCAAGATTTAAATTATATTCTTCTAAAATAGAAAGATATATGAAAAATAATATATCGTTTTATGCAGGATGTCTTTTGTGGGGATATCATATTTATTATTCTAATGAAAATTCTCCAAAAGAAATTATTGGTAATCCTATGTTAAATCTTACGGAAGAACAGAAACAAGATTATGATTATATGATACAGATTAATTTTATGGAAAATTATTTTGATTCATATGAAAGAGATGTATTATATTATACGGGGAAAAATTATAAAATACCTGCTAATTGGAGGAAAATCCTTTCTTTATATTCTGAATTTATTGAATTAAATAATGGCTTTACAAACCTTAAAAAAACATCGGATATTAAACTTCCTCCGTCTTTAGGTAAAATTAAATTCTCGTTTGATGTTGAGGAGTTAATAAATAAGGCAATAAATGAAAAAAATATTGAATTGTTATCAGATTCTTATGATTTTACCTTGAATTCTTGATATAGATATTTTTTTTATTTATTATTATATGAGAAACAAATATTCAAAAGAAATTATGGATGAGAATAAGAATTTACCGTTTGAAGAGTTTGCGAAAGAGTGTGATATAGTTAATAGCACAAATCCTAAAAATGCTATAAACCAAATAATCTCCCTGTCAAAAAGATTTAACGAAGATGATTTAGTTCTTATATATAATAATTTTTTTGAAACGTCAGATAATTATGAAATATTAATGTTTTTACTTCAAAAAATCGATAAATTGAAAAATAAAAAAAGTATACCTGTTTTAATTGATACATTAATAATGAAAAGTAAATTATCTCAACGAATAAAAGATATTGATTCCGTAACCAGAATAAGAATTAATATTACAAAAGCATTAGCAAATACAAAAGATTCCCAATGTGTTTATCCTTTGTTATATTGCCTAAATAGTAAAGATGAAAATTATAAAATAAAATTATCATGTGCAGAAGCATTAGGAAAAATCGGGGATAAATATGCAGTATTGCCGTTGATGAATATTGTTGAAGATGAAGAAGAATCTTCTGTTTATGTAAAAGAATCTGCAGTATCGGCACTTGGAATGATTGGAGATTCCAAGGCAGTTGATTCGCTTTTGTCTATTTTGGAAAGTAAAAAAGGTTTTTTGGATAAATTTACTTTCTTAAAAGAAAGAGCTCTCGAAGCGTTGAATAAACTTTCCTTTAAAGGTGACAGAGCATTTAATGCATTGGTGAAAGCATTAAGAGATGAATCTCCCAGAGTCAGAATAAATGCTATTGAAGTACTTATGAATTCTGATTATGAAAATTCTTCTGATTTAATTAAAGAAATGCTATATGATAATAGCAGAGAAGTTGTTCAAAATGCAGTTATTGCTCTTTATAATTTAAAAGGTTATAGCATTTTAGATGAAATCATAAACAGTGAAACATCTTCTGATTACGCAAAAGAAGAAGCTATAAATTTAAAACAGGATTTAAAAGAAGAAGAGGATTCAGATGAAGAATAGTGCTATAATACTCTTATCAGGCGGACTTGATTCTGTTGTTTCTCTTGCTATTATCAGACAAAAATTTGACAATATTCTTGCCATTACTTTTAATTACGGGCAACAATCTTTTAATATGGAATATTCTGCATCAAAAAAAATTGCAGATTATTATCATATCGGGCATGAACTTATAACTTTGGAATGGTTAAAAAAAATTTCAAAATCAGCACTTACTTCTGAAGGAAGTGTTCCTGATATAAAAATTGAAGATTTAAATAATAAAAATTTAACGACAGAAAGCGCAAAAAGTGTATGGGTTCCTAATCGAAATGCACTTTTTGTTAATATTGCGGCCTGTTATTGTGAAGCATTATGTTATAATAATATTGTTATAGGGGCAAACAAAGAAGAAAGTCTTACTTTCAAAGATAATTCTGTCCAATTTATTGATTCAATGAATGAAGCTTTAAAAAATTCAGTTAATTCTAAAGTTGAATTAATAGCTCCTCTTATAAATATGAATAAAGAACAAATAGTAAAAAAAGGAATAGAATTGGAAATTCCTTTTGAATATATATATAGTTGTTATAAAAATTCTGATAAAAATTGCGGAGAATGTGAATCTTGTTCAAGACTTAAAAGAGCACTTGAATTGAATGGTAAGTACGATGTTATAGAAAGAATATTTTAAGGTAATAAATGGAATCAAAATTTATTGATAAAGAAATAAAATATACGGGAGAACAACTTGTTCCCCATTGGATTTATAAAAATTTTTCGATAATGGGTAATGCAATAGTTGCCTTTATCGGTGAGTGTGATGTAAATCTTTCTCATATGGTTGATATAGAAGATGTGATAAATAATGAACCTATATATAGTAAAAAAATGCTTAATATAATTGAAGAAAATTTTAACTCTTCTCTTATTGAAATGGTATATAAACAAAGATTATTGGTAACTATAACCAAAGAGATAATAGAAAAGTTGAATCCGGAAGTTATAATAAACAGAAGTGGTGATGATTTATATATAAATAACAAAAAGTTATCTGTTTCAATAGCAACAAAATCAATAACATCAACTTTAATACATTTCGGATTAAATATTGAATCAGAAGGTGCACCTGTAAATGCATCAGATTTAATAAATGATGCTAAGATTAATAATATAAAAGAGTTTGCATTATTAATTTTGGAAAAGTATAAAAATGAAATCCGAGACATAAATTTTGCAGCATCAAAAGTCAGAGGAGTTATTTAATGCCAAGACAAATAAGTAATCCGCAACAACAGACTGTAAGAAGAAGAAAAAAAAAGAAAAATCATTCTTTACAATATTTTTTACTATTTTTAGTTATATTTGTTATAACTTTATTGGCTTTAAAAAATATTGTTACATCATATACTCCGGATGTTGATGTACAAATAGGGAATAATGATTCTGCGGTTCTTACTTCTTCTGATATGCCTATAGAAGAAGGAACAATAGATGAGCGTTTAAGATGGATTCAAGAAGAAGATGAACTTCCTTCGGCAGGTGAAAATGAACCTAAATTATTTAAAACTCCATCAGAAGATATAGAAACAGAAAAAAAAGAATCAAAAATAAAAAAAGTTATAGAACAACCTAAAAAAATTGACTATGATGAAAAAGTTGCTTCTGAAAATGACTCAGAAACAAATGGCAGAAAAACTTTTTCTGAAACTAAAAAAACTAAAAATGACTATTTGAGTGCTGATTTTAGAAAGGCTGCCGAAAGTTCTGGTGTTATACCAAAACCAAAATCAAATGTCAGTAAAGTTGTTATAGGTAGATTCTCATCATTAGAAGAAGCTCTTTCTGCTCAAAATAAGGTTAGTGCCGAAGGACTAAATGTTGTTCCTTTTATTAAAGCGATAAAAAATCAGTATGTTGTTCAAGTAGGTTCTTTTTCAGAACAAGAAAGAGCTGAGGCTCTTAAAGAGCAATTAAGAGCTAAAGGATATCATGCAAATGTTATCTCAGAATAAAATAAAACGACCGTTTAGGTCGTTTTATCTGGTTAGTTTACGGGTTATTTAGAGTTAGTTATTTGGTTATTTTGTTATTTGGTTATGAAAGACCGCTATATTTTGGTGTTGCTTCTTCTATTGCTTTACCTTCAGCCTCTTGAATTGCTTCAAGTTGTTTTTCTGCTGCGGTTAATTTTGTTTCAATTGATTTTTGTTTCATATCTAATTCGTTTTCTAAAGCTTCCAATTTCTTTTGATATTGCTTAGAATATGCTTCATTAACTGATTTGTTAAGCATTTCTGCAATAGAGGCGAGATATTCTTCACTATTATTCTTGTTAGCAGCCATACTTCCGATGTCACCTACGGTTGTACCTGCTCCGCCTTCACTGTCTGCAGTATGTGCATATGCATCTGCTCCTGCTAAATATTCTGCATAATTATTATAGTTTGCTGCATCTGATGCCATTTCTTCAACTGTTACTACTCCATCACTAATATTTCCTGAAAAATTAATCAGGCTCATTCTTTGTTGAGCAATATTATCGAGTTGTTGTTGAAGAGTAAATACAAGATTCGTGTAAAAAATCTTGCGATTCGCAAATAAAGCGTAACCCATAAATTACCTACCTTTTCTACTTATTTTGAACTAACCTACACTAATATAAAAACTTTTTTATTTCTTAAATTGCTTAAACCTTTTCTATATTTAAATTTTTTAGACATAATAAGCTGAAATGCTTTATATTATTGAATTTTGGACAAATTTCGTCCGAAAGAAATACATAAATATTATATTTAAGGTATAATGTTTTTAAATAATATATATATAAAAAATATATAAAATTTTTAAAAAATTAATTTAACATTTCTTAATAAAAATATATTTAATCTGATTTTTACTTTAGGTAAATTTATTGCAGTTATTAAAGATTTTACTGTTTAAAGGTGCTATTGTGGAATTATATTAGACTTTTTCTGATTTTCTATAGAAATATAAAAGCCCTATAACGGTCAATATAAATACAGGGAGGTTTGCAGCAATAAAAGGAGGCAATGTAGCATTGTATCCCAGAGAAAGAGAAAATGCTCTGATTATGTAATAACAAAAAATAACACCTATACTAAATAAAAAGCCTCTGTTATGTCTAACTCTGGGTGGTGTTATTGCAAGAGGAATACCTAAAAGGACAAAAGCAATAGAAGTCAAAGGCAGTGCTAATTTTTCCCAGAAACAAACTTGATAATTAAGTTTAGTTAATTTATCTATATTGTTATTTGAGTTATTTTTCAAGTATGGTAAAAGTTGAATAATGTTGTAGTCAGAACCGTCGTTTTTCTTATTTAATTCGGATTGGATATCTGTACCAAAGTCTAGAATTGATTTTTCAATCCAAGAGGTATTAAGAGTTTTACCTATTTTAGAAATAGTATAAACAGAAGCATTTTCAAATTGCCACCCCTGTACGACAGAAGTTCCCGTTTTGGCTTGAAGTATTTGAACTTTATCTTCATCAGACATATCAAGAATTGAAACGTTAGTAAATTTTTTATCTTCGCATTTTTCTACAAAAAAGAGACGTTTTAATTTGTTGCCTTCTTTTAATTCTTTAATAGTAAAGTTGCGTTTTCCTTCCGGAATATTTCTTTGAATTATAGCATATAGTGCAAGGGTTTTTGATTGTGAAGTTGTTATAGGAACTATAGTTTCATTAATGAAAAAAGTTAAAAATGCCATTAAAATTGCAAAAAGAAATATTGGCTTAGAAATTCTTTTTATACTTATTGAGCATGCTTTAAGAATTGTTATTTCTGATTGAAGACACATTTTATTAATTGTCATAACTGTTGAAAATAATACACTCATAGGAATTGTCATAACAATAACGGCTGGAAGATTCAATAAAATAATCATAAAAGCTATATGTACTGACATTCCATATGTTGAAATCTGTTTAATCAATGAAATAAATGTGTCAGATGCAAAAATAATTGAAGTAAAGACTACAATACCGAGAACAAATACTTCAATTATTTGTTTTAATATAAATTTATCTAAGATAGTAAATTTAAAAAAAGATTTCATATAAAGATTTTAGAACAAAAAAATGTGATTTCCAAATAAATTAATTAAATAAAAAACGAAGATTAATTCTAATTATCTTCGTTTTTATTTAATCTGGTCTTTGTAATCTGTTACAGATTAATAATTATCCTATAACAGGTGGATTAAAAGTTCTTGTTGCCAATTCTTTATCAATCATGAATAAGCATTGTTTGTCATCACAAATTAAATTTAAAGTTTTAAGAACGTTACCAACATTAGATTCTTCTTCCACTTGTTCTTTCAAATACCAATCAAGGAATGAAACTGCTGCTCTGTCGTTTACTTCTTCCGCTACATCTAACAGTGCATTTATTTTAGAAGTAACTAATTGTTCGTGTTTGAGTACATCTTCAAAAACTTCTTTTGGGCTTGACCAATCTGTTTTTGGTTGTTCGATTTGTTTAAGAGAAACTTTACCGCCTCTTTCATGCAAATAATTAAATAAGCCCATAGCATGTGCGTGTTCTTCTTGAAGTTGAACATTCATCCAGTTCTTAAATCCTTGTAAATTTATTCTTTCAAAATATGCATACATTGAAAGGTAAAAATACTCAGAATAAAATTCAGCATTAATTTGTTCATTAATAGCTTTTTCGAGTTTTTCATTAATCATGTTTTTTCTCCTCTTTTATTATATGTTTATTTTACAACTAAATTTTATAAAAACCTCACCCGATTAATTAAAAATTAATTATTTAAATATAGACATTTAAGAAATAATATTTTATTATTATATTGGAGTCTTTATGAATAAGAAATATTTAATTATTTTTTTTCTTGTTATTTGTTTATTTGTATCCTTATTTGTTTTTTCTAAGACAAAAAATAATGATATTACAAAGAATAACACTGTAGTTTTCTGGACTTTACAGTTAGGTACATTTGATAATTATATAAATAGAGTTATAAATGATTTTGAAAAAGAGAATCCCGGTATAAAAATAAAATGGATAGATGTTCCATATTCTGAAGGTGAGAAGAGAACTTTAGCTGCAATATTGACAGATAATCCTCCTGATTTAGTTAATCTTACACCTGATTTTTCTTTATTGTTAGCGCAAAAAAATGCTTTGTATTTTATAAACAAAGATAATTTAAAACAATACCTTCCTTCATTAACTGAGCCGTTAAAATATAAAGATAATTACTTTGGAGTTCCTTTTTATGCAACATCTGCGGTTACACTTTATAATAAAAATTTACTAAAAAAGATAAACTATAAACATTTACCTAAAACTTATGATGATTTATTTCAATATTTTCCTGAAAATAAGTCTTTTTATATAACTATGATTAGTTTTTCTGAAAATGATACGTTATTAAAAATTTTGAATAAATATAATATAAATTCTCCTGATAGTTTGTTATCAAATGATAGTATAAGACTTTTTAAAGAATTTAAAAGAATATATGATGAAAATATAGTACCCAAAGAAAGTATTACGCAGACGCATCGTGATTCACTTGAAAAATATATGTCGGGGCAACTTGCATTTATTGTTACAGGTGCTAATTTTATTAATATGATAAAAGAGAATGCACCATCCGTATATGAAAATACGGAAATTTTGCCTCAATTAACTGGTAAAACGGGTTTATATGATTATTCTTTAATGAATTTTGTAATTCCTAAAAAATCACATAATAAAGATGCTGCTTTAAAATTTGCTCTTTATTTTACTAACAAACAAAATCAGTTGGAATTTTCAAAATTGACTTCTGTTTTGCCAGTAAATCAAGATACACTTAAAGATGACTATTTTATTAAAAATATAGAAGGAGATATTCAGACACAGGCAAGAATTATAAGCGCAACTCAGTTAAATAAACTTCAACCTCAATTAAAATATAGAAACAAGAAAGAACTTAACATCTTATCATCTGATTGTATTGGACAAATTTTAATTAATAATGCTAATATAAAGGAATCTTTGGAAAAATTTTATACAAGCTGGGTAAAATTGCAATGATTGAGAATAGATTAAAGTTTAAAGGAGTGTGGAGAGATTACCAAAAGCGGATATTGGATGATTTAAATTTTCATTTAACTGATAAAAAACTTCATATCGTTGCAGCTCCCGGCGCAGGTAAAACTATTCTTGGTATTGAAGTTATTTCAAGAATAAATAAACCTACTGTAATTCTCGCACCGACAATTACTATTAAAAATCAGTGGAAAGAAAGAATTATTAACTCATTTTTAGATAGTGAGAGTGCGGATGATTTAGTTTCTTTAAATCTTAGAGAACCTAAATTTATTACGATAATAACCTATCAGGCTCTTTTTTCAGCATTTTGCGGAATCGATGAATCAGAAACAGATTCGGAAGAAATTAAGGATGATGAAATTTTAACAGATGTATTATTACCTGATGAAATATCAGATGATGAATTTTTGAATGAAGATTCCGATAAAGTAGAAAGTAATACAGAAAATAAAAAGGGAAAAGATACTTTTAGACGTATATTTAACTATAACAAAGCTAAAGAAATTATTAATATTTTAAAGAAAGCCAAAATAAGTGTTTTATGTTTTGATGAAGCTCATCATCTCCGTAAAGAATGGTGGAAGGCTTTAAATTATCTTACTGACAATTTTAAACCTTCTCAAACTATAAGTTTAACTGCTACACCGCCTTATGATGTTGATTATAATGAATGGCAAAGATATGAATCTTTATGCGGGCCTATTGATGAAATTATATCTATACCGGAGCTTGTTAAAAATGGTGATTTATGTCCTCATCAGGACTTTATTTTGTTTTCTTCTGTTAGACAGAAAGAAAACGATGAAATTTTAAAAAATATGTTAAAAACTAATGAATTTATTTCTGAAATAGTTAAAAATAATGACTTAGCTGATTTGATTGAAAATTATCTTATTAATGCAAAAGAATTTGATGTTTTGGAATATCCGGAATATTATATTTCTTTGGCTTCTTATATGAAAAATGTTTCAAGACATGTTCCTAATAATATTCTAAAGATTTTTGACTTAAAAGAAAAAGATATTCCTGTTTTTTCAAAAAAATATCAAACAATATTTTTAAAAGAAGTTTTAATTAAGAGAAAAAATGAATTTCCAAATTCTGAGCTTACGGGGAAATTATATAACAGTGCAAAAGCAAAAGGCTTGATATTTAATAAGAATATATACTTGGATGATAATCCAAAATTAAAAAAGCAAATTGCAGGCAGTATAGGGAAAATTGATTTAATTAAAAGAATAGTTAAATTTGAATATAGGTCCTTAAGATATAAATTAAGAATGGTTATTCTTGCGGACCATATAAAGTATGACTATATTGATGCTTCTCAATTGGGTGTTATTCCTATTTTCATTACGTTAAAAGATTATAGAAAAATATCCTTAGCCGTTTTAACAGGAAGTGTAATTATTATTAATAAGTTATTAGAAAATGAAATTATCAAAAAAACAAAAGATGTTGGAATTAATGATATTATAATTTCTCCTTACGAAAATGATGAAAATTATATAAAAGTTTCTGCCAAAGGTTCTCAAAAATCAAAATTAACAAATTTAATAACACAGTTATTTTCAGAAGGATTTATACATGTTCTTGTGGGTACTCAGGCTTTATTGGGAGAAGGCTGGGATGCTCCTTGTATAAATTCTTTAATTCTTTCTAGTACTGTTAGTTCGTACATGCTATCTAACCAGATGAGAGGAAGAGCTATAAGAATTGATAAAAACAATCCGGATAAAGTATCACATATATGGCATCTTGCCTCTGTAAAAATATTGTCTGCTTTAGAAATATTGAATAATCTTAGACCTTCTTTGTCATATGATGAAGTGGAACCCGTGTTTCAGTTGTATGATTATATTCAATTAACAGACAGGTTCAGAGGGTTTGAGGCACCTTCATTTGATTCTCCGTATTATATACAAAGTAATATTGAGAGAATTTTACCTAAGAATTTTGTGAATAAATATTTTAATAACTTTTTATATTTGACTGAAACAGATTTTCTTTCGCTGAATGATTATATGCTTAGAAAAGCCTATGACAGAAATAATACTAAAATTTCTTGGGAACAAGCTTTAACAGAGCCATATAATGGCGCTAAAATGAAATTAAAATCAGGGCTGACTACTGATGAAAATATGAAAAATTTTATGTATAAGTCATTTTATTATTATGTAGCTTTTGCTTTATTTATATCTTATTATGTTGCCGGACTTGGGGTTTTTACTGTTTTAGGAAACGGATTTAATATAATTCCGTTTTTAATTATTTCGGTAAGTGTATTTTTGTTATTAATAATAAATCCTGCTATAAAATATATAAGATGTTCGAGCCCTGAGAAAATTATAAGACAAATCGCAATTGTTATTACGGAAACTTTATATGAAATGGGTGAAATTATGACTAATTTAAAGTCAATATCAATTGAATCTAATAAATATAATGAAAATCAAAGTATATTTGTAAATATTTCTAATGTGACCCCTGAAGAAAATAATCTTATAATAAAATGTTTAAAAGAAATATTAGACCCTATAGAAAATCCAAGATATCTTATAGTAAGAAAGGATTTTTTATTTATAAAAGAAACTAAAGATTTCCACGCAGTTCCCAGTATTATAGGAAAAAATGAAAAAAGTGTAAAAATATTTAAGAAATTATGGGATAAATATATTGGAAATTCTGAAATAATATATACGAGAACAATAAAGGGAAGAAAAATGCTTCTGTATGCAAGAAAAAATGCATTTTCTTCATTAATGTCAAGTAGCAAATCGAAGAAAATGAGCAGATTTGAATAAATTTAATAATATGCCTTGACTATTAGTATTTAATTGATATGATATATAAAGAAATGAGCCACGTTAGCTCAGTTGGTAGAGCAAGGGACTGAAAATCCCTGTGTCCTTGGTTCGATTCCGAGACGTGGCACCATTTAACAGGCTTAATGCCTGTTTTTTTATTATTATTTTTCTGGTAGTTTCGGAATTGCAGTATTATTTTTCTGGTGGTTTCGGAATTGCAGACAATTCTGGAATTATCGTCAAAAGCCAGTTATATCAAGCATTTTAACTTGGAAAAATTCACGAGAATTAAAATTCCGGAACTATGCAAAATACCACTTTTGCAGACAGTTTTGGAATTTTTTGTATTTTCAAACTGTATAAGGGTTTCAGGCATATTTAAAATTTTGCAGACAGTTCAAGAATTTCGGGCAAAATTGATTTATTCTAAAAAGTTGGTAGTTTAAAATTTTTATTAAACTTTTTTCAAAAATTTTTAAATAATAAAATAGTGTTGTAAAAGTTAAAATTGTTACAGAATTGGACTTTGTGAGAAGATAATGCTATTGTTTATAAGTTAGGTTTGTGATACAAAGGGGAGTATGAAAGAAGATTACAAGTTACTATTAAAAGTGCTTGGATTTAGTCCGAAAGACGGTGCTGTTGAGGTATATAGAAAAGAATACAAACAGTACAGTTATACTATTGAAATTGATTTTTCAAAAGAGAAAATTTGTTATGGGAATTTAATCGGTGCTGATTGTAGGACTACTCAAAACTTTTCACAAGCTGAAAATTGGGTTGTTTTAGAATGCGTTGATAGACTACTTGAAAAAGGTTATAAACCGCAAAATATAATATTAGAAAAGACATGGGCTGCTGGTCATGGTACGTCAGGCAGGCTTGATATTTGCGTCATGCGTGATGATGGTTCTGAATACTTGCTTATTGAATGTAAAACTTACGGCAAAGAATTTGATAAAGCCGTTGCAAAATTGAATAAAGATGGTGGTCAATTATTCACATACTTTAAATTTAGCAATAAAGCTGATATTATTATGCTTTATACATCGGAATTGCAAGGAAAAGAATTTGTATATAAAAATGAAATTGTAAAAATCGAAGATGATTATAGAAGCGGCGATGTTAAAGATTTCTACGATAAATGGAATAAATTAACAAAAGACAATGGTATTTTTGAAACTTGGGTTGAACCTTATTGTTTTGAAAGCAAAGCATTAGTTAAAAGCCAATTAAAACCTATTAACCAAGAGGACTCAAGTTTTATTTTTAACCGTTTTCTTGAAATTTTAAGACATAATGTTGTTTCAGATAAGGGCAATGCTTTTAATAAAATTTTTACTTTATTTTTATGCAAAGTTTATGACGAAACCTCAAAACAAGATGATGAAGAACTTGATTTTCAGTGGAAAGAAGGCATTGATGACAATATTTCGTTTCAATTAAGATTGACAGATTTGTATAAAAATGGTATGGAAGTATTTTTATCAAGAAAAGTCAGCGATTTTAACGAAAATGAATTTGAAAATAAATATAAAAATTTATCTAAAGAAGTAAAAGACGAATTATTAAAAGAAATCAATACATTAAGACTTGAGAAAAATAACGAATTTGCTATTAAAGAGGTTTATGACCACGATTCATTTGTTGAAAATGCCAAAATAGTAAAAGAAGTTGTTGAACTTATACAAGGCTATCGTATCAGATATAATAAAAGACAACAGTATTTGTCCGACTTCTTTGAATTATTATTAACAACAGGTTTAAAGCAAGAAGCGGGGCAGTTTTTTACACCTGTTCCAATAGCACAATTTATAATTAAGTGTTTACCATTAGAAAACATTGTTGATGAAAAATTAAAACAAAAAAATGGTGAAATATTACCATATATGATAGATTATGCAGCAGGTTCAGGGCATTTTATAACTGAATTTATGCATGAAGTCCAAAATATTATTAACAAAAAAGACCCAACCAAGTATATCCCCGGAACTAAAAAAGACTTGTTATTTTGGCAGAATGCAAATTATGAATGGGCTACAAACTATGTATACGGCATAGAAAAGGATTACAGACTCGTTAAAGTTGGTAAAGTTGGTTGTTATTTACATGGCGACGGTTTAGCAAATGTAATTTTGAGTGATGGACTTGGAAA
>CANQNX010000044.1 GCA_947625345.1 Candidatus Gastranaerophilales bacterium
TTTTTCATTTTCCTCGTTACCGTAGGAATTGTAGCAGACAATATCATACTCGTTACAAGTAGGGATATTAATAACTCCGCAAGAGAAAATCCTCTGTGTTTTATCATAATGTTACTTCCTATGTTAATATGTTACTTTTTTATTATTTAATATATGTTTAGTTCCACGTGTTTTTAGTTTTTAATCACATATATTGATTTTATTACATATTCCTATTTTTTTTATCATTTGTAAAGTGTATTATGATTTTGTAATATTAATCTGCTGATAATTAAGGAATTACTCATTACATGTAAATCTCATAGTCTTTTAAAAAATGAGATTAAAGCATTATACCGATAGGACGATTTTATTCTGCTTTATCCTACTCTTTTGAATAATATATTAGAAAGTCCTTTTAATTTTATGGAGGAGTTATGTACTCCGTCGCTGTATATAGTCTTTGTATTGTTATAATAACCTGTTCCGTTATATTTTTTATCATCAGTATTTAATATTTCAGCCCAGACTCCCGAAGGAAATTTAATGTAATATTCTGCGGCATCTTGTCTGGGATAATCTGAATCATTAAAGTTTGTTACTGAAAATATTTCATTTTTACTGTCATTATCATAAATATGAGCTGCAAATACCTGTGAAGCATCATGTTTTACGGTGTTTTGAGTTATCATTCTGCCTCTTGTCAATGCGGGATTTTCAGAAATTAATTTATTTAAATCTTTAATCAGATTGCTGAATCTGTGCATTGTTCTTTTGCCTTCAAGAGAATAATATATATTCCCTATTGTTGATTCTTCAAGACCCTTTCTGCCCGTATCATATCCCTTTTCAAGATATAAATTAGGCTCTTTTTTAACGGATTCAAATTGTCTGAAGAATCTGAACGGAGTTAATTCTGCTTTTTCATCTCCCTGAAATACCATTGTCGGCCCTGGAATTGAATATGTCAGAGAATAAGCCATTTTATTTTTATCCAAACTCTTTGTATACATTGTTTTTATTAAGTCATAATTTATACCCGAGTCGGGATTTATTCCTAAGGGAACTAATATTTTTTCTTTAAAAGCTTTGTTTCTTGAATTTATTAATCTTTTTGATTCAATATTTGATGTGTCATAACTGTCTAATTCGCCTGTTTGAAGCATTATGGCAAGCTTTTCCGCAACAAATTCGGCTTTTTGATTTTTTACCATTTCTTCTTCCTGTCGAATATCGCTGTTTCGCATTTCGCTTAATTTCTTTGCTCTGTCTTTATCTTCTTCGTTAAGTATAATATTTTCGCTTATGTGAAGCATAGGTTCCATTAATTTCGCTATTAATCTTGTACCTTCCATATTCCCGATTTCATCATGGCTCATTATGTACTTAACTCGACCTTGAGAACAATATGCCGCCTGCTCAAATTTATCAAGATTAACAATTCCGTATAAATTATCTTTTAATGTATGGAAATAATTAAAATCCCATTCACTGTCATAACCTAATCTTCCTAAAGAAGTATTACTGTTTGAAATATTTTCTATTGCTCTTTCGTGTGTATATTCGTCCTTACCTTCAGCAGATTCATAATCCTTTAAAGGATTGACGACTCTTTTGTCGTGTAATTCTTCCCAATTTGACCAAAAATTACCGTCATTATCCACGCTTATACCGTTTCTTGCATCTTCAGCTATTAAAAAGGCATCAGGCTTATGATAGTTAACTTCCGCAGCTATCTGCTTCATTGTATAATCGGAATCCATAAACTTTGTCATATCTAACCTTAAACCGTCACAGTGATAGTTTTCAAGCCAGTTTAGTGCCGCATTAACTATATAATCTCTGACATATTTTGAATTTTCACCTTCATAATTAAAGGCTTCACCAAAACAATTGTTCCCTTTTATAAACGGGCCTGTTTTTAATAATGAAGCACCGTCAGGACCTAAATGGTTTGGAACCATGTCCATTATGACATTTAATCCCATATTATGTGCGGTATCTATTAATGCCTTTAGCCCGTCAGGTCCGCCCAAATGTTTTGCAGGCGCTAATTTGTCTACACCGTCATATCCCCAATTAAAAGAATAGGTGTTTTCTACAGGCATTAACTCTATTGCATTAAAACCTAAATCTTTTATTGATTTGAGTTTTTTCTTAACTCCGTTAAATGTACCTTCTTTTGTTAGAGTTGCGGTGTTTAATTCATATATTACCGCATTGTCTAAAGATTTTAATCCGTTTTGGGAATTTGCTTTCCTTGATATTCGTTCTTTACTATTTGTAAACCAGTCTGTATCATTCCATTGGTATTTTGAATGGTCATAAATTACGGATTCACCTAATAATTTATCCTGTTTGAACGAATATGGGTCTTTTACCCTGTCTATATCTCCGTTGCCTTTATATATTGTATAAAAGTATGTGTCAGAGTCCTCAACTTCTCCTTTTGGTATTTTATTCGGAGTCTCAAATATTCCTTCGCCTCTGTTAGCGAGTTCATATACTTTTTCACTTCCGTTTTTACCGTGTTTCTTTACTGTTACTGTTACTCCTTTTGTATCGGGATATGTTAATATCTTAAATGATGCCTCTTTTGTTACTGGGTCAATAACAGCACCCCAGCTTCTGTGTTCTGCACTGCTCCTTCCGAATGACAGTGGTTTATAACAGATATTTGAAAGTTCGTTTATTTGTTTATATTCTTGTTTGTTTTCAGCGTTTTTGGCGGTACTTTTACTATGTACCGTATCTGATGCTTTATAAACACTATTTATTTTTGAAACTTCCAAAAGTTAACCCCTATACCTAATTATATTAAGTTCTGTAATTATTATAATATGTTTATTTTTTTATTAATTTTATCAAAAATTTACAAAAAAACCCCTTTTATAAGGGGCTTTTTTTATGCTATACAATATTTTAATGTCGGATCTAATGTTCTTTCTTTTGTTTCCGGTAAATTTAATAAGAATTTACCTGCTTTGTATTCAAAATTAGAAATTTCTCCGTTTTTATATTTTGTTTCTAACTCATCTAATGCCTTTTGTCTTTGTATTTCTTCTTTTACAATTTGTCTTGTGCTTTTTCCCTCCGGCATTATTGTACTTTTAAGATATGCTGTTTTGGGAACTTCTACCATTGCTGTAGTTGACATAAATTACTCCTTTACTAATTAATTATTACATTCCGAATTATTAAACCTTACTTTACTTACTTATATTTATTTAAAGTTAACGGAATGTATAAAATTTACTTTTTTTTTATAATTGTAAAGAAATATTTATTCCTCTATAAAACCTACTCTGTTACGTCCGTTTTCTTTTGCCTGATATAAACACTTATCTGCATATTCTATAAGAGTTTGAGGTGTTTTTCCGTTTGTCGGATAACTTGAAACACCTAAACTTATTGTTACGTTTACTTCGAGTTCGGGAGTTAATTGATACTTCTTTTCGGCAACTGTCGAACATATTTTTTGTGCTATATTTATTGCGGTTTCTTTATTTGTTTTGCTTAGAATGATTGTCATTTCCTCACCGCCGTATCTGCATACCATATCTTCACTTCTGACACAAGACTTTAGCGTTTTTGCTACATTTTTTAATACCGCATCACCTGCCTGATGCCCGTATTTATCGTTAAACTTTTTGAAAAAGTCTATATCTATTATTATCAGTGAAAAATTACTTTTTGTTTTGTCTGCTTCTTTTATCTTTAATCTGATTTGTTCCTGAAAGAATCTGTGATTGTATAATTCAGTTAAACCGTCAGTAGTTGCTAATTTATAGGTATATTCAAAATCTCGTGATTTGATTAGATATTTTATTATGAATGTACAGATAAATATAAACATACTGACCGTTATGGGTATAATTATCCATATCCATACGTGGTATTTTGACATAACAAATGTCGCAAAATACAGATATGCCGCATTTAATAATGTATAAAATGCTATTGATACAAATACGGAACGAATTCTGTATACGGTTAATGCTCCTAATAACCCCAATAATACGGTTATTAATATATTGTATTTTAATGAGGCTTTGTGTATAAGATTTTTATCAAGAATATTGTTTAAAAGTGTTGCGTGTATTTCTACTCCCGGTAAATATTTACTTGTCGGAACAGTTTTTATATCCGATAAAGAAAATACATTTGTTCCGATATAAACAATTTTGTCTTTAAATAAATCTTTTGCTATTTTTTCGGGTTTACCTTGCTTTTTAGCTTCAATAGACTTTAATACTTCCCAAAATGATATATATTTAAAAGTAGTTTTATCTTCAAGCCCAGTATCTCCGTACCAGTTAAGTATTACTTCTCCTTGATTTGTAAGAGGAAGTTTCCTTTTCCCTATAACTAAATTATTATTTTTATCAATTTCTATATCTTTTATATTTTCGTTTTCGTATTTGTTTATATAATCAATTGCTATTTTTAGTGTCATATAAAGATAATATTCATCAGGTGAGTTTTCATCTTTTTTATAATTGATAATCAGAGGCAGCGTTCTTATATATCCGTCATCGGATTTAGGTGAATTAATGTGCCCTATTTTATCTGTGGCATCAATAATATTTGGATGAATTAATCTGCAATTCGTAAAAGTTAAAATATTAACTTTATTTGAATTTATTTTTACATTTGAGGATAGTTTTGAATCTAATATCGGCGGAGTTCTTACTTCTTTGTCAAAATCATCAAAATTTATTCCCGTATACAAATTATCATACTTTTTAAATGTATCTACTAATTTTTTATCGCTTCCGGGAATTCTGTTCAATGATTTTACAAATATCAAGTCAAAAGCAACGAATTTTGGCTTTTGTGCTTGAATGTATTCCACTAACTCTCCGTATACATGCCTCGGGATTGGCCAATCGCCGTATTTTTCAATTAAATATTCATATGAAGGATCATCCACGGTTATGATTATTATATCTTTACTGACCGATTTATCTTTAGCCGTAATATTTTGTCTTATATCAAATGTTTTATTCTCTAAGGTATTTATAATATTTTTGGTTATATCTTTAGGAAAAATATAAACGGCAAATGATATAAGAAGGATTAAGATAAATCCGAAAAATATATCATATCTGTGTCTTGATATAAAATTAAAAAAATTATTCATTAAATCTCCGATAGATAATATAGTTTAATTATTATCTATTTTCCCATATTTATCAATTTCTTCAATATTCTTTAAAAATATTTTTGATAAATCAGCTAATTCATCAGGATTTACAAGAAAATTTAATATACAAATTTCATTTAAATTCATTAAAATAACCTTTGACCATTATTATAGCTTTATTTTATCAGTCTTTGTAAATATTAAATCAACTTTGAGTATGACTCTGACAATAAATATCATCAATTATTCGGAGTATTTTAAAAACATACATAATTATAATTCAAATTATTAAATTTAAAATAATAGCCCGAAATAATACTCACATAAGGCAATGAACATAGATGCCATAACATATCATAATTCAAAGATAGAAATAGAAAATTAGATACAAAAATAATAAACATAAAAAAGAAGTGTTTGCCTGTAACATTTCTTTGATGAACAAGGAGGAAAAATGAGATTAAACAAAATGACACTTGCCGCCGTAGTAACAATCGGTGTATTAGCAGGTACAAATGCAGGTTTTACACAAGAAACAGCAACCGAAACGTCAAATGAACTTTTGGCAGCTTGCCCTTTGTCTGGATGCCCTTCTCCTGTGACACCACAAACAGCAAAATGTCCTAAATGTCATGATGATATAGATAGTTGTTCTTGCCAACCTAAAACAACATGTGACCCATGTGAAAAAAAGAAAAAAGATTGTGACTCTTGTCAGCCGATATCGGATTCTTGTAATCCGTGTCCGCCGGTTGCACAATGTCCGGCACCTTCAAGCCCGACTTGCGCTATATGCCCCGGATTAAGTGATGCTGATAAATTTAAACAGCAAGTTTATGCATACCCTAATGCCATCTATGGTAATAATCAGGTAGTAGGTGAAAGAAATAATGCATTATATATAGGTGATGATTCTATGCCCGGATTTTCAGGTATTCCTGTCGCAGACACGTACAATACCGGCTGCGGATGTAATAAAGGTAATATGACCGGTGCTGCAGCTCCAGTTATTTATGAAGGCTGCGGATGTCAAAACGGCAACATGACCGGTGCTGCCGCTCCTATCCCTTGCCTTGATAATGCACCTTCTCTTCACGGTATATCAGTTGACAGAAATCCTCAAAATTTAGATACAGCAGGATGCCCTGTCCAAATACATACCAACACAAGTATGGAAGTTATGAAAAAAAGTTTTGAACCTTTTGATTATTCCGTAGCTACAGGCGGTGCTGCTCCTATCGTTAGTGCATTTGAAGATGTTCCTGACGGTTATTGGGCAAGCTGTGATATTAATACTTTAACTGATAATAATATTATAGCAGGTTACCCTGACAGAACATTTAAACCTAATTTACCTGTCTCAAGAGCAGAAATGGCTACTTTAGTAGTTAAAGGTTTCAATTTAAATGATAACGTAACATGTCCTAATAATATGTTTAAAGATGTCCCTCAAAGTCATTGGGCTAATAAAACAATTGCAAAAGCCGTTGCTAACGGTTTGATGGAAGGATATCCGAATAATACATTTAAACCCAATCAACCGATATCTCGTGCTGAAGCATACTCTATTATGGCTAAAGGTATAAATTGTCCTATGGATGATTGTAAGGCTGATGAAATATTAAGCCACTATTGTGACGGAAATACGGTACCTAATTGGGCTAAAGTTTCTACGGCAAAAGTTATCGAAAACGGCGGATTAACGGAGTTCCCGAATCCGAACCAAATATCACCTAATAAAGATGCAAGCCGTGCTGAAATTGCTTCTATGTTAGAAAATGTTAGAGTCGCTTTGGGTTACAGTGATACTGATGCGGTTAAGTCTGCTGATTGCGGCTGCCAAACTCGTAAAGCTTTCTATCATAATGAAGAAACAGTTACAATACCGACTTTACAATTATCATTTAATGATGAAATCAGTGCAAAATCAGCTAATGTTGGTGACAGATTTGCTGCTACAACAATTGACTCGGTTACTATTAACGGTATAGAATACCCTGCTGGTTCAAGAGTAGACGGTAAAGTACTTGAAGTAGTAAGACCTACGAAACATTGCCAAGGTGCTTTAAAATTATCATTTAACACAATTAAAAACGGCAAATGTAAAACACAATTGCCTAACCAAATCTTAACTGCTCAGGTTAACAGGGTTAAAAATCCTAATGCCGTTGCCCGTATAATCGAATTCCCGTTCACATGGGTTGGCGGCTTATTAGGTGACGTCGGAAGAACTGTCGGCGGTGCTATTGTTAGCGCAAGTAACGCTGTTGAACAAGTTGTAGGCGGTGTAGGTGTCGGTACCGGTGAAATATTCCAAGGTCAATTTAAAGCTGCCGGAAGAAGCTATGTAGATGTCGGTAAAGCTATTGTTAAAGCTCCGGTTGATACGGTTAGAACAGCTTTATCAGGTACTATGGGCTTATTCCAATACACCGGTGATGAATTATCTTATCTTGTCGATCCTAAAGGAATGAGAGTTTCTTCAGTTAATCCTAAAGAAAAAGTTACTATAGCTTTTGGATGCCAAGAACAATAATTTCAACACATTTGTTTAAACAAGACTCCGAAATAATTTTCGGGGTCTTTGTTTTTTTATTCTTTTACTTATCCGCATAAATGTGATATATTATTTTTAAAGTTTATTAGATAGAGGTTCTTTTTATGAGTTATGATAATGTGGATGAAGTTATAGTATGTCCTGCTTGCGGCAGTGAAATGGTTAAAATTTTTATGCCCAATCAGGGTGTTAATATAGATGTATGTCTTAATGGCTGCGGTGGTATCTTCTTTGATAACAGAGAACTTGAAAAATTTGATGAAAATCATGAAGATATTGAAACATTACTTGAAGCATATAAGAATAAGACATTTACTAAAAAAACAGATGAAACTCAAAAAAGAGTATGTCCCGTTTGCGGTTGGGATATGGTTAAACATTATGCAAGCTCTTTGCATGAAATTGAAATTGACGATTGTTATAATTGCGGCGGTAAATTCTTAGATAATGAAGAACTTATTAAATATCGCTCTCAGTTTAATACGGAAGCGCAAAGAAATGAAGCTGCCGTTCAAGAATTATATAATGCGGCAGGTGAGGAACTTAATGAATTTAATAAAAAATATGCAAAAAATATTGATAACCTAAATCTTGTTTCAAAATCTATTATTAATGTAGCTGATATATTGAATCATCTATTATAACAAAATGGTTCGTACTAAAACTATAAATATTAAAGCAGCTTTTTTAAGCTGCTTTTTTAATTTCTTACGCTAAATTCATAATGAGCAAACGGATAGTTTTTTTTATTAATGTAAAAATATTGAAGTATATATCTGCCGGGGCGATATATGTAGATATAATCTTTGTATAACTTAAGAGTTTTATCTTGAAATATATCTTTTGATTGAATTAGAGTATATCCCCAATTTGATGTTTTCTCGTCTTGTCTTGATAATTGTTGTCTGATTCCGTAATCTTTAAACCCTTCAGGTGCAATTAACCCGATATTTATTCTTTGACCTGACGTAAATATTTTTTCCGTCCTTTTCGCATTTTCACTTGTTATACTGCCCGTTGACAGCATTATATATGGTTTTTCATGCTTTTTAAATGCACTGCAGCTTATAATAACCGTAAAAATTAATATTGTTATAATAAATTTATTCATTTTGCGGCTTTTCCAATATATTTGCATATTGTTTCTTTAAGTTCGCAATTTTATTTTTTACATTATTTCTTAAATTCTTGTCCTGACTGTATTGAACGAAAAATTCATAACTCTCTATTGATTTTTGAATATCTTTTTCTTTTTCATATGCTAAGCCTAAAGCATAATAAGCATATGCATAGTCATTTTTTAAGCTGATAACCTTTAAAAAGCTGTTTCTGGCTCCTTCTAAATCATTTTGTTCAGCCAAACACAATCCTAAATTAAAGTATGAATCAGGATTATCAGGATTTATTTTTATTGCTTCATTATAGTATTTGGTTGCACTATCTAAATCAGATAATACTTTATAAGTATTGCCGATTTTTATATTTAAAAATTCATCAAGAGAATTCATATTTAGTGCATTTTGATATTCTTCAAGTGCCTTGTTATAATCTTTGTTTTTATAATAGTTATCGCCTAATTCTACATAATAATTATATTTATCCCCTTTAGTGGTATCTTTTGAATTAATTACTTTCTGATAAACTATTTGCGCATCATCCATTCTGTTGTATTTTGTCAGTGTTTTTGCGTATGAAGAAAGTACTTCTGTGTTTTCGGGTGATATATCCATAGCTTTTTCATAGTATTCTATAACTTTTGATTTCGAGCCGATTTTTTCATACGTATTTGCTAATTTTATATAAATTATCGGATTGCCTGAATCTAATGACAGTGCTTCTTCATAACTGTTTATGGCTTTTTTGTATGCACTTTGATTAAATAAAGAGTCGCCTTGAGCTATATATGCTTTTTTTAGGTAGGCATTTGCCATTTTATTTTGCGGATTTTTGGATAGAACGATATTATACTGGTCAATGGCTTCCTGATATTTCTTTTGCGCATGATATGCGATGCCTTTATTCAGTATTAATTCGGTGTTGTCAGGTTCTAATGCCAAGAGTAAATCATATACTCCTATTGCAGAATCATATTGTTTGTTTAAATGATATGATTTTGCTAATTCTTTTAATATTGAAGTGTTTTTTGGTGCAATGGTTTTTCCTTGTTCCAATATGTTGATTGCATTTTGATAGTCTTCTTTTTTAGAGTATAAAATACCAAGGTTTAAATAGGCAATTTCATTATCTTTATTTGTTTTTAAATACTCATTATATTGATAAACGGCTTCATCATATTTTTCTTCATCTGCGAGTAAGTTTGCATAATCAAACCTTATTGAATTCATTTCCGGTTCAATTGAGAGTGCTTTCTTAAATTCAGCTTCAGCTTCTTTCTCTCTATTTTGAGCTATATATACGTATGCCAAATTTGCACGGGCAACATAATCATTTTTATCTTTTTCAATTGCTTTTTTTAATATTGTTTCAGCTTTAGCATAATCTGATATTCTGTATAGAGCCAAACCGTAGTTTGAAAAGTTAGTAAATGAATCAGGGTCTTTGAGGTAAATATCATTATAAATATCAGCAGCATCTTTCGGCTTATTCATCCTAAGATATATTGATGCCATATTCTCTCTTGCATCAACGGCATCAGGATAGTGAGTCAAAAACATTTGATAATATTTTATGGCTTCTTCATCTTGTTTCAGGTGTGTCATTACACTCGCTAAATTTAAGTAATTATACTTATACTCGGGGAATATTTTGAGTGCCTGATTATATGCATCTAATGCATTTTTATAGTCTTGCAATTGTTCAAATATATGCCCTAAACTTATATATATAAATGCATCATCAGGTCTTAACTTTAGTGCTTTTTTGTATGCCTCCGTTGCGTTAGCCCATTGACCCAATTCGGAATATATTCCTGCTTGTTTTGTATATAAAATAGCATCTTCGGGAGATAACGCAATAGCCTTAGTAAGATTATCCAATGCCTCTGTATATTTTAATTCATCTGACAGCACGCAAGCATTTCTATACAGCTTATTTGCTTCAGGAGTCATTGCCATTACATTATTTGATAAAAATGAACTTAATATTATCAATGTTATTAAAAATTTAGTTTTTATAGTCCTGCCCTCTCATATAATTATCTGCTTAAATTATCGTATTTATTCAAAAAAAAAGCAATTATATCAATACTTATTAACAATTCTTTATTTTTTATTTATTATATTTTATCGTTTTATTAATATTTAATTATGATTGAGGAATTAAGAAAAATACAGGAAAAATGCTGCGGCTGCCAAAAATGTTCTTTATATAAAACGAGAAAGAATATTGTTTTTTCAAGCGGGATTCCCAACAATAAATTAGTATTGGTTGGTGAGGCACCGGGGTATTGGGAAGATGTTAAAGGTGAGCCTTTTGTCGGTAAAGCCGGTCAATTATTGGATAAAATATTTGCTTGCGTCGGATTGTCGAGAGAAAAGGATGTTTATATATGTAATACAATTAAGTGCAGACCGCCTGAAAACAGGGATCCTTTGCCGGAAGAAAAAGAGGCTTGCCGTGAGTATTTGGATGCGCAACTTGAAATATTAAAGCCAAAAATTATTCTTATTTGCGGAAGAGTTGCTCTTAATTCTCTTTTGGGTGATATCGGAGGGATTACAAAAGTAAGGGGAAAATGGTTTGAAGGCCCTTACGGAGCTAAAATGATGCCGATTTTTCATCCCTCATATCTTTTAAGAAACGATTCAAGGGAAAAGGGTTCTCCAAAATGGCTGATGTGGCAAGATATTAAAGAGGTTAAAAGAGTATACGAAGAATTGAAATGAATATTTATTTTTGTGCTAATTCTCTGTATATTTCTTTATACTGTTCTGCGCTCTTTATCCACGAAAAGTCTTTATTCATTGCGTTTTTAACTATCTTTTTCCATTCTTTTTTATTTTTATATACATCTATAGCATATTTTATGCAGCTTAACATATCTTGAGCATTGTAATTGAAAAATTTAAAACCGTCAGCACCTTCCGTAGGATAGCCGTTTATGGTATCTTCAAGACCTCCTGTAGCTCTTACGATAGGTATTGTTCCGTATTTTAATGCTATTAATTGAGATAATCCGCAGGGTTCAAACCTTGATGGCATCAAGAACATATCTGCACCAGCATATATTCTGTTACATATATCAGCTCGGTATTCGACTCTTGCTCTTATATTCTTTGAGTTATAACTTAACCATACAAAAAAGTCTTCATATCTTTTTTCTCCCGTGCCTAAGACTATTATGTCCGCATTTAATTCTCTCAATTCATTTTCAACCGCTTTTAATAAATCAATTCCTTTTTGTTCAACCAATCTTGATATTATAGCAATTAAAGGTCTGTTCTCTTTATATTCAAGCCAAAAATCTTTTAAAATATCAATTTTGCATTTTTCTTTGTTGGGAAGTTTTGTTGAATCATAATTGTACTTTATGGTTTTATCTGTTTTCGGATTATATATTTTGTAATCAATTCCGTTTAAAATTCCTTTAAGTTTATATTGGTTATTTCTTAACGTCCAATCCATTCCTTCGCCGTAATCATAGGTAAGTATTTCTTTTGCATAATTCGGTGAAACTGCAATTATCTTATCAGAGTAGTTAAGCGCTCCTTTTAACCATACTAACATTCCATAGTGTTCAAGACCCCATTGATGATATACTTCATCTCTTTTTATGCCTGCGAAATCAAGAATTTCAGGAAAATATCTTCCTTGATATGCTAAATTGTGTATTGAAAATACCGTCTTTGCTGCTTTGAAAAAGTCATCATTTTTATAAGATGTTTTAATCCATACGGGTATCATTGCAGTATGCCAGTCATTACAGTGAATTATATCCGGTTTAAAATTTAATCTCCTCGCATATTCAAGAACACTTTGTGAAAAAGTTATAAATCTTTCCTGTTCATACCAACT
>CANQNX010000045.1 GCA_947625345.1 Candidatus Gastranaerophilales bacterium
GGGTAGATGGCCGAGTGGCTAAAGGCGACAGACTGTAAATCTGTTGACGCGAGTCTACGGTGGTTCGAATCCACCTCTGCCCAAATTTAATCAAACGAGCCCTTGTGGCGCAGCAGGTAGCGCACTCCCTTGGTAAGGGAGAGGTCACGGGTTCAAGTCCCGTCAAGGGCTTATAATTATCAATTGAAAACATCAGAAATAAGTAGAATATTTAAGAAAAAGGAGTTTAAACTCATGGCACGCGAAAAGTTCGAAAGAAACAAACCGCACGTTAATATTGGTACCGTTGGACACGTTGACCACGGTAAAACAACATTAACTGCAGCAATTACATCTTGTATGGCAGCTGTTGGTAAAGCTCAAGCTAAAAAGTTTGATGAAATCGACGCAGCTCCGGAAGAAAAAGCAAGAGGTATTACTATTTCTACAGCTCACGTAGAATATGAAACAGATGCAAGACACTATGCACACGTTGACTGCCCCGGGCACGCAGATTATGTTAAAAACATGATTACAGGTGCAGCTCAAATGGATGGAGCTATCCTCGTTATCGCAGCTACAGACGGTGCAATGCCTCAGACAAGAGAACACATCTTACTTGCTCGTCAGGTTGGTGTTCCTAAATTAGTTGTATTTTTAAATAAATGCGACATGGTTGATGATGAAGAATTACTTGAACTAGTTGAAATGGAATCAAGAGAATTGTTATCTAAATATGAATTTGACGGTGACAATACTCCGTTCATCAAAGGTTCAGCTTTAAAAGCTTTAGAAGCAGTTCAAGCTAATCCTACAATTCCTCGTGGTCAAGATAAATGGGTTGATAAAATTTGGGAACTCATGGATGCAGTTGATACTTGGATTCCTACTCCTGACCGTGACGTTGATAAACCATTCTTAATGCCGATTGAAGACGTTTTCTCTATCACAGGTCGTGGTACTGTTGCAACAGGTAGAGTTGAACGTGGTAAAGTTAAAGTTGGTCAGGAAGTTGAAATCGTTGGTTTCGGCGAAACAAAGAAAACTACCGTTACAGGTGTTGAAATGTTCAGAAAACTTCTTGATGAAGGTATCGCAGGTGATAACATCGGTACTTTATTAAGAGGTGTTGATAAAACTGATGTTCAAAGAGGTCAGGTATTAGCAGCTCCCGGTTCTATTAAACCGCATACTAAATTTACTGCTAACGTTTACGTTTTAACTAAGGATGAAGGCGGTCGTCATACTCCTTTCTTCCCCGGTTACAGACCTCAGTTCTATATCAGAACAACTGACGTTACCGGTTCTATTCAATTCGACGGCGAAATGGTTATGCCGGGTGATAACGTTGTTATGAACGTTGAATTAATCGCTCCTGTTGCTATTGAACAAGGTATGAAATTCGCTATAAGAGAAGGCGGTCGTACTGTTGGCGCAGGTGTTGTTGATAAAATTCTCGGTTAATTTTATTGATAATTCAAAAAGAAGGCTGATTTATTTCAGCCTTCTTTTTTTGTAAATTAATTTTAATATTTTGACAAAAAAATCTTTATTTGCTCCTTACACCTTATATAGTAATGTGAGATTAGCTGTGAATATTAAGAATATAAGTTTTTTATCCGTTAAACAAAATTTGGGAAAAAGTGAAAAATTTTCTTCAGCTTTTGTTTCGTCTCCTTCCCTTTTTAAATTAAATAAACCTCTTATGGCTGATGTAGTCAGTTTTTCAGGTAAAAGATATGAAGAAGAAACAATTGTTAATCCGACAAATCACTGTGCATATTGCGGTTGTAAAGTATATAATCAACAGCAAATTGACAGTCTTGCCAAGGAAATTATGAATTCTCGCTCTAACAGATTGGAAGGTAAAATCAAGAGTATCAGAGAAAAACTTACGGAAGCTAAAAATTCTATTGAATTATCTTCCGCTAAAAAAGAGAGTAATAAAAAAGAGATTGAATTTTTTGATAAACTCTTAGAGCTTTCTTCTACAAGGGCATATATGAGCGGTGAAGATATTCTCAAGTCTGTTTATAATATTGAAAAAGACGAAGCTTTAAAACTGATTAATAAAAATTTATTACCGCTTCAGAAAACTATTGACCATGTTTCACCTCAAAATTTGGAGCAAAAAAATAATAATTCCGACATCAATTTAGTTGAAGCTTGTACTTGTTGTAACGGCAGACTTAAAGAAGGTATGTCTTTCCCTGAATTCTATTTAATGTTCCCTTCGATTAAAAACAATATGCCTTCAAATAAGTTTGATTTTGCGGTTAATAATGTTTTAGATAATTCTCAAGATAATATTTTAAAAAGATTATCTGCAACTAATCTGTTAAAACATTTAAGTTTATTGTTTATTCAAAGAAAAGAAACTTCTAATTATCTTGATTCAATTGATTATAGAATTGAAGGATGTAAATCTTCAATTAATGGTGCTGTTGAATCCTGTAAAAGTGAAATTGCGGATAAAGAACGACAAATTAGCGACTTGCAAGCTAAATTAGATACTTTAAATAAAGATGACGAATATACTGCTATTGTCAACAGACAAAAATTATCCAATGATATTGAAGTTAATGATAATTTAATCAGTTCTCTTAAGGGAAAAAGAGAAAGAATTAGTAATAAAATTAATGAAATCAGAAACAACAACTCTTCAAATAAATCAAGAAAGAAAAATAAAAATAATGTTAAACCCATGACAAAAGAAGAGGCTGAAGCTGAAATTAAATCTCTTAAACAAGAATTAACTTCTTTAAAAGAGCAAATTACATCACGGGAAGAAACTAAGTCAAGTTTATTAGCTCAAGTCAGTGAACTTAACAGTAAATTCCCAACGATTGAAATGTACCAAAATATAAAACGTGAAGCTGAAAGAGTTTATAATGCTTATTTATCGTTAGAGGAAGTTAAAAAAAGTTTAGTTCAAAATACTAATGAATATAAAAATATTGAAGAAAAAATGCAATACATTAAATCATTTATGGATGTAATTCCTAATTCTAATTTTAATGCCGATGATTATGCTAAGGATGATGTTGTAAAATTCCAAAGATACAATGAATTAAATGAGGCTCTGAATTATATTCTTACTCACCCAAATGGCGGTTCAGTAAGAAATTGCATCCATTCTGCCGCACAAAAAACAATAGAGAGTGAAATTAGTGACTTAAAAAAAGAAGATATTATTATTGATTTTAATATGGCATTAAAAAAGAAAGAATTACAAAAATATTATGATAGTTTGTCCAAAAAGTTTGAAAACGTTAAGCAAAAAATTACTTATGATAATAAAGATATAATCCAGTATGAAAGAATAATTAAGCAAATGTCCAAAGATGAGGCTTATTCAAGAATGCTTGAAAGTCAGGATGCTATAAGACGTTTAAGTGAAAAAGAAACATATATTAAAATACCGCAGACTATTTCTAAGCTTCGTACCGAAATTCTTCTTTTAAATAATACTATTGATGATTTACTAAAAAAACAGAATGAAATTATTCAATCTACGACTAATTCTCAAATTTAATTTCTTTTAAGCCGAAGCCGTTTAAGTCTATTTGCGCATCTGTTGAGTCGATTGAGATTAAATTTGTTTGTGTTTCTTCAAAATCAATGCTCCATGTACCTAAAAACAAAGGTCGTTCTTTTGTAAATGCATAAGCATAGACAATAATATTATCGGGATTATTTTTATCCCAACCTATAGGGAATATGTCCCACATATAATCTTTTAAATCTATTTGTTTATTTTGGCGCCAATAATATATTATTGCCTCTCTTACTGCCATTAGTCGTTTATATGATTGTGATTCAAAATCATATATTATTATATTTGTCTGCCAAGTTTCTTCTAAGTTTGAGCCTATTTTTTCTTTAAAAGCTATTTTGCTGCCATCTTTTGAAAAATCAATAGGGAAAAGTGTTTTAAATTGGTTTTGCTGTGTTTCATCGACACCGGTTGATATTATAGGTTTTGTGTCACCCTCCATAACATTTGTCATATAAAGAGCATCATAAGCATCGTTATATTTTGAGTTAACCGGTATATAGTATGCGCTTGAAGATGTTTGATAAAATTTAGGATAGAAAAAACATTTTGTATAAACCATTTTTGTTTTATCGGGAGATAGTATTCCTGCGGAGGAAACCGTTCTTTCCTTTATTATTTTTGATAAATCTATATTTCTTTGTCCGGGCGGATTATTGTATCTTACTACTCTATAGTGAGAATCGGGTAATATTATATCTTCAGGATTTTCAAAATTAGGTTCGGGTATTTTGAAATCTTTTCTTTTTTTATCTGCTGCAAGTTTATAATATTCTTCTTGGGTTATTGGTACATTTGATTTATTTATATTATGATAATAAACTTTTTTGGTCGGAGGCAGGTGTAATTTTTCTCTTAATTTTTCATTTATTGTCCTTGGATCTTGAGGTTTTTCTTTAATTTCTATTTTTGATGCATCTAAAACCGGACTATCTAAATATAATGGGTCAATAACCTGTTCTTTTCCGAAAGCAGTTTGACACATACATATTAAATAAATAATTATCAGGCTTTTTTTCATTAAATAAGACCTTCTTTTACTGCTTGAATTGTTGCCTGAGTTCTGTTATCCACATATAATTTCTGTAAAATACTGTGTACATGTGCTTTTGCTGTCGATATTGTTATACATAATCTTTTTGCTATATCGGAATTATTCAAACCTTCTACTATCAATGTCAGTACTTCTATTTCTCTCTCTGTCAATCCGTATGTATTTTTTATATTTTTTGACGCTGTTGTATTTTGTTCAATATTTTTTTGTGATTGTTTTCTGACATTTGAAAGAACTAATCTTGCAATTGCAGGGTCTAACCATGCAGTTCCCTCTGATACAGCTTTTATTGCTGATATCATTTGCTCTTCATTTGCACCTTTCATTATATATCCGTCTGCGCCTGCTGAAAGTGAATCAAAAACATCATCTTCCGACTCTCTTGATGTGAATATTAATACCTTTATATTTGGGTTTGATTTTTTTATTAAATTTGTTGCCTTTATTCCGTCCATTTCCGGTAAACCTATATCCATCAAAACTACATCAGGATTAAGTTTTAATGCGAGTTCCACCCCGCTTTTGCCGTTATCTGCTTCTGCAATTAAATCTATTCCTTCACAATTTTCAAATACAAGTGAAAGTCCTAATCTTACCATTTTATGATCTTCAATGAGTATAACTTTTAAGCTGTCCATACTTCATCCTTTTCTTTTGTAAGTACTGCATCAGGTAATAGAAAGAAAAATTCACTTCCTTTCCCTTTATCACTTTCAAGCCATATTTTTCCTTTGTGGGCATCTATTATCTGTTTTGATAAATAAAGTCCTAACCCCGTGCTTATAGACCTTTTTTCTTGTGTCCCCTGTGAGAATCTTTTAAATAATTTTGGTATATCCTTCTTATAAATGCCTTCTCCGTTGTCTTTTACGGAAAATCTTACATCTCTTTTATCAGCTTCATATTTAATTTCTATTAATCCGCCTTCTTGGGTGTATTTTATTGCATTACCTAATAAATTAATTATCACTCTTCTTAATTCGTTTCTGTCCGCTAATATCTCGGATGAGTCTGTATTTATATACGTTTTTTCTATTTTTTGATTTTTTGCTTGGGCTATTGATGATACTTGTTCTATACATTCATCAATTAATTTTTCTAACATAAATTTTGTTTTTACTAATCTTAATTTCCCTGCTTCATATTTGTACACTTCAAGCAGAGTATTAACAAGCCCTAACATATCTTCATTACTTTTTTTCATTGTCTCAAGAAGTAATGATTGTTTATCTGTCAATGACCCTAATTTACCGTTTAAAAAATATTCTAAAGTTTGTATTGCCGCTACTGACGGAGTCCTTAAATCGTGCGTAAGAGCTGCTATAAAGTCTTCTCTTAATCTTTCCATTTCTTTTTGGATATTTACATCCCTTATAACAAATACAAATTTTCCTTCTTCATTCTCTTTACGGGGTGGAATATATGCACTGCTTATTTCAACAGGTATATTATTTCCGTTTACCGAATTTATTACATCTATTTCCCGAAGTAATTTTTCTTTTTCAGAGTTTAATACTTCTTTAAAATCTACCTCCCTTGAATTAAATAACTCTTCAACGTGTTTGTTTATTATTATTTCTTCAGACAATCCAAACATAGATTCAAGTGCGGGATTTACGTTAATTACTTTTCCGCTTTTTGAAACTATCATTATTCCGTCGGCGCAGTTATTTATTACGGCACTTAATTGTTCATTTATTTCCGTAAGATTTGATGTCTTTTCTCTTACAAGTTCTTCTAAGTGAACCGAATAGTTTTTTAACTCTTTATTTCGTTCTTCTAAAGTATCAATGAGATGCGCTCTTTCATACGCATTTTTTATGTTAATAATCAGCTCATCATTATCCCACGGTTTTTCTATATATTTATAAAGCCCTACTTCATTTATTGCTTTTATTGCATTCTCTTTATCAGCATATCCGGTTAATAATATCATACTTGAATTGGGATATAGTTTTTTTGCCTCGCTTAAAAATTCTATACCGTTCATTTCTTCCATCATAAAGTCAGATATTATTACTTCTCTTTTATTCCTTTTTAAATATTCAAGTGCCGTTTTTGCATCGTTAAAAAATACCGCATCTTCAAATCCTTCTATTGAAAAAAGTGACTTTAATGAAGATGTTACCAATGTATCATCATCTAAGACTAATAATTTATATGAAAACGGCATTATTTCACAATCTCCCTAATAAAATAATAATTTACATTGTGAAAATAAACAAATATTTTACAAATATTAAGCTATTCTTCGTATATTTGTTTAAAAATTATAAGGCTTTTTCTTATATCTTCTTCAGTAAACATTTCAAATACGAAGGAGGGGTTTTCGCAATATTTTTTTACTTCCGATATTATTTCTTTAAAATTTAATGTTCCGTTAACTAAATTTGTATGGTCATCATTTGATTGGTAATTATTATGTATATGAAGATGATATAAATTTTTACCGTATGCCTTTACCCAATCAACAACTTTTGTTTTTTGTGCATATAAATTTACGTGTCCGGTATCTAAAGCAAGTTTAAATTTGGGTGAATTAACACCTTCCATTAATTCAATACAGTAGTCAGGTGTTGTTTCAAAAACGTTTTCAATTACGGCGGTTATATTATCTGATTCAAATGCTTTAATATATTCCTTCCAAAATGAGATGAAATTTTCTTTAAAGGTTTCCTGAGAGCCATAATGCAGTGTGCCTTTATTCCCTGTGTGAAATAATAATATATCTGCTCCTATCGCTTTTGCCGTATTGTATGACTGTTGATATCTTTTTTTTACTGTTTCTTTTAGTTCTTTATCTTGTGTTCCTATATTTAAATCCGAAAACATTGCATGTACGGTAATATGATTTTCAAATCCGTTTAAATCTTCTTTTAATCCATTTATTACTTCTTCTTCCGTTAAAGTTGGATTCTTATAATATGGTAATCTGCTGATTTCAATCCCTACACCTAATTCTTTTGCAAGCTCTATTGATTCCTTTATACTCTTTTTTGCTGATGATGATATTAATAACTTTTCTTTTATTTCCATTTTATTCCGGCTTTACTACTTCATTATGACTTATTCTTTGTGCAAATTCGTTAAATAATTCTTTTAATATATCGGATAATATATCTTCATTAAACTCTTCAAATTTATATGAGATTTTTTGTGTTTCAGGTTTAAATTCATTATTTATGTTTGTTTTTTCTATTATGATTTTGCAGAAATTCGGATATCTTATTGTTATTTTACTTGATATTTTCTCTTTTTCAATTATAAATATACTTAATTCATTATCTGTGTCAAATTTTATTTTAATATCAGGATACATATTCATATAAATAGTTTGAAAATGATAGAATACAGGTAATATGATATTTCTCAATTGATTATATCTTTCTTCTTTTTCAAATTTTGTTGATTCTTTTGCCGTATTATCTTGTGTGCTTTCTGCTATGTAGTCATTAATGTCTGCTTCAAAAAAGTAATTAAAATCAATATTGGATTCAATTTGTTCTTTAATTTTTACTCTTAATATATTCTTTAATTCTTCAAATGAAGATGTTGCTTCCGAGGCATTAATATATACATAGGCATATTCTTTTAATGTTTTTGTTATCCTGTTTGCAAAAGCTTTTGCCCCGTTTCTGTTTGAATTATAAAGTATTATATAGAAGCCGTTTTCATCATTGTATGTTATTATGTCGTCTTTTCTCGGTATAGTTTGTATCAATTGACCTATTTTATTTATATTAAAATTTTCTTTATTTTTTGGAATTAATTTTATATTCATTAAAACCATATCTTCATTATCGTTTTCCTTTGAATTTTTAAAGAAATATTTTAATACCGTATCTGCGTATTTATTTGTATAAATATTACTGTTCTTTTCAATTATGTTTGCGGATTTTAAAATCATTTCGTAATCCTGATTCTTTTTATTAATCATTGATTTTTTTAAAGACAGTAATATTCGCATAATTATTATGGAATCAGGGTCTTTAAGAGTTATAAAATCATCCATTCCGAAGTCATAACCGTTAAATAATATTTCTTCATTAATTTCATCCGTTACTATTATCAGCGGTACTTTTTCCAATGCCTTTATCGTTTTTATTTCTTTTATGATTTGTATGGAATCTTCTTTTGAAATGTATAATAAAATTATTTTTGGAATGTATGTATTTAAAATTGAAATGGATTCAAGATAAGAAACAGTCTTTATTTTGTCAGTTTTTCTTAAAAGTCTGATTTTATTTCTTATAATTTCGGCTTTATTTGAGTTATTAGAAATTATTAATAGTGAATCTTTTTTCAATTATAAACGCCTTATTTTAAAATTAAAACATACCTTTTTTTCTGAAATAGAAAACTACGGCAACTGATGTTATTATTGATAAAGTAACTACAATTAAAAATCCGTATGGATTTAAGCCAAAGGGTACTTTTACGTTCATACCCCATAAACCTCCTATCATTGTAGGAATGGACATTATAATTGTTATTGCCGCTAAAAACTTCATTACTAAGTTTAAATTATTATTTATTATTGACGCAAAACCTTCCATCATTGCTTCTAAAATCATTCTGTGCATATCTACCATTTCTATGGCCTGTCTTGTATCAATAATTACATCTTCAAGCAAATCCGTATCATCTTCGGTCGATTTTATTAAATTTGAAGATTTTGAATTAGCAATCCTCAATATTTTCTGAAGCACTATATCGTTATCTTTTAATGCGGTTGAAAAATAAACCAATGTCTTCTGTATTTCCATCAGTTGAAATAATGCTTTATTGTTAGTCGCTTTTTGTAATTCATTTTCAATATCATCGGTCGTTCTGTTAATTAAATCCAAATATTTCAAGTAAAATTTTACACTGCGATAAAGTATTTTGAGCATAAATTCTGTTTTGTTCTTTGTATCAAAGGTATATGCTGTTGATTCATTAAAGGAGGATAATATGTTATTATCTTTTGAACATACCGTTATTATTGAGGTGGGAGTATATATTATACCTAAAGGCAGTGTATCAAAACATCCGTCCTCTAACATTATCGGTAAGTTCGTAATTATCAATAAATTTCCGTCTTCAATCTCAATACGTGAACGTTCATCTAAGTCTAAAGAATTTAATAAGAAGTCTTCATCTAAGCCTAAAACTAATGAAACTTGTTTAACTTCTTCTTCATTAGGATTTATCAAACTGAACCATGAGCCTGAAACAGCCTCATTTATGCTCAATCTCGTTAACTTTTTATCGTCTTCTGTTTTAAATATCTTAATCATATTTCAATTCTCAGATTTTCATAAGTAAATTAAAACATAAACTTTCAGATATTAAAAGTATTTTATGAAATCTAAGCTTTATAATTTATTCCGGCATATTTAGGAGTGGATTTAGCTATATCCTTACCTAACTTCTCTTCCATAGCTTTAATAAAATTTCTAAGAACACTTACTTTTGTTTCATTTGCTTTATTACTTAATTCAAGCATATCGTAATTCTGAGCAAATGAAGGTTTCAGGGGTTGTGATTCGCCAAAAGATATTGATTTTGACATTAAATCAGAGTTTCTGAACATATTTAATTGCGCATTATTCATTTGAAATATTGAATTTTGCATTAATAAATATGATGACAACATAACTTCCTTACTCCTTCATTGTTATTATATCACACTTTATTTCTTATTTAAAGTGCCTTGTTGTTGTTTTTCCTTCAGTTCTTTTTCATATTCCGTTTTAACATGAAAATCATCATTCCCGTTTTGGTTTTTCTTCCTCAATTCATACATTTTCTTTGGAACAATATAACCTAATGCAAAGCAGCATATAGCTACATTTAACAGAGAAGAAGCCACCTTTAAACCTTTTATTTTATTTAGATACGCTTTCTTATCGGGAGCATTTACTCCGTTTTTAATAAATTTTTCAATCCCGTTTATTAATTCTTCAATTTTATTTAAATCTATATACTTTCTTGTGTCAATTTTTTCAATTCCTTTTGAATCTTTAATTGTTTCAATTATTCCTGATTTTTTAGCAGCCTTTACTACTGCATTTTCTCCGTTTTTAAATATATATTCGTATATTTCATCATTATTTGTCATGCTTTTAAATTTAGATGCAAACTCTTTTATTTCGGCTTGAACCTTTTCTTTTGTAATCATATCTTTAGATAATGATGATTGTATTAGTTTCGTATCAAGGGATATAGGTAGTTTTAACAGTTCCGCACCCTTATTGATTCCGTTTTTTATTATTTTCCCTGCAAAATATACAAAAAATAAGAAAGAACCTTCTTTAATACCGTATTCCTGAAATTCACCCTTTGTTCTTGCTCCGGTTAATCTTTCCGTACTTATTCCCAAATCTAATAACAGCATATTTTTTACCGGATTAAACATAAATTCTTCCGCTGTTTTCGCTAAACTTAGTGAACCAAATGACGGAGTTTCGGATTTTTTAGAATTGAAATCTTTAAACTTCGGATTTTCTTTAACCATAAGGTTATTATATTTATTTTTGTCTTCGCTTAAAACCTGATTTTCCAAAAATTCTTTTTCAATGCTTTTCTTTGTCATGTTGTGTTTAAACTTTGTAAGCATAAAATAAGAGATCATTGTTAAGCCTAAAGCCGCTAAAAACTTGAAAAGAGCTAATCCCTTTGTCTTTGAAACATTTTCTGAAGCTTTTTTTAACTGATTAATCACTTTTTCATCAGGTGCATTTTCAATAGCTTTTTTTAAGTATTTTGAATCTTTTACAACTCTTACATCAACATCAGGTGAAATTTTTGCAGCTTTATATACGGTCTTATCTATAAGCTTTTTATAAGCCGGTATTCCGAAAAGCCAAATTGCACCCGTGCCTATTTCATCAACAAATCTGTCTTTGCCTTCTACCTTTCCGCCTGCATCATAAGAAAAATATGTATATCCGGCACAGTTAAATATGTCCTTTGCCGCCATTGGAATTCTTGAATCAGGCGAACCCAATTTAGATAATATCTGAGAGCCTATTGATGATATACTCATTAAAGCCCCCATACCATATTTAGTAATCTTTTTATTTTTTTGTTTATATGCATATTAACTTTTTTCTATACTTACCTGTTATTTTAAGACAGAAAAATATAAAAAATTGTCTAAAATATATAAAAAATTTATTTATTGTTACATCTGTTTATAATTATGTCCGAGTAAATTTTTACGATAAGCCGAAGGTGT
>CANQNX010000046.1 GCA_947625345.1 Candidatus Gastranaerophilales bacterium
ACCTCCCGAACAAACTGATAAGAGTTTAATAGAAAAAGAAATCGAAAAAGAAATATATAGTGCCCCCGAAGAACCCTTTGTCAATGAGACACAACCTTCTCAGGAGCAAGAAGCACTACAAAATGAAACTCAAACCGAAAATAAAGATGCAACCGGAACAGCAACAAAATCAACCGCTGATGAGGTTAAACCAACAACACAACCTGCAGCAACACAAACAACAAAACCCGCAGCAACACAAACAACAAAACCCGCTGCAACGCAAACAACAAAACCTGCTGCAACTCAAACGACAAAACCAACTGCAACACAAACAACAAAACCTGCAGCAAAAACAGCGCCTAAACCAAATACCGCACCGGCAGCTAAACCGGCAGCAAAAACAACTAAATAAAAGTAAGATTAATAAACAATGAAAAATTTAGATTCATATTTTATAAACATCATAAATAAAGCATTATCTTTTATACAAAATAAACTGAGTTTTATAAAAGAAAACAGTTTATTTCTTACAAAAATAGATTATTTTATTTTATTTTTTGTAATTCTTACATATATTACTTCCACTTTCGGACAAACAAATCTTATAGGCGCAGTATCCTTCTTTGTTCCTTTACTAATTGTAATAAAAGTACTTATTACAAAAGGAGAAAAGATTGAACTTGAAAAGTGTAATTTATTTTTTTGGATATATTTATTTCTTTGTATACTTTCTGTTTTCACTTCAAGCATGCCAAAAGAAAGTTTATACGGATTAATGAAAACCCTTATGTATGCAGGGTTTTATTTTGCACTTTGCCAATTTTTAAAAACCAACAAAAAATATATACCTATTTTGTTATATGTAATTGCTGTTTTAATAAGTATAGAAGGAGTTATCGGGCTTATACAAAATTCAATGCACCTGCAAAATATATCAACGTGGCAGGATGTAAGTTATTTAAATCCCGAAGACGTTTTATCAAGAGTTTACGGGACATTAAAACCATATAATCCCAATCTTTTGGGAGGATATATGGTTTGCGGTATAACTTCTTTATTCGGAATATCTGCCTTAGCTCTTATACAGAAATATTATAAAACTGCGGCAGCCGTTCTTATTATATCCTTAATCTCTTCATTTACAATATTTTTAAGCGGCTGCAGGGGCGCTTATATAGCTTTATTTGTTATATTCTTAGGTATTATAGCAGCCTCGGGGCATATAATTTATAACAATTATGAAAATTTAAAAAGTATGTGGATAAAAGCTTTATCATTAATAATTACAGGTGCTGCAGCTTTTATGCTCATTAATCATAAAATACTCCAAAGGTTAATGTCTATATTTATTCTGAGAGGCGATTCATCAACCTCTTTCAGAATGAATGTCTATAATTCGTCACTTAAAATGTTTCATGACAATTGGCTGTTCGGAATAGGGACAGGAAATAAAGTATTCAGAGAAATATACGGACTTTATATGCTCTCGGGGTTTGATGCTCTCAGTTGTTATTGCATTTTTCTTGAAATAGCCGTAGAAAGCGGTATATTCGCTTTAATTGCATATCTGTTGTATATAATCTGCGTAATAAAATCAGGCATAAAAACATTTATTAAAGAAAATAATATTTCAAATAAAATTATTGTAATTATTCCTGTAATATCTATAATAGCAGTAATGATACACGGTCTTGTCGATACAATATATTTCAGACCACAGGTTCAATATCTGTTTTGGACAATGGCCGCAATTATTACGGTATTAAGCAAAGAAGAAAAAGAAGAAGCGGCAGAATAATGAAAATACATGAATATCAAGCAAAAGAATTATTTAAACAATATTCCGTAAAAGTACCCGAATCAATATTGTGTGAAAAAAGGGAAGACATTGAAAAAACAATAAAATCAATGAAGATGCCCGTAGTTATAAAAGCTCAGGTACACTCGGGAGCAAGAGGAAAAGCAGGCGGAGTTAAATTGGCTCAAGATTATATTAGCGCAATCAAAACAGCCAATGAAATTTTAAGCATGGAGCTTAAATCCTCTCAGGCAGGTATAAAAAAAGTTAATAAAATACTTATTGAAGAAGCCGTTAATATAGATAAAGAACTATATTTAAGTTTAACTTTTGACAGAGCAAAAGAAGGTATATCCTTAATAATTTCAACTCAAGGCGGTATGGAAATAGAAGAAGTTGCGAAAACTTCACCCGATAAAATACTTACACAATTGATTGACAATAATTTTAACCCTATGCAAACCGTCAAAAAATTAGGATTTTCTGAAGAAATAAATAATCAAATATGTGAAATTATAAATAATCTGTACAGATTAACCCTTGAAAAAGATGCAACCTTAGTTGAAATCAATCCTTTAGTTATAACGAAAGATAACGAAGTAATTGCGATAGATGCTAAAATTAATTTTGACGATAATGCAATATTCAGACATGAAGACATTTTATCCTTAAAAGATGAATCCGAAGAAAATCCTTATGAATTAGAGGCTCAAAAATACGGTTTAAATTATATAAAATTAGACGGCACCATAGGCTGCATGGTTAACGGTGCAGGACTTGCCATGGCGACAATGGATGTAATTAAATTGTCAGGTAAAGAAGCGGCAAATTTTTTGGATGTAGGCGGCGGTGCAAGCAGCGAAAAAATTGAAAAGGCTTTTAAACTACTTATATCCGACAAAAATTTAGAAGCGGTATTTATTAATATATTCGGAGGTATATTAAGATGCGACTTCTTAGCAGAAGGTGTCAAAAATGCAATAAAAACTTTAAACGTAAAAGTTCCGGTTATAGTAAGAATGGAAGGTACTAATAAAGAAAAGGGTGCGGAAATTCTCAATAATTCGGGATTAAAATTTAAGGTAGTAAAAGATTTAAAAGAAGCAACAGAGGTTATCAAAAACATATAATGTCAATATTTATAAATAAAGATACAACATTAATAGTACAGGGGATTACGGGCAAAGAAGGTTCATTTCATGCTCAGAGTTGTCTTGAATACGGAACAAAATTATTAGGCGGAGTTACCCCCAATAAAGGCGGCACAAAGATATTAGACAAAAATGTATATAACAGTGTAAAAGAAGCGGTAAAAGAATTAAATCCCGATGCGAGTATGATATTTGTACCTGCTAAATTTGCTGCAGGTGCTATTATTGAAGCCGCAGAAGCCGGAATAAAGCTTATAGTATGTATAACGGAAGGTATCCCGATATATGACATGTTTGAAGCTAAAAGAGCCGTTAAATTAAACGGTGCGAGGTTAATAGGACCAAATTGCCCGGGGTTAATAACACCTGAGGAATCAAAAATAGGAATAATGCCGTCTTCAATTCATAAAAAAGGATGTGTAGGAGTTGTTTCAAGAAGCGGTACACTGACTTATGAAGCAGTATATCAGTTAACACAATTGGGAATAGGTCAAACAACCTGTATAGGAATAGGCGGTGACCCGATTATAGGAACAAATTTTATTGATGTATTAAAAGCATTTCAGGATGACCCCGAAACAAAAGCAATATGTATGATAGGAGAAATAGGCGGAAGTGCGGAAGAAGAAGCAGCAGAGTTTATCAAAGACTATGTTAAAAAGCCGGTTGTAAGTTTTATAGCAGGTTTAAGCGCTCCCGAAGGCAAGAGAATGGGGCATGCCGGAGCTATAATATCGGGAGGCAAAGGAACTGCAGCAAGCAAAATGGCTGCTTTATCCTCAAGCGGAGTAAGAGTTTGTAAAAACCCTGCTGATTTAGGTATTACAATTAAAGAAGCCCTTATATAAAAGAACAATTTAAATATCTTCGGTCAATTTATATAAATTTATGCCTCCGACTGATTTATATAGTGAAATTGTTGAAATAAGGCAGTTAATTTTATTTGAAACTTCTTCTTTTTTAACCGTTAAATCAGCTTCTTTCCCGTATAGAATATCAAGATCTGAAGCTGACCCTATAGACTTTTTGTCTTTAAGAAGCGAAAATATTTTATTTTGTCTTTTAAGTCTTTCAACACTTTCCTCGTAGTTTTTAACAGCAGTTTTATATCCGAACAGCCCTAAGTTTACCTCTTTTATATCCTCCAAAATAGTTTTTCTGTAATTATTTATTGCTTCTTCATACTGATATTTTTTAAATTGAAGAAAATTAAGTTTTCTTCCCGCAAAAAAGAAATCAAATGAAGGCATAACACCTGCATTTGCGAGGTGTGACGGAGTATTAAATAAATTACTTAATCTGTATGCATTCAAACCTATTTGACCGAAGATTACAAATTGAGGAAGCATTTCTCGTCTCGCTATTTTAACATCATATCCCGCTCTTTCTATGTTTGCCTCCTGTTGAATATAATCAGGTCTTTTTTCTATTATTTCCGAACTGATTTCCAAAGGTATTTTATCAGGTATTATTACTCCTTCATAACTGTTTCTTTTTATGGCAGAATCCGTTGTTAAATATACTTTCAGGTTATTTATAATTACATCTTGTTTCTCTTCGAGGTTATTTTTCTCTTCTTTTAAAACAGTTAAATATTTTTGCTCGTTTAAAACGTCTTCTATAGGGCATAAACCTGCTTCATTTTTTAATTCAACTTTTTTAACTATTTCACTTTGAATATTTATAAGTTCATTTTGAATTTCCAAAAGCTTATCAGTTTTAATGAGGTTAAAATAGAGTGCGCAAAACTCTGATGTTATCCTTATATAAGAAGCTCTTTGAGCTTGATTAACAATTTCCAAATCCTTTTTAGCGCTTTTTGTTTTTAACCTGTTTTTACCCCAAATATCAACTTCATAGCTCATAGTCAAAGGAAACTGAAAATTACTTTGAGAAAAGTTAGGTATTTCCATATCTCCAAAGCGTTGAACAGATGAGCGAAAATCTCTTGAAACAAAAGAATCCGTTCTTAAAGAAGGAAGTTCATTTATAAGCTGAATTTTAGCTAATTTTTCACTTTCTTTAACCTTTAAAAGTGCATTTTTTAAATCATAATTTGATTCAAAAAGTTTTTTAAGATGCTCAATTAAAATTTCATCATTATAATTTTGCCACCACTCTAAATTTAGATATGTCAGATTATTTTTTATGTATTTTTGATTATTTTCCTGCTGTTTTGCAAATGAAGGCATCATAAATACCAAAAATAACAGTATTATTAAAAAAATTTTTTTCATGATTAGTGTTCCGGTTTTTTCTTTGTGTTATAATTACAACACAAATATTTTATATCAAACAAAAAGATTTTAAAACATGCCGAAACATATCTTAGGAAAAAGAATAGGTACAATGCTGTTCACGACGGGAACACTTTCAAGATGTTTATCTTCTCAAACATTTAACGAAAAAAAGTTTCCCGTTACTCCCGAACAATTTTTGATACTTTCTCTTTTAGTAGAAAATAAGGAGCTTTATCAAAGACAAATATCGGAAATTACTTTAAAAGACAGAGCAAATGTAAGCAGAATAATTAATATTCTTGAAAATAAAGGTTATGTTAAGAGAACAGATGATTCCAACGGCAGAAAAATACATAAAATAACAGTAACAGAGAAGGGCAAAGAATTAGCGGATTTTATAACCCCCACTACAATGGAGTTAAGAAAAATCATTACTAAAGATATTAAAACGGATGAATTAGAATTTTTTCTTGAAATAATGGATAAAATATACAGAAACATAAGAGATAAAGTAAATTTACAAATTTAAGAGAGAGAGAAACACATGGCAGAGGAAGAAACATTAACAACAAAAAAAGAAGATGACAGACCTGAATATATGAAAAAAAGAGTACTTATTCCTTCTGTTACGGCAATAATTTTTATAATATGCGGAATATTATACTCAATACACTCGGTTTATTATAAATCCACAGATGATGCATTTATAGAAGGACATATAATTACGGTAGCTCCGAGGGTGCCGGGTCCGGTTATTAAATTGTCCGTTGATGATAATCAGGAGATTAAAAAAGGAGAATTAATTCTTGAAATTGACCCGAATGACTACAAAGTTAAATTAGAACAAACTCAAGCCAAGTTAAAAGAAGCATCAGCAATGTTGATAAGCGCAGAAAACGAAGTAAAAAAAGATGAGGCGGAATTAAATTTTGCAAAAGAGGATTATAACAGATATTCAAAAATGTATGAAAAAGGGATAGTTTCAAAACAAGATTATGAAGAAAGTAAAACCAAATCAGAGGTTTGTGAATCAAAGAGTAATGCATCAAAAGCGAAATATGACGAAATAACGGCATCGGTAAAAAGATTAGAAGCGGAAATTGAGCAGGATAAACTAAATTTATCCTACACAAAAATATATTCTCCGCAAACAGGGCTTGTAACTAATAAAAATGTGGAAGAAGGAAACTACGTTCAAACGGCACAACCTTTATTATCAATAGTACCGCAAAAAGTATGGGTGGTTGCTAATTTTAAAGAAACACAAATTGCGAATATGAAAAAAGGGCAAAGTGTAAAAATAAAGATAGATACTTACGGAAGAAAAACATTTAAAGGAGAAGTTGAAAGTATTCAACGCTCAACAGGTGCAAAAGCGAGTTTATTTCCGCCCGAAAATGCGGTAGGGAGCTATGTAAAAATAGTACAACGAGTTCCCGTAAAAATTATATTCAAAGAAGATATATCAAACTATAACATAGTCCCCGGAATGTCAGTAGTACCCGAGGTAAAGGTTAAATAACAATGGAAACCGCAAATTCCAAAAACAAAACACCGTTATGGTTAATTTCATTGTCAATATTAATACCGACAGCCTTTTCCTGTCTTGCGACATCAGCAACAAATGTCGCAATACCTCACATTGCAGGATATTTCGGTTCAACAACGGATGAAGCAAATTGGGTTATAACTTCATATATGATAGCGAATGCCTGTTTAATATTAATGACCGGCTGGCTTGAAAATTTAATGGGGCGTAAAACATTTTTAAAAGTTTTTGTTTCCATTTTTACCATAGGTTCTTTGATATGTGCCTTAGCTCCAAATTTAAATATAATGGTAATAGGAAGGCTTATTCAAGGGATAGGCGGAGGTCCGATGACACCCATTGCACAGTCTATACTGCTTTCAGCATTCCCAAATGATAAAAGAAGTATAGCTATGAGTTTATTCGGGATTGCAGTTATGATATTTGCCATTTTAGGTCCTACTTTCGGAGGTTTTATTGTTGATAATGCCGATTGGCAATGGATTTATTTAGTTAATATTCCCGTCGGAATATTATCTTTAGCTATGATACATGCTAATATTGATGAACTTGAAGTAAGAAAAAACATAAAAAAAATAGATTTTTTAGGCATGATAGCTTTAGTATTATGGCTTTTATCAATGCAGATAGTATTAGATAAAGGGCAGCAATACAATTGGTTTGACTGTGCTTGGATTTCTTGGCTCGCCGGATTTTCTGTTTGCTCTTTTGTTTTCTTTATAGTTTGGGAATTGGAATATAAAAATCCGTTGGTAAATTTAAGAATATTTAAAGATAAAAACTTCTTTTTAGGAACAATTTTAAGTGCATCAGTTAATATGATAGTATTTTCAACAATTGTTTTGTTGCCGCAATATATGCAAAATTTAATGGGATATACGGCAATGATAAGCGGTTATGCCATTGCCCCGAGAATAATTTCAAGTTTTATAATGATTATATTAATTAATCCTTTAATGAAAATTTTTGATAACAGGATACTTATATCCTTCGGATTTTTCTTTCTCGCCATATCGGTATTAATGTATTCAAACCTTAATTTATCCGCATCCTTTATATATATTTCAATACCGAACATAATTATGGGAATCGGAATAATTCTTATATTCGTACCTGTTTCAACCTTAGTTTTAGGCACATTACCGAAAATTGAACTATCAAACGGAGCAAGTCTGCATAACTTATGTAAATCAACAACAATGGCGGTAGTAGCTTCTGTTGCTTCAACAATGGTTGCTCGTCACAGTCAAATGCATCAGGTTTTTTTAGTAAAAAATTTATCGGAATTTAATCTCTTATTTCAACAGAAAATATCAAGTTTGATTCATGCCTTCTCATATCCTGCAGATTCAATATATGCACATACAAAAGCAAATGCATATTTGTATAAATCCATGGCGGTACAATCTAAACTTATAGCTTATACAGACGTTTTTGCAATTTTTGCACTTATAGCATTTTTACTCATACCTTTGTCCTTATTTTTAAGCATCAGTAAAAATAATGAGTAACAGTTATAAATACGCTTACAATTTTTCTATAGCGGAAGGAGTATACAAAACATCTGTTTTCTTTTTAATTCCTTTAAATACATTATCGTCTAAGGCATATCTTAAGCCGAAAGAAAGAGCTATACCTCTTCTCCCGCCGTTTCTTGCCATAGCCTGCAAATATCCGGTATATTTATCTTTATACTGTTTTGATACACCCAAACCATATTCAACATAAGGTTTTATACTTAAAGACGGCAATTCAATTTCATTGGCATAAACCTGTGTTTTATCCATAATATTATAAACCATACCTGCGGATAAATAAGGCTGCCAACCGTTTTTAGTATTTTGAACAAGTTTAATGTTAGGTCTTAACTGAATTGCGTGTAAAGGATCGGATTTTATATTAACCCCTGCGGCATTTTTATAATCAAAAGTATTGACAAAAGTATACCCTATTAAGAATGAAGGCTGTATTATAAATTTACCTTCCGCAAATTCAAGGTTATACATTGATTTAGATGCAGCCCCTGCCATTAACATTGTGAAATTTTCACTTCCGTACATTGTATCGGAATTTCCTATATTGGCACCTGTTGCTAAAGATAAAGCGGTAAAGAACTTACCTTTATTAAATGTTGCGCTTGTACCCAATATACCGCCATTTTGATTGGTGTGGATTCCGCTGTAGTGCTGATTGGAACCGTTATATCCGACATAACCCGTATATGCCGCATTCCAACCGTTTTTAAGTTCCATTAAGTTTGTATCACCGCCGATTATAGTACCGTAGTTTATTGTATTTACTCTATATCCGTTCTTTAAAGGTACATTTTCAAACGAGGTATATGGTCTTACCCATAAACCGTTATTATTTATCTCATTATTTATATATTTTGTTGATTCAGCTTCATTTATGGCATATTTATTAGCATTTTTCATTGCCGCAAATGTTTTGGAAGGTAAATCCGAGAATTTATCGGCAAACTCAAAAGAATAATCAAGAGCCTGACTCATTGCAGCATAACCGCCCAATTGCTGAGCAACCGGAGATGCCATAACGGCAGGATTCACTTCTTTCCTTGAAAATACCATATATCCGCCGTCACCGTATGTTCCGTCATTACTATATGTTATTGCATATTTATAAATTGGCGCAAGAGCTTCAAATGCATTTGATTCTACATTCTCTTTCAAATCGGAATCCGCAAATAATATCGGAGTAACAGCATTTTTAGCATCATTTAACACTCTGACATCATTTATTGTTATCTTTGCACCTTCAACATTATAAACATCAGCACTGACTCTTCCCATTTGTTTTGTCTGTAAATCGGCATCCGCTCTGTCTATATTAATAGTGCCGTCTTCTATGGTCAAATTATTAAAATTAATATTATTAACGTCTGTATATCCTATATTCAATACGGAATTGTTTAGAGTTAAGGAATTATTATTATTTAAAAATCTTCCTTCACTAACATTCATCGTTATATTTGAATTTTGAATATCAGCATTAATAATATCATTACCTATATCAGCAACTCCCGTATTATCTGAATTAAAGGTCAAATTATAAACATCCGAACCGTTAATTTTATCATTAATTTTTAGTTTACCGTTATTTACAGCTTTAAAGTTAACACTGCCAGCTTCAACGAATATTGCTTCATTATCTTTTTCATTACCGTTTTTTTGAACATAGTTATCGGATATAAAAACAGTATCACCGTCGGCAGAAATATTAATTTCACCATTTTTCAGATATATTGCACCACCGTGAGCAGTTTTACCCTGACCGGCTATAGCCCGATTGCCGATAAATGAAGAATTTTTAAATTCACCAAAACCGTATCCGGTTGTTGTTGTATCAGAGTATATTGCACCGCCGAGAGCATCTCCGTTCTCTGAAATTGCTGCATTATTTATGTAATTACCCGTTATGCCGCCATCTCTTCCCATGCTCGTATTATCATGATAAATAGCTCCGCCAAAGGCATTTCCGTTTTTAGTATATGCCAAGTTACCTGAAAAATCGGAATCAAAACTATATACTCCCACATTTCCCTGTTTTGTGTAAATAGCTCCGCCATATGCATCACCCTCAACGGCAATTGCAGAATTATTTATAAATTGAGAAACCAAGCCATTTATACCGAATTGTCCACCTTCATTACAAACAGCTCCGCCATATGCATAAGATTGTGCAGAATAAGCTTTATTATTTGTAAAATTAGCATTTATTTTACCCGACATACTTGCAGAATTATATATAGCTCCACCTTGAGCATATGATTTTTCAGAATAAGCGGTGTTATCTGAAAAATTGCTATTTATTGTACCGTTTGTCGTAAAACCGCCTGCATTATAAACAGCTCCGCCTTGGGCATATGCATTTTCACCGTATGCGGCAGCATAGTTTTCATTAAAATCACCCGTAAAACCTAAAGCAGCGACCGCTCCTCCGTTAAACAAAGCACCGCCTTGACTATACCCGTTATCACCTTTAGATACGGCACTATTTCCGATAAAATTACTTGTCACATTTGAACTGCTTGATGCGGCAAAACCGCCCGAATTAAAAACAGCACCGCCCTGACTGTATCCTCCGTCACTTATTGCAGAATTATATAAATAATCTCCAATAATTTCAGAACCGAAACTTGTCCCATTCCAAACGGCACCGCCTTGAGAATATGAATATTTTGAATAAGCACTGTTAAATATGAAATCACTTTCCATTACACCATTTGTTACAAATTGACCCGAATTACTATGTATAGCACCACCTTGACTATAACTGTTTTCTCCGTATGCGGCAGCATAATTTCCTATAAAATCACCATTGAAACCAAGCCGTCCATACATCCCTCCATATCCGGAATCTATTGCTCCGCCTGATGCATAAGAATTATTTCCGTTAGATATTGCATAATTACCTATAAAATCCGATGTTATTGCCCCGTTAGAGGCAATCCCACCCGAAACACATAATGCACCGCCCTTAGCGTAATTTCCGTCACTTATTACATAATTACCAATAAAATTACCTTCTAATCCATTTACGGCAATATATCCCGATTGAGAATATATTGCACCGCCTTGAGCATAAGAATTTTTAGAATATGCATAATTATTTACAAAGTCACTTTTCATAATTCCGTTTTGAGCAACAGTACCGCTTATCGCACCGCCTTGAGCATAACTGTCCTCGGAATATACAAAGTTATTAATAAAATTACCCTCTATACCTTTTCCTCCGGTGTTACCATAATTTACATATATAGCACCGCCTTGGGCATATCCCTTTTCATTTATTGCATAATTACCTATAAAATCACCTGTTATTGTTCCGTTTGCAGCGATACCGGAGCCTTGATTTGCTATCGCACCGCCTTGACTTGAACCATATTCAGAGTATACATAATTATTAATAAAATTTCCTGTTATACCGTCTTCAGATATACTACCTGAATAATTCATTATGGCACCGCCCATAGCCGAGCCGTTTGTTCCTTTTGATATAACATAATTACCTATAAAATTACCCGTAATATTACCAATCCCTCC
>CANQNX010000047.1 GCA_947625345.1 Candidatus Gastranaerophilales bacterium
CGCTATTTATTTGTCATATAAAGCAAACTCGCTTCACTCTTAAATTATTATACGCTAAAACTAAAAAATCAACCCTTATAAAATGGGACTTATATATAATTTTGTTTTAAGTTATAATTTTCACAAGTATTAAGCCTATATAACACGGAGAAGATAAAAAGAATGAATCTGAGTAAATTTAGAGAGATGATGTACAATAAAACATATGTAGAATCAGGTTCCGAATTATTTGAAATGTTTAATAAATTAAGTCAGGAAGCTATTAAATTAACTATGGATTTGAATAATAAATATCATAGCCCTGAAGAAATCGTAGATATATTTACGGAGTTGACGGGAAGAAAGGTTGATAAAAGTTTTCGGTTATTCCCTCCGTTTTACACTGATTGCGGAAAAAATATTAAAATAGGTAAAAATGTATTTATAAATTCTTGTTGTCGTTTTCAGGATCAAGGGGGAATTGATATAGGCGATAATGTTTTAATAGGACATAATACTACTATTGCAACATTAAATCATGAATATAATCCGAAAAAACGGGCTAATTTAACACTTGCAGCAGTAAAAATATCCGATAATGTATGGATAGGCTCTGATTGTACAATTCTTCCCGGGGTTCAGATTAATGAAGGAGCCATTATCGCTGCAGGAAGCGTAGTTACAAAAAATGTTCCAAAATATTGTATAGTTGCGGGTAATCCTGCTAAAATAATTAAAGAAATTGAGGTTTAAAATGTTAAATAAGTTTTTGTTATTTTTTATAGTGTTATTTTTAATTTTTGGAGGAATTAACATGGCAGAAGCTAAAAATTTAAAATTAGATAATAAATGGGATAAAGTTTTTGAAAAAAGTGATAAAGTAAATCATAAAAAAGTAACGTTCCGTAACAGGTACGGTATAACTTTAGCAGCAGATATGTATATTCCAAAAAAATATAAAGGGAAATTGCCTGCAATAGCAGTTTCAGGACCTTTTGGAGCAGTAAAAGAACAATCTTCGGGTTTGTATGCACAGGAAATGGCGGAAAGAGGATTTTTAACAATTGCATTTGATCCGTCTTTTACGGGTGAATCCGGCGGTGAGCCGAGATATGTGGCTTCTCCTGATATTAATACCGAAGATTTTATGGCTGCAGTTGATTTCTTATCTGTTCAGGAAAATGTTGATCCCGAAAAAATCGGTATAATCGGTATATGCGGTTGGGGCGGTATGGCAGTAAATGCTGCGGCACTTGATACAAGAATAAAAGCTACTGTTGCTTCCACAATGTATGATATGTCAAGAGTTAATACATACGGATATTTTGATAAAACGGATGAAAATGGCAGATATGAAATGAAAAAAAGTTTAAATGCCCAGAGAATTGAAGACTATAAATCAGGTACGTATAAAAGAGGCGGTGGCGTACCGGATGTTTTACCCGATGATGCACCTTATTTTGTTAAAGACTACTATGATTACTATAAAACTAAAAGAGGATATCATAAACGTTCTTTAAATTCCAATGAAGGTTGGAACGTTACAGGTTGTATGTCCTTTATAAATCAGCCTATTTTGTCATTTTCTAATGAGATAAGAAGTGCGGTATTAATGATTCATGGAGAAAAAGCTCACAGCAGATACTTCTCTGAAGATGCCTTCAAAAAACTTAAAGGTGACAATAAAGAACTTATGATTATTCCAAATGCTTCACATACGGATTTATATGATAAAAAAGATATAATCCCGTTTGACAAAATAGAAAAATTTTTCAAAGAAAATTTAAATTAAAATAACTTAAATTTAAGTATAAAATCTCTATATTTATTTGACCGGTTTATATCTTTAAAGTAAAATTTTTAAGGTAAAAATTTTTAAGTAAAAAATATATAGAAAGAAATAACATGAGTTCTAAAAAATATTTATTTACATCGGAATCCGTAACCGAAGGTCATCCTGATAAGGTTTGCGATCAAATTTCAGATGCAATATTGGATGAATTTTTAACTCTCGATTCAAAAGCGAGAGTTGCTGCCGAAACAACAGCCACAACAGGTATGGTTTTAGTTGTTGGTGAAATAACCTCTTCTTGTTATGTGGATATTCCGCATGTGGTTAGAACTACAATTGAAAATATAGGTTATTGCGGTAAATCTTCAGGCGGATTTGACAGTAAAACATGTGCTGTTATTACAAGTATTGATGAGCAATCCTGTGATATTGCAAGCGGCGTAAATAAAGCTTTGGAAGCTAGAGATAATAATGCTTCCGTTACAAAAGATGAATCGGAAAACATTGGTGCCGGTGATCAGGGTATTATGTTCGGTTATGCTTGTAATGAAACTCCGGAATTAATGCCGTTACCTATAAGTTTGGCTCATAAGTTGGCATACAGATTATCTCAGGTCAGAAAACAAGGAATTATGGATTATTTAAGACCTGACGGTAAGTCTCAGGTTACGGTTGAATATGAGGACGGAAAACCTGTCAGAATTGATACAATTGTTATTTCAACTCAGCATGATGAGGTTATTAACGGATATGAAGATAATATTAAAATTCAGGAAATTTTAAGACGGGATATTATTGAAAATGTTATAAATTACGTATTTTCTAATGAAGAATTAAAACCTGATGAAAAAACAAAATATTTAATAAACCCTTCAGGCAGATTTGTAATCGGCGGTCCTCAGGGAGATGCAGGTTTGACGGGCAGAAAAATAATTGTTGATACTTATGGTGGCTATTCAAGACACGGCGGCGGTGCATTCTCAGGTAAAGATCCTACTAAAGTTGACAGAAGTGCTGCATATGCGGCAAGATATGTTGCTAAAAATATCGTGGCTGCAAAATTAGCGGATAAATGTGAAGTCGAATTAGCTTATGCTATCGGTGTTGCTCAGCCTGTTTCCATCTATGTTGAAACATTCGGTACCGGTAAAATCTCTGACGATGATATTATGCATCTTATAAGAGAAAATTTTGATTTGACTCCTGCTGCTATTATTAATTATTTTGATTTAAGAAATTTACCTTCTAAAAATGGCGGTAAGTTCTATCAAAAGCTTGCAGCATACGGTCATATGGGCAGAACAGATATTGATGTTCCTTGGGAACACGTTGATAAGGCTGAAACGCTCAAAGAACAAGCTGAAAAATTAATTTGCCGAATTTAAAGAATTAAATAATTATAAAAGTATGGGACTTTATAGTCCTATACTTTTTTTATAAGATTTTTTACATATTTTATTTCGTCTGATTTTGTGTTTATTTTACCTTTTATTCTTTCCTTTAAAACTTGTTCAAAAATTTCTCCGAAGTGTTTTGAAGGTTTAATATTAAGCTTAAGCAAATCTTTGCCATTAATTTTTACTTTTATATTTTTTAAATTTTCTAAGTATATTAATACACTCTTGTCTTCACTTATTAAATAATATATACATAATGCTAAATTGTGCTTATCATAAAACATTTTATATATGTCATAATTATTTTTAGTTTTTTTTGTGCTTAATAAAACTTTTACATCGGAAATTATTTCTTTTTCTTCTGATGTGAGATTAAGTTTTTGTGGGATATTTTTTTGCTCTAAAAGAAGTAAACTAAAATATATAAACCATTTATTTTCTTTATTATATAGCCTGTATTTTGATAAATCTTTTAAAAGATTTTCATTTATTTCTTTTATAGGTGACTTTGTTATTAATTTATAAGCATTTGTATTTATTAATTCTGAATATATATTTTTTTTATTTATTTTAAAATATTGTTTCAATTCATCTTTAATCCTGCTTAATGGTATATTGGATTCAACATTATTTAAATAAAGCTGCATTAAAAAATACGTTTGATTTTCGTAATTAAAGTTAAATCTTTTTTTAAATTTTAGTGCTCTTATAATTCTTGAAGGGTCGTCATTAAAGCTTCTATAGTGAAGTACTCTTATTTTTTTAGCTTCAATATCAAATTGCCCCAGATAATAATCAATTAATTTATAATTTTCCTTTTTTGAAAGTTGAACAGCTAAAGTATTGATTGAAAAATCACGTCTTTTTACATCTTGAGATAATTCACATCCAAAATCAAAAGCGGTTGGTAATTGACCTGAAGAATTGTATTGTTCGCACCTCGTAGATGCAAAGTCAATAACTGTTTTATTTTTAAATTCTACTTTCGCCGTTTTAAGGTCTTCCTGAATTGAAATTATTTTGCAGCCTTTTTCTTTATTAAGAATATCAGCAAATTTAACGGCATCACCTTGAACGGCAATATCAATATCTTTAATTGGTAAATTTAAAAATAAATCTCTGACAATTCCGCCTATAAGAAATATTTTGACTTTATGTTTATCCGCTGTATCGGTTGCATCTTTAAGCGCAGATATATATTCAGGGCTGAGAGCTTTATTTATTGCTTTTTTTATATCTATAGCCATTATAATTTTACCTCTATGGTAAATTATAACAAATTAATTAAAGTCTTTGAATACGGAATTTGTTTTATTTTCAGTTTTAGCAATATAACTTGTATCTATTTTATCTTGCTTTGATATTTCTTCATTCATTTGTTTCTTTGCATCTTTTTTTGATTGTACTTGTTTTGTAATGAAGATATTAAGTTTAGCAATCCCTATACCTAAAACTAAACCGGAATATAAGTAACCTGCAAATTGTGACATAGCAATCTTGGCAATCTTAGATTTAGTTGCGCTGTCCGCATTCTTTAAAAGCTGAGAAAAATTCATTAATTTCCCGTTTTTGACAATCTCTTTTGATTTAGGCAAAAGAACTTCGTCAAAGGTTTTCACTGAGGATTTTGTGAGCCATTTTGCAGCATATTTAACACCTTTTTGTCCGGTTTGTTGAAGCGGATTATTAATTAGTTCTTTACCGCCTATTGCTCTGGCTGCTAATTTTGAGACAACACCGCCTAACAATAGCCAGTTAGTATATCCGAGAGTATCTTTAATAACGCTTTCTCTAAGTTCATTCTTATCTCTTGCGGACATAAATCTTGAACAAATAGTTAAACTATAAACAAGTTTGAAATGGTTTAAAGCCGGAATTTTACTGTTAAATTGGACTTTTGATAGAAGTTCCGAGGGTTTGCCTATGGTAGATATACCAAATATAGGAAACGCAAGACCAAGACCTGTTTTTAGCGCTTTAAATCCTTTTGATTTATCCGCTTCTTTATTTTTAACACCGACAAATCCGTCTTTACCGGTTCTTTTCTTTGTAAGGTAACGGTTTATAGGCTGGATTGAAATACACATTAAAGAGCATATTCCAAGTCCTAATATTGTGGCTATATTCTTGTTATTTTTTAAAGCTTTAATAAACTCCGGTAATTTTTCTTTTGATTTTGTTTTTAATGCATCCGACAAGGTCAAAGCATTATCAACTAATTCACTCGCTGATGAGGATACGCTTTTATGTATTATATTGCCCGCACTGTCTTTTATTGCATTTAATGTATATGAGGCTTCAGCACCGGTATCTTTTATGATTTGTGCGGTAACAATTCCTTTTAAGGCTTTTATTTCATTTGCTATTTCTTTCTTGCCAATCCCGTTTTGTGAGGTTAATTGTGCTCTTTTTTCAGAGATTTTGACAAGATTTTCCGTTATTACTTTTTGTCCTTCTTCTGATATATTGCGCCATTGACTGCCGTTTAAACCTTGAATATTATTTAAAAATTCTTTGAAGAATTCCTTTTGATTTCCGCCGGTTTTTTCCCACAGTGATGACATATTATTTATGGTTTCACTGTTTGCAATAATATTCTGAGCTTTTACTCCGTATTTATTATTAAATTTTCCGGAAATCAGTGTTGCGGCACCAAAACCTATTAAACCCAAACAGGCATGTAAAAGACAACTGCTGCCTTCTCTGATTAATGTTTCTATTCCCGATTGCGGTCCTCTGTTTTTTGTTTCAATAACCGTTCTTGGAGTAACCATAGAACAAATATCAACAGCACATGCACCTAATGCCGGTTTTTTATTTAATCCTCTTAATAATGCAACTGCACCCGTCATTGGACCTTTGAATGATTGTTGTTTATTTTTATATTTTATTTCGTTGTTTATTTTATTATTTTGAATTTTGCTTATCATGCTAATTTGTCTTAATTTCTAATTTTTTAATAATCGTAAAAAAAAAATTTGCTATATATCCCATAACTTTCAATATAGTTTATACATCTAAAATTCAATGTTTACACAAATTGTAACAAAGTTATTAAGTTTTTTTACAATTTACAAAAAATCATTAAAGTTTAATAAAAATATTCCGAAAAGTAAATTAGAAGAGGAAACTGTACTAACTTATGGAAGAAAATAATTTAATATTAAAAAAACCGTTCGGTTTTAATATAGCACTCCCGAAAAGAACAATTCAACAAGTTCAGAAAGTTGTAAAGCAGGAAATTGAAAATATAACTGTTAATCCTTTTGTTGACTTTCTTGAAGAATCAAACAAGGTATTTTCCGGTGAAACAGCTCAGAAAATCAGAAAATATCAAGCTCAAATTTATGCATTAGGGCAGTTAATGAGGGAAGGTCAACCCATAACTACCTTTAGTGCAAACGTATAAAACAACAATGGTCTCTTCTTATAACTCCCCTCTCAATTAAAGAGGGGTTTTTATTATATTGTAAATAATTAAGCAAAAAAAAGGTCGCATCGCGACCACAGTCTTGTTATGGAGAAAAGGAGTGAAGGAAAATAAGTAATAAAGAATAATTACATTTCTTATTATCTTATATTATTTATATTCCCTTCTTTGTTTATATATAACATATATATTGAATATATATTAATAAAAGTTAATAAAAAGTTGCTTCTTTATATTTTCTGTATTCACTTAAAGTGGCATAAAAATCAGGCCACCAAAGGCGAATCAGACCGTCAATGATTCCGACGTCGTCATAATATGCACTGCTTCTCGGGTTAATATATTTTTGATTAAATACATCATTCATCATCGGAGTCATTGCTGTTCCTCTTATTTTTACTCTGGCACTTTCAATACGCAGGGTATTAATTCTTTGAGTGGGAGAGCCTTTTTGAATTTCATGAAATAAGTCCATTTCAAGTCTTTCAAGTCTGTCAATGGTATTCTCAAAAGCGAAAGAGTTGCTGTAGATACGTTTTTCAATGGTATCTAAAGTCTTATATTGTTGCGGAGTAAGATTTACCAATCTTGGATTATCTTGAGTATTTTCAATTTCTACGTCTTTGCCGAGATAAACGATGTCATTTTCCGCAAAAGCAAATGAATTAAAAAAAGATATAATAACGCACCAGACAATAAAAAATTTTGGCAATTTGCCCATAACACACTTCCCGTAAACTTAAGTGAACAGTAAAATATACATATTCATTTTTAGTTTACGAAAATATGGTTTAGAATTAATCAGAAAAAAGTATAAATAAAATTAACTATTATTGAAATTCAAAGATTATAATTATTCTTGAATTGTTATGGAATTTTTTGAACCTTCTTCAATTTGGATAACTATTTCACCTTCGGAATTTTGGGAAACAATAGTAGGTAATGCTGAATAATAACCTAAGGACTGGTAATATTTCATAATTGTTTTTCTGATTGCTGCTAAATTTTCTGCATTCAGAGGTTGATTAATTTTATCTTTAACGAGTGAAATAAGAGTTTGTGAGGGAATAACATTGTTATTAACAAAAACAATGGATTTAATATTAATTTCTTCTTCTTTTTTTGTTTCAGCTTTTTGAGTATTTATAATTGCGCTTTTATTTTTAGCTCGTGTAACTGCTTCATGTATTCTTAAATCTTTCATATATTGACTGTTAAGAGAACCTGCATCCATTCCTCCGAATTGTGAAGCAAAAGAAATACCTTGTAATAAGTATAATAAAAATAAAGAAATTAATATATTTTTCATAAAAATCCTCACATTAAATACACATTTAATTATATCATATAATCTTTATACCGTCTGTTGTATTTGAATAATTTATATTCATGTTATAATTTATTTGTGGTAAAAAAATTAAAATGCCATGAAAAGGAATTGTGTAACAGAATAAGACAGAAAAGGTGATATTAAATGACAGTAACAATTGAGAAATTAGAAAACAATGAAGTAAAACTTAATATAGAAATAGAATCATCTGTTTCTTCATGGGAGTATGATAAAGCATGTAAAAGGCTTGCTCAAAGAGTAAATGTTCCGGGTTTCAGACAAGGTAAAGCTCCTAAAAATATATTAGAAAAGTATGTGGGAATTGCTGCACTTCAAAAAGAAGTACTTGATAATCTTCTTCCTACTATTTTTGAAAATACAATTCAGGAAAATAATTTTGAATTAGTTATCCCTCCTAATGTTGAGTATTATGAATTTGGTGAAGATAAGTCATTAAAAGTTACTGCAAAATTAGAATTAAAGCCTGAAGTAAATTTATGTGAATATAAAGGAATGGAAATAGAAGTAGAAGAATATAAAAATGCCGATGATGTTATAGATAAAGAGTTAAAAGTAATAGCTGACAGATATGCAACTTTAAATGATGTAACTGACAGAAAATCAATTAATACGGATATAGTAAACATTGATTTTGACGGATATGTTGACGGAGAAGAAATAAAAGGCGGCAGTGCAAAAGGGTATATGCTTGATTTGGCTCATTCTAATTTTATTCCCGGTTTTGCGGAACAATTAGTTGATAAGTCAATAGGTGAAGAATTTAAAATTAATGTTAAATTCCCTGATGAATATCATGATGAAAAATTAAAGGGTAAAGATGCCGAGTTTAATATTAAAATGAATGCGATTAAGGAAAAAGTATTACCTGAAATTAATGATGAACTTGCTAAAAAAGTAAATTCCAAGTTTAACACTTTAGATGAATTAAAAGAAGATATAAGTAAGTTTGCGCAAAATACCGAAAAAGCAGAAAATGAAAAAAGAGTAGCAACAAAAATATTTGATACTTTATTTGAAAAAATAAATATTGATATACAAACACCCATGATAAACAGAGAAATTCGTGCATTAATGGGTGAATTCCAACAGAGAATTAATATGCAAGGCGGAAACTTTAATAAAATGCTCGAACAAGAAGGTCACGATAAAGTATATGCACAAATGAAAGAAGAAGCAGTTAAAAGAATAAAAACTTCATTGATTATAGGTAAAATCGCTCAAACTGAGAATGTTACCATTACACAAGAAGATATCCAAAATAAAATTGCTTATATGGCTCAAATTTATAATACAACTATGGAAAACATTGTTGCTGAAATTCAAAAAAATAACAGTATATTAAATTCAATTAATCAACAAATAGTAACGGAAAAAGTTACAAGAATATTAATTGATAATGCAAAAGTAACATATACAAATAATAAACAGGATTAGAAAGGTAAAAAATATGAGTTTTGTACCGGTAGTTATAGAACAATCATCAAGAGGTGAAAGATCATTTGATATTTTTTCAAGGTTATTGAGAGAAAGAATAATCTTTTTAGGTACCCCGATTGATGATATGGTAGCTAACTTGATAGTTGCGCAGTTATTACTTTTAGACAGTGAAAATCCCGAAAAAGATATAATGTTATACATAAATTCACCGGGAGGAAGCGTAACGGCAGGATTTGCCATTTATGATACTATGCAGCACATAAGAGCGGATGTTTCAACGATATGTTTGGGACAAGCTGCATCTATGGGTGCTTTCTTGTTATCATCAGGCACAAAAGGTAAGAGAATGGCTCTTCCTCACTCAAGAGTATTAATACATCAACCTTTAGGCGGAGCGCAAGGTCAAGCTACCGATATTGAAATTCAGGCAGCTGAAATTATCAGAATAAAGAAGTCATTGAATGAAATATTAGCTAAAAATACGGGTCAATCTATTAAAAAAATTGAAAAAGATACAGACAGGGATTATATTATGACCCCTGAAGAAGCTTTAGAATATGGTATGATTGATAAAGTTGTTATGGCTAACACAACACCAAAACCAAGTCAGGAGATATAATTAATGGCAGCAATGGATGACAGTCGCTTAAAATGCTCATTTTGCGGTAAAACACAAGAACAGGTTAAAAAGCTTATAGCAGGACCTGATGTTTATATTTGCGATGAGTGTGTCGAACTTTGTAATGAAATTTTGGATGAAGAGTTTCTTGATAATAAGGACAAACAAACAGAGCCAGAAATAAAAGAAGCCGACATTACAAAGGTTCCAAAACCCCATGAAATTAAAAAATATCTTGATGAATATATTATTGGTCAGGATGATGCGAAAAAAGTTTTATCTGTTGCGGTTTATAATCATTATAAACGTATAGCTCATAATTTAACTGCCGATGAAAAGCAGGTAGAAATACAAAAAAGTAATATACTTTTAGTAGGTCCTACGGGAAGCGGTAAAACCTTATTGGCTCAAACTTTGGCTAAAATGTTGGATGTACCCTTTGCAATTGCAGATGCCACAACACTTACAGAAGCCGGATACGTAGGTGATGACGTTGAAAATATACTTTTAAGACTTTATCAAAATGCTGATTTTGATGCTCAAAAGGCGGAAAGAGGCATAATTTACATTGATGAAATTGATAAAATTTCAAGAAAGTCGGAAAATACGAGTATAACAAGAGATGTATCAGGTGAAGGTGTTCAACAGGCATTATTAAAAATGATAGAAGGAACGGTGGCAAATGTTCCTCCTCAAGGCGGAAGAAAGCATCCTCATCAGGAATTTATACAAATCAACACTGCAAACATTCTTTTCATTGTCGGTGGTGCGTTTGTCGGCTTGGATAAAATAGTTGAAAGAAGAGCCGGAGATTCCGCTACAATCGGTTTTGGTGCTGCTGCTCCAAAAACTCAAGCGGAAAAAGAAATAGAAGCCGCTAAAATGTTAAAGAAACTTCAGCCCGAAGACTTATTAAAATTCGGATTAATTCCCGAATTTATCGGCAGGGTTCCTGTTTATGCCGTTCTTGATCCTTTGGATGAAGCTACTTTAAAAAATATTTTAACGCAGCCTAAGAATGCACTTTTAAAACAGTATCAATGCTTATTAAATATGGATGGTGTTGAATTAAAATTTGAGCCTGAGGCTGTTGATTTAATTGCCGAAGAAGCTATTAAACGTAAAACGGGTGCAAGAGCTTTAAGGTCTATTGTTGAAGAAATAATGATGGATATAATGTATTTAATTCCTTCACAATCTGACATTAAAGAATTTACCGTTACTAAGGATATGGTTCTAAAGAAAAATGAAGGCGGAGCCGAATTAATTAAGCTTCCGACAAAAAATGAGGAATTAAAACAAAATGATGTTCAACCTCAACTTCATAAAACGGAAGAAATTGCATAAAAAAAAGACCTCATTTCGAGGTCTTTTTTATTATATATTATTCAATTATACAACTTTTTCCTTCAAGTTTAGAGAATGATTTTAATTCTTTTTTAATCATGTCATTGAAAGTTTTACCCTCTTCAATGGGAAGTATTTCAAAAGAAGAATTTACTCCTGTGTTTATATTCCTTTTTGTATAAGTATTATTATCTTCTTGATAAGAATATATCATTCTTACAGGCTCAGGATGAGAAAAGATTTTTTTGAATACATTCCCTTCGGGTTTAATCAAACCTGAAATAATAACACCTTTGGGTCTAATAGTATCTAAAATATCTGAAAAATGTTCTTTTT
>CANQNX010000048.1 GCA_947625345.1 Candidatus Gastranaerophilales bacterium
AATAGTAACGAAAGTAATAAATAATATGACTATTAATATAAAAATAAGCTTTTTCATAATGTAATTATAATAATTTAAAAATTCATATACAACTGTTAACAGATAAAAAGATTTTTCAAAGAATAAATTTAAATTTTGATATTTTATAAAAAAGACATAGGACATGTAACCGGCGGTGCTGCTATTATTGAAGATTGGCAAAATGATAAGGATTTTAATAAAATTTTAGAATATTTATATCCGCAAGAAGGAGGATATAGTAATAGAAAAGCAGATTTAGGAGGACCTACAAAACTTGGAGTTACACAATTTACTTATGATTGGTATAATAAACGAAATAAAATTCCGACTCAAAATGTGAAAAATATAACTAAAGGGGAAGCAACAAAAATATATTATGATTATTTTTGGAAAGAATCCGGGGCCAGTTCAATTAAAGATAAAGTATGGCATTGTTGTATTTTGATGCTGCCGTTAATCATGGTCCATATTATGCAAAAAAATATTATAAAGAAGCAAATGGGGATTATAATAAGTTTGTTGAACTTAGAAAAAAACATTATGAGCGTATGAAAAATAATATACCTCAACAAAATAAAAATTATAATGGTTGGATTAACAGATTAAATAATATAGATAAATATATAGAAAAGAATTATTAATTATAAATTATTTGTTTATTTCACTTAAATATTTTCGTATAGTAATTAATTTTTCTAAATATTGTTTTGAATTTTGGCATTTTATACTTGAACTTATTAAATGTGGTTCTGCATATTTTTGATTTTCAAATAAATTTTTTAATAATAAATTATTATTTTTAATATATGCTTCCCAACTTTCATTGGACTCTAATAATAATTTATAGTTATCCTTAGTTAGTATTTTTTTTAAAAGTTTTAATTCTTTATTAATTTCTTTATTGTATAAATTAATTGCTTGATAATTACATTCAGCCATAAAAAAATCTGATTGATTATTTGTATTCAAACAATTAAGTCTAGTTTTTTCTATATCATCAATTGCATTAGCAAAAGAACAATTATTTGTTAAAATCAAAATTATTAATATAAAAATAAACTTTTTCATAAGATAATTATAATTATTTTACTCGGATAAACTATTTTTGTATTCATTTATATTCTCCGTATTAATATAACTTAAAAATAAAAACTTTTCTTGACTGTTAAAAAAAAATTATTATATAAAAATTATGATTTTAGATTTCTTTAAACAAAAACATGAATGTCATCATAATAGGGTCCCGTTGGATGTAGAAGAAGCGTACTGTCCTGACTGCGGTGAACTGATTAAAAATAAGTGGTATTTAGTGAGATGTGCTTGCTGCAATATAAAAAGAAGTGCACACAGCGAATACAATGAAATTAAACCCGATACAAAATTTTGTTCTAATTGCGGCGGTACCGATTTTTACATAGAAGAACTTCAAAGTATTAATTTTGTTGATGTTCACTATGCAGTACACAAAAAAGTAATAATTCCTCAGAAGGGCTACACCACTCGTCAGGTTTGGGTCGAAAAGGACGAGCATTTGCTATCGGAGAAGAAGCTTATCGGAGTCAGAGATTAGGGATAAAAAAGCCTCAAAAGAGGCTTTTTTATTTTAAAGAATTTATTAAATTATTTATTGCTTTTTCCTGAAGAGTTATTTCTTCTATTCTGTTTTTTGTCTGTTCTATTAGTTCGGGTTTTGCGTTGCTCATAAACTTTTCATTATTTGTTCTGCTAAGCAAACTGTTTTTCTCTGAGAGTAACTTTTCAAGCTTTTTGTTTTGTCGTTTTATTTCTTCGTTTAAGTCTATTAAGCCTGCTAAAGGAACAATAATTTTTGAATTGCTTACTATACATGAAGCTGATTGTTTTTCGGTTTTATGTGTTTCGTCAACATATTTTATGCTTTCAACTCTTGCCAAACGATGAATATATGCTTCCACTTTTTTAAATACAGCTTCCTCTTTTGAATCCGCTAATATTTCTATATTTACTTTTGTTGAAACAGGAATGTTAAAACTTTGTCTTAAGTTTCTTAAGGATTTAATTGTCTCAAAAACAAGCTCCATTTGTATATTTTCATCTTTAAATGACAATTTTTCTTCATAAGTCGGGAATTTAGAAAGCATTATAGCTTTAACATCACTATTTTTAGGTAACAGCTGCCATATAGATTCCGTTATATGAGGCATAACAGGGTGTAAAAGCCTTAATGTCATATCAAGAACATACCTTAAAACTCTTTGAGTATTGAGTTTTAAATTTTCGTCCTGAAGCTGAATTTTAGCTATTTCAACATACCAGTCGCAATAATAATTCCAGAAGAAATCATACAAAGTATGCGCCATTTCTCCGATTCTGTAATCTTTGATATTGTCATTTGTTTCTTTTACGGTTTCATTTAATTTATTTAAAATCCATTTATCGGCTAAGGTTAAGTTATTAAAATCGATTTCTTTATTATCGACACCATTTAGGTTCATCAAAACAAAGCGTGAAGCATTCCAAATTTTATTTGCAAAGTTTCTTCCGTATTCAAATTTTTCGTCACTGATTTTAATATCTTGTCCGCCGTATGTGCATAATGACGTTAATGTAAATCTTAAGGCATCACAACCGTATTTGTCGATAATTCCGACGGGGTCAATCGTATTACCCTTTGATTTAGACATCTTCTGCCCGTTTTCATCACGAATTAACCCATGGATATAGACGGTTGAAAAAGGTGCCTTTTTGGTAAATTCTTCACCCATTGTTATCATTCTTGCAACCCAGAAAAATATAATATCAAAACCTGTTACGAGCGTTGAAGTGGGGTAGAATTTTTTAAAGTCCTCCGCATCAGTATTAGGCCAGCCCATTGTTGAAAACGGCCACAAACCTGATGAAAACCAAGTATCAAGAACATCTGAATCTTGGGTATATTTATTGGGGTCAGGATTTTCTTTTGCAACAACCATTTCCCCTGTTTCATTATTATAATATGCGGGTATTTGATGTCCCCACCATAATTGACGGGAAATACACCAATCACGAATATTTGTCATCCAACCCAAGTAATTTTTCGTCCAGCGCTCGGGTACAAATTTTATTTTTCCCGACTCAACTGCTTCAATAGCTGCTTTTGCTAAAGGAGCCATTCTAACAAACCACTGTTCCGATAGTAATGGTTCTATTGTTGTATTACATCTTTGACATTTACCTACATTATGTTCTATTGGTTTTATTCTTACCAAACTGTTGTTATATTGCAATAACTCAACCGTTTTTTGTCTTGCTTCTTCTCTCGTTAAGCCTTGAACATCAGGATGAACTTCTGCACAATGTTTCATTCTTCCTTCTTCATCAATGACCCATATAGGTTTTAAATTATGACGTTTGCCGACTTCATAGTCATTCGGGTCGTGTGCCGGTGTAATCTTTAATGCGCCTGTTCCAAAATGTTTATCTACATATTCATCGGCGATAATCGGAATTTCTCTTCCGGTTAACGGGATAAGTACTGTTTTACCTATCAAATCCTTATATTTATAATCATCGGGATGAACAGCTATTGCTGCATCTCCGTATATTGTTTCGGGTCTTGTTGTAGCTACAACGATTGCCCCCGGTTCATTTTTTAATGAATAGCTGATTTCCCATAAATTGCTTTTTTCCGTTTCATAATCCGTTTCAATATCAGATATGGCACTCTGACAGCGAGGGCACCAGTTTACTATATATGCACCTTTATAAATTAAATCTTTTTCATAGAGTTTAACAAAAACTTCTTTTACCGCATCACTACAGCCTTTATCAAGAGTAAATCTTTCTCTTGAACGGTCAAAAGATGCTCCTAATCTTTTAAATTGATTTAATATAGCACTTTTATGTTCATTAGCCCATTCCCATGTGAGTTCAACAAATTTTTCTCTTCCGAGGTCAAAACGGGTTTTACCTTCCTGTCTTAATTTTTTTTCAACCACATTTTGAGTCGCAATACCGGCATGGTCAGTACCGGGCATCCATAAAGTTTCATAGCCTGACATTCTGTGATATCTGACTAATATGTCCTGCAAGGTACCGTCTAAAGCATGCCCCATATGCAATACCCCTGTTACATTCGGCGGAGGAATTACAATTGAATATGGTTCTTTTTCGCTTTTTGCATTAGCTTTAAAGCACTCATTATCTTCCCAGAACTTATAAATTGCTTCTTCTGTTTCTTTTGGATTGTATACTGTAGGTAAATCTTCTATATTTGCTAAACTCATCTTCAAGCCTCTATTTAATTAATGAATTTCCTGTCATTTCAATCGGTTTTTCTATTCCCATTATATCTAAAACCGTCGGTGCTATGTCACATAATGCACCTGTTTCTTTAAGTTTTATATCACCTGCATTTATAACAAACAAAGGAACGGGGTTTGTTGTGTGTGCAGTGTATGGTGCATGTGTTACTTTATCCTCCATACATTCTGCATTCCCATGGTCTGCAGTCAGTATAACTGCAATATCATTTGCCTTTGCTTTTGTGACAATTTTGCCCACACAAGAATCTACGGTTTCACACGCTTTAACGGCAGCTTCCATAACCCCTGTATGACCTACCATATCGGGATTCGCAAAGTTTACCAAAATAAATCCGTAATCTTTATTATCAATTGCTTCAAGTACTTTTTCACATACTTCAGGTGCGCTCATTTCCGGTTGTAAATCGTATGTAGCTACTTTGGGAGAATTGATTAATACTCTGTTTTCAAGTTTATTTGGTGCTTCAACTCCTCCGTTAAAGAAAAATGTTACATGGGCATATTTTTCGGTTTCCGCCGTTCTGAATTGCTTTATCCCGTTTTTATCAAGTACTTCACCTAAAATATTTGTCAATTTTTGAGGTTCAAATGCAACAGGGAACGGGAATGTCGCATCATACTGAGTGAATGTAACATAGTATATGTTTTTTCTGACAACTTTTCTGTTAAATCCGTCAAAGTTTTCAAAGTTTATGGCTTTTGAGATTTCTCTTGCACGGTCGGGGCGGAAGTTAAAGAAGATTATTGAATCATTATCTTCTATGCGAGAATTAGGAACATTAATAACTGTCGGTTCAACAAATTCATCGGTTACACCTTTTTCATAAGAAGCTTTAACCGCTTCAACCGCACTTTCCGCTTTATTACCCTCGCCTAAGATAAGCATATTATATGCTTTTTCAATTCTTTCCCAGCGGTTATCTCTATCCATTGCATAGTATCTGCCTGAAACTGATGCTATAGGAGGTAATCCGGCATCTTTTAATTTATCTTCTACTTTTTGTAAAAATTCAACCGCACTCTTTGGAGGTGTATCACGACCATCCAAAAATGCGTGGAAATATACTTTTTTAAGACCCTGCTGATGTGCAAACTCAATTAAAGCAAGTATGTGGTCTAATGAACTATGAACTCCGCCCGTTGATACAAGCCCATACATATGCAAAGCGGAATTATTTTTCTTTACGTGGTCAACTGCATTTAAAAATTTTTCGTTTTTAAAGAAACTTCCGTCTTTAATTTCTTTATTAATCTTAGTTAATTCCTGATATACAATTCTGCCTGCCCCAATATTTAAATGTCCTACTTCAGAGTTTCCCATCTGTCCGTCGGGAAGTCCTACGTGTTCTCCGTCTGCGAATATTTGTATATTAGGTTCAGTCTTATAAAATTTATCAATATTTGGTGTGTTTGCTTCTTTTGTTGCATCTTTCGGACAATCTTTATTTATTCCCCAACCGTCCATAATACAAAGTAATACTCTTTTTGTCATAATGTTTCCTTTTTATTTTTTTGTTATTTCAATTATTTTATTTACCGCTTCATCAGGTGAAATTGTTATTGTTTCACCCGTTTCTCTTGTCTTAAATTCAACGAGATTGTCTTTAATCGTTTTACCAACCGTAATTCTATACGGGATACCGATTAAATCCGCATCTTTGAGTTTAACACCGGCTCTTTCTGCTCTGTCATCTATGAGGACTTCCACATTTTCATTTAACAATTTATTATAGATATCTTCTGCAACACTCATTTGTTGTTCATCCTGATCACTTACGGGAACAACAATAACAGTAAATGGTGCTATGGACAGAGGCCATTTAATACCCCATTCATCATGATGCCTTTCGACAGCTGCTGCTGCGGTTCTTGTTATACCTATACCGTAACATCCCATTATAAAAGGTTTTTCTTGTCCGTCTTTGTCTGTAAATGTTGCATTCATTGCTTTTGAATATTTTGTCCCCAATTGAAAAATGTTTCCTACTTCAATTCCTTTTGTTACTTTAAGGTTACTTCCGCAATCAATGCATTTATCATTTTCTTCAACGAGTCTTATGTCGGTAATTTTGGACGGTAATTCAACATCAACTCCCCAGTTTGTACCTACGAGATGTTTATCTGTTTGATTGCAGCCTATGACGAAATTTTTTAAGTCTTTTACCGTTTCATCCGCTATAATTTCAACGTTTTTTAATCCCTTGGGCCCTATGAATCCTATTTGTGCATTAAATGATGAAGCATTCATTATTTCTTCAATTTCATCATTTCTTGCAATTCTGATTTCATTACCGCAAAAAGCATTCATTAGTTTTGTTTCTTCAATTGTTCTGTCGCCTCTTATAAGTGCCGCAACAAATTTACCGTCTATAACATATATTAAACATTTGCATATAACACTTTGAGGTATTTTAAGAAAATCAGATAATTCTTCAATAGTGTGTGTATTTGGAGTGTCGATTATTTCAGGTTTCTTAAATTTACCGTCTGTTTCAACGGGATTAAGATTTGAAACGGCGTGATTTGAATTTGCGCTGTATCCGCATTTTGTACAATAAAATACGTCGTTTTCACCTGCATTATTTTCAGAGTCCTCATTAACTAAAACCATAAATTCATGTGAAACGCTTCCGCCTATTGCTCCTGAATCCGATTGAACCATTTTCGTTTCAAGTCCGCAACGTTCAAATATTTTTGTATATGCTTGTGCCATTATTTCATAAGATTTTTCAAGTCCTTTTTCATCCGCATCAAAACTGTATGCATCTTTCATTATGAATTCACGTCCTCTTAAAAGCCCGAATCTCGGTCTTATTTCATCTCTGAATTTTGATTGTATTTGATAGAGATTAACGGGTAATTGTTTATAAGAACGAATGCCTTCTCTGCCTATAGAGGTTATAACTTCTTCATGAGTCGGGCCTAAACACATTTCTCGGTTGTGTCTGTCTTTTAAGCGCATAAGCTCTTTACCGTATACATCCCATCTGCCTGATTCCATCCATAATTCCGCAGGTTGAACAAACGGCATTAAAAGCTCTTGAGCTCCGGCTCTATCCATTTCTTCTCTTACTATATTTTCAACTTTTTTTATGACTCGCCACATTAACGGCAGATAATTATAGATACCGTTTGATAGCTTTCTTATGTATCCGGCTCTGACAAGCAGCTTATGACTTATAACTTCCGCATCCGACGGAAATTCTCTCAGTGTTTGCACAAAAAGATTTGACATTCTCATAAAAAATAACCTCTTTATCTGACAATATTATAGTATCACAAACTAAACAGGTTATTTAATATTTTTATAATTTTTCCATTTCCTTTTGTATATCAACCAAAGTTTCAGGGAGTACTTGTTCAAATACCTCGATAATTATCGGGTCAAATTGGCTGCCTGAATGTTTTTTAATTTCGTTTAACGCTTCCATTGGGGTAATTTGTTTTCTGTATATTTTTGAAGTTATCATTGAATCAAATGCATCTGCAACAGCTATAATTCTTGAACCTATGGGAATTTCTTCTCCTTTTTTCCCGTACGGGTATCCGTTACCGTCATAAAATTCATGGTGATACTTTATAATTTCCACAACATCTTTTAATTGTTTTATATCATCAAGGATTTTGACACTGTGGGCAACATGTTTTTGTATTTCCGTATATTCATCGGGAGAAAGTGTTTCAATTTTACTTAAAATATCATCAGAAACTCCTATCATTCCTATATCATGGAGTAAACCTGCAAGCTCAATTTTTCCTATTGATGCTTCACTTAAATGAAGTGCTCTTGCAATCTTTAATGAATAATATGTAACTCTTCTGCTTCTTCCAAGTGTATATGTATCCTTTGAATCAAGTGCTTCAACAATTGCAGTGATTGTTCCTGCGAGTAATTCTTTTAAATCTTTAACAAGTGCACTGTTATCATTTTTTAATTGCCAATATTCCAACGCATTTTCTACTATAAGCATTAATTCATCGGGACTGTATGGCTTTTTTATATATCTGTATATTTTTGCATAGTTTATGGCATCAATAAGAATTCCGGCATCAGAATATGCGGTTACCAGTAATCTCATACAAGAGGGAGCAATTTCATAACTTCTTTTTAAAAATTCAACTCCGTCCATTTCCGGCATTTTATGGTCGGATAATATGCAATTAAAACTTTCTTTTTTTAATATATCTAAAGCGGCAACAGGCGATGTTGATTTAACTATATCATATTTACCCCTTAAAGTACGATATAAAAGAGCTAAGTTATCAGGTTCATCATCGACAATTAATATCTTATATTTATCCATTTTCGCCTCCTGATGCTAATGCTGTATTCATATTTTCACGGTCTATATTCATAGGCAATGTAATGGTAAATTTAGTTCCCTCTCCTAATTTTGAAGCAACTGTTATGTCACCCTGATGATTTTTTATGATTTTATATGTTATTGACATTCCAAGCCCTGTTCCTTGCCCTACGGGTTTCGTTGTAAAGAACGGATTGAATACTTTTCTTGCGGTTTCTTCATCCATTCCGCTTCCGTTATCTTCTATTTCAATTACCATTTTATTGTCATTTTTATTTGGTTTTATTCTTATCCAAATATCACCTTTTTCTTTTATTGCTCCGACTGCGTTATCAAGTATATTCATAAATACCTGATTTAACTGTCCTCCGAAAGCTTCTATCGTAGGTAAATCCTCAGGAATTTCTTTATGTATTTCCGTTTTATTTTTCAATTTATTATGAAGTATATTTAATGTCATATCAATTTCATGGGCTAAATTAACATCAGTAATTGCAACTTCTTCCATTCTTGAAAAGCTCTTTAAATCTTGAATAATATTCTTAGCCCTTTCTGCCCCTTCTTTACAACTTTTAATTAAATCGGGCATATCTGATTTTAAAAACTCATAATCAATTTCTTCTTTTAATTTTGATACTTCGGTTTTTTCATCAGGTTTTAAAGATTCATCATATTGTGTATATTTTTCTATGATTTCAACTAAATCATTTGAATAATTTCCCAAGTGAGTCATATTACCGTATATAAAGTTAATAGGGTTATTTATTTCATGCATTATACCTGCAACAAGTTCACCTAATGACTTCATTTTTTCTGAGTGCACCATCATTGCTTGTGTACTTTGAAGTTCCGCATAAGCACTTTTTAACTCTTTGGTTCTGTCCTGAACTTTAACTTCCAAAGAAGAATAAAGTCTTTGCAGCGCATTTGCCATCATGTTATATGCTTGTACAAGACGATTTATTTCATTATATTTTGTATATTCCAACCTTACGGATAAATCTCCTTCCGCTATTTTGGAAACTGTTTTTTCCATTGTTAATAATGGTTTTGATATGCTTCCGGCAAGTTTATATGAAACTAATACACATAGAAGCATTATTATACTGAAAAATATTTTCATAAAATTAGTCATATCTTGAAACAATAAATTTGATGTTTTAGGCATAAGTAAATAGACATTAACATTCGCCCTGTATAAGTATACTGTTTTATATTCATTAAGATTAATATTCGGAATATTCGTAAATTTTAATGATGCAGGCTGCGGCGATCTGTACATATATGTTGAATTATTAGGCAAAGATTTATAAATTTCTTTTTTGTTATTATCGGTTATTAATATATGTTTTATTTGAAAATCACTGTCAACAAGTTCATTAAAGTCATTTATCATATTTGAATAATTTTTTGCTGCTAAGTCTTTATCAAATATTTTTACATTGGAAACGAAATTCGAAGTTAGATTTCTTTGAATATCTCTGACTCCGTCTTTTGTATATATAAACATAAATGCTTCAACTATACTAACCATTATAATAATTGTTATTGTTACCGTAAGCATTATTGTAATGTTATTTTTAAGCGAAAAAAACTGAGATTGCTTTTTTTTCTTTAAATTTTTTTTAGCCACTTTCATATACCCGTATTTATATGTTATTCAAATACTATTTAACACTATTTTTTAGTGTTTTACAAGTTTTTATTATAATTTATCAACAGAATCCTTTGGTCCTGCCATTGTAAATACATAAGGTTGATTAAAGTATTTGTTTGCCGTTCTTATTATATCTCTTACAGTTATTGAGTTAATAAGTTCGGGGTATTTATCAATAAATTTATATGAACGGTTTTGAATTTCAAGAGCATTAATTACACTTGCTTTCTCCATATTTGTTTCCATTGATAATACAAAATTACCCAACAACTTATCTTTAGCTTCAGAAAGTTCTTTATCCGTAACAAATTCTTTTTTTAAGTTTTCAATTTCATTAAATAAAGATATCTTAGCTTGTTGAGCAGTAGCAGGGTTAGTGGCAATATAAAGAGCGAAAGCACCTTTATTTACGTTTGCGGAGAAATTTGAACCGACCTGATAAGCTAAACTTTGTTGATCTCTTAAGTTTGTAAATAATCTTGAGCCCATACCGGATCCTAATATAGCATTGATTACCTGTAATGATGCCCAATCTCTTTCATTATTTACTCCGTCAGTTAGCCATCCTATTAATAACCAAGTCGCTTGCGAGTCTTTTTCTATTTTTACTTTCTTATTATTCAATAAAGGTTTAAATCTGTTTTTATAATCAGACAGATTTACTTTTGGATTATCTTTTGAGGTAAGTATTGATGAGAAATAATTAATGTATTCTTGTTCTTCAATGTTTCCGTTGATTGAAATTACTATATTTTTTGCATCAAATACTTTGTTATAATAATCAATAACATCTTCCTGCCATATAGTCGGAATTGAACCTTCAAGAACTTTTGCGGTATTTCCGTATGGAGTATTTTGCCAAAGAGCTGTTTTAAATTCATCAAAAGCTATTGCATCAGGTGTATTATATCTGTTTTTTAATGCTACCATTTTATCAGCTTTTACTTTTTCAATATCAAAGGCATCTAAAGAAGCATTAAGTATTATTTCTCTTAAAATATCAAGTGCTATATCTTTTTCATTCTTTGTAAATTTAACCGATATATTAAATGAATCACCTTGAACTGACGGAGATATTATTATTCCGTTTTCTTCTAAAAGTTGTGAAAGTTCTTGGTTTTTATATTTATATGTACCTTTCATTAGTGATTCTGCGGTTATTAATCCTGTTCCTATCTTATTTTCTATGCTGTTTCCGCCTCTTGAGGCTATTTCTATCGCAATAATATCATTAGAAGGATTTTTGGTAATTAATAATGATGCCTGATTTTCAAGTAAGTATTTTGTTGTTGAATTATTTTTACTTACAGTTTGAGCTGTGTAGGTTTTATTTGGTTGTTCGGGTGAGACTTTTTT
>CANQNX010000049.1 GCA_947625345.1 Candidatus Gastranaerophilales bacterium
GCTCCCTCTTTAAGGATTGTTTCAGCTCCTTTAAAACTCATTGATGCTGAATTAAAATTGGGATTTTTAGAGTGCATACCGGGCTTTGGTACTTTTACATAGTCATTATTGCTTATGCCTGTTTTTATAATATGCATCTTAATCCCTTATTCATGATTTGGATATCCGATTATCTTAAAATCCATAAAGTTTTTTTTTGTTATTTAAAGTATTAAATGTAACAATATTTAATCCGGATATCTTGAAGTTGCTTTTAAAAGCATTGCAGATAATTTGTCTGCCCCTTCAAAACCTCTTGCTTTTAATGTTTCCGCTGCCTTGTTGACATTGTACTTTACAAATTTATGTTTGATAGTGAATGTTGAATTATTTTCATCAATCTCCATAATTGCATAACAAGAGTCGGGCTTTTCACTGAACGGACGTCCAACACTGCCGACATTTATAACCGTTTGTTCCGTGTTCGTTTGATAACCGCATGGAATATGCGTATGACCGCAAAATATAACATCGGCATCCGTATCTTTTATTATTTCTTCAATTTCTTCTATTTTCATATCCGGATAAATATTTTCATTATTTTTTCTCGGCGAACCGTGGCAGAGTAATATTTTTATGTTAAATAAATTTATTTCTTCTTTTTCTTTCAAATTTTTTAAAAATAATTTTTCTTCATCCGTTAATAAATTGCTGTCTGCATAATAAGCACCTGCCATTGCTGCACTTGTCTTTAATATTTCATTTTGAGTTTTAAAAGAAAATACAGATAACATCTTATCTGTATTTCCCTGAATTATATGGAAATTCTTATCCGAGGATAATTCTTTAATCTTTGCTATTGTTTTGGAAGGCTCAGGGCCTGCCATTGCAATATCCCCCAAACAAAATATTTTATTGCAATTTTCATCTTTTATATCATTTAAAACGGATTCGAGCGCATCAATATTTCCGTGTATATCTGAAATAATTCCTATCTTCATGCATATAATCCCCAAGTTCATGCTATTATTATTTTATCAGGAATACTAAAAACATGATACAAAGAAGAAAATCAAAACAAATACAAATAGGTAATGTAAAAATAGGCGCAGATGCTCCCATATCAGTTCAATCAATGACAAATACCGATACAAGAGATGTAAAATCCACTTTAAAACAAATAAGGGATATGGCTGATTGCGGATGTGATTTGGTCAGATTGGCAATATTAAATCCTGATGCCGCTAATGCGGTAAAAGAAATAAAAAAACATTCTCCGATTCCGTTAATTGCCGATATTCATTTCGATTACAGGCTCGCTTTAAAATGTATTGAAAACGGTATTGATGGTTTAAGAATTAATCCAGGTAATATAGGGAAAGAAGAAAATATTAAAAAAGTTATAAATGCGGCAAAAACAAATAATATACCTATAAGAATAGGTATAAATGCGGGGTCTTTAGAAAAAGATATAGAATTAGAAGATATACCGCTATATGAAAAAATGGTGAAAAGTGCACTAAGACACATAAAAATATTGGAAGATAACGATTTTAACAATATTAAAATATCTTTGAAATCAAGTGATGTATATACTACAATTCAGGCATACAGACTTATTGCCGAAAAGGTTGATTATCCTCTTCACTTGGGAGTAACAGAGGCCGGAACATATACATCGGGAATTATAAAATCATCAGTGGGGCTTGGAACCCTTTTAGCAGAGGGGATAGGAGATACAATAAGAGTTTCTTTAACGGATTCTCCGATTGAAGAAGTCAGAGCAGGTATAATGATATTGAAATCCTTAGGTTTAAAACAAAAAGGAATAAATTTTATATCATGTCCGACATGCGGAAGAACTCAAATAGACTTAATAAAACTTGCAAATGAAGTGGAAAAAAGACTTGAAAATATTGATAAACCAATAACAGTTGCGGTAATGGGGTGCGCCGTAAACGGTCCGGGGGAAGCAAAACATGCTGATTATGGTATTGCAGGCGGAATTAAAGAAGGATATATTTTTAAAAAAGGTCAAATTATTGAACGTTTGAGTGAAGATAAATTATTGGACAGATTTATAAATCTCATTCAAACAGAAAATCTATAGGTGTTTTTTGTTTTATATATAATTTTCCACTAAATATTTGATATATAAGTCCCATTTATAAATCTTGCAATATAAAAAAAAATAATATATCATAATAATAAAGGGGATTCACAATATGAAAAAATTATCTTTAATATTATCAGTATTTTTATTATCTGCAATATCTGCAAATGCATATGTTGATAGTCAGTATACCGCGACGGAACAATTCTTGGTAAATGAAGGATATTCTGCAGAAGCGGCAAGAGTTAATTCAATTATTTCTAAAGATCCGTACAGAGAAAATGAAAAAACGGAAACTACTTTTTGGAGAAGAATTAATTGGTATCTTAATCCTTCTTCGCACAGAGATTATACATTCTATAATCACAGCACTGACTTTGACAGAACCTGGTGGACAGATATTTAATTCGACAAGTTTTAATGAAAAAGACAGATTTTTAATCTGTCTTTTTTTAATTGATAAAATTTAAATAAATCGTTATTATATTTGATATGAAATATTTTTATTTAAAAATAATATTATTTACAGTTTTTATTAATTTTTCCGCAAATATATCGGTTGCTGACAATTTGTCTAAAGCTGAGGAGTTCATAAAACAGGCGGAAATTACAACCTATCAAGATGAAAGCTATGATTATATTGAAAAAGCAAGAAAATATTTTAAAGAGGAATATGATACAAATCCTTATAATATAAGAGCATTATTGGGATTATCCAAAACATATCAAATGACACAAAACAGAAATGACGCCAAATTATACGTTTTAAAAGCATATAATTTAAATCCGCAAGATCCGAAATTGCAAAAAGAAATGGGAGATTTTTATTATAATTTTCAGGAATATTCAACTGCTGTTGAATACTATAAATTAGCTCTATCTTCAGGACTTTTGACAGACCCTGATACTAATATTCAAATCGCAAAATGTTTTGAAAAATTAGGTGATTCGGAAAATGCTTATTTATATTATCAAATTACTAATCAGGTTAATCCCAATTCAAAAAAAGCTCTAAAAAAAATAAATAAATTTGAAAGTAAAAAACACCTTGAAAACACTGATAAAGATGAAGAGGAACCTAAGTATAAATATTTATATAAAAATAAACCTATTTCATCAGACGAAAAGAATAAAGAAGAAACTGATAAAATAATTGAGGAAATAAACAGTTATTATTAAAAAAAAACGGGCTTAATACCCGTTTTTTTTTATATTAAACCTAAATCTTTGTGTTTATTATAAATTTCTTCAGCCATTTTATCAATTTTTAAATAATCTTCTTTTTTTGCTTTACCTTTAACCAAAATGGGTTCAATAATATCTAATTTAAGCGGAGCCAATAGTTCTGAAAGTTTACCGAATAAATTACCGCCCCAACCGTATGAGCCGATAAATGAAGCGACTTTAGCTTTAGGTCTTAATATACTTGCTAAATATGCAATATTAACTGAAACCGGATGTGCTCCGGCTAATACCATTGAAGTTCCCATAACTATTGTTGTTCCGTCCACTAAAGCAATTGCTAAATCACCTAAATTACCATCTACCATATCATATTTAATTGAAGGGATGCCTTTTTGTTCTAATTTTTGTGAAAGGTAATCAATCATTTCTCCGGTTGAATTATACATTGAAACGTATGGTAACAGGACTAAATTCTTTCCCTTCTCACTTGTCCAATCTTCATAAAGATTTAAGATATAACTTGGGTCTTTATGAATAGGTCCATGACTTGGCAGAACCATTTCAGGGTTTAGTGTTTTAATTTGAGCCGTATATTTTCTGCAAACACCGCTAAAAGGCATCATTATTTCAGCAAAATATTTTTTAGCACTTTTTTCTAATTCCTTAGAGGGAACGGCAAATACATCATCAAAAATGTAGTGAGCTCCCAAGAAATCGCCTGTGAATATAATGTTATCTTCTTTTAAATATGTAAACATTGTATCAGGCCAATGAACTCCGGGGGAAATTATAAATTTTAAAGTTTTATTCCCTAATGATAGCTCATCATCATTCTTAATGATTTTAATTTTATCTTCGCTTATTAAAAGCATTTCTTTTAAATTATTGGCGCAGACCTGATTTGTAACAACAATTGCATTAGGAAATTTTTCTAATAATGCGGGAATACTGCCCGAATGATCTTGTTCTCCGTGATTGGCTATAATGTAATCGATATTTGTTATTTTGTTTTCATCAAAAGAATTAATGTACTCTGATGTAAATTTGGGGTACATACTATCGACTACCGCAGTTTTTTCAGAGCCTTTTATAATGTATGAATTGTAGCTTGTACCGTTGTCTAAAGGGATTAATTCATCAAAAATTAATCTGTCTTTATCATTCATTCCTGCATATAAAATGTCTTCTTTTATTTTTTTGTAAATCACAATTCCCTCCCTGACAATAAAAAAACTATTGTTGAACTTCAAACATATCCTTACCTACACCGCACAAAGGGCAAATATAATCATCCGGTAAATCTTCAAAAGCAACATTACCGTTTTCTGCCGGTTCATAAACATAGTGGCAAACAGTACAAATGTAATTTTCCATTTTAATATCTCCTTACTTTCTCCTTAATTAAGAATATCATTATAATAGTTTATCTTCAATAATTCTACAAGTTAATATTATCATTAAGACAATTTTTGCAAATACCGTTTAATACTATATCGTAATCGGTGACCTTGAATCCGGTGGATTCGTATATTTTTTTTACTATATCCGGAGCTATATCAACTTCAATATCAAAAATTTGCTTGCATTTGTTACACATAAAATGGTAATGATCGTGGGTATTGTGATCAAAATGTTCGGAATTTTCAAGTGCATTTATTTTTTTGACTTTTCCTGCAGTTGCTAATTTGTTAAGATTTCTGTAAACTGTTGCAATACCTATTTTGGAATCCGGATGTTCTTTTTTTATTATTTCATACAACTTTTCTGCTGTCGGATGGACGGCATTTTTAGTTAAAGTATCAATAATAATCTCACGCTGTTTTGAATAATTCATTATAATTGATATCCGTTATCATTTTATTAATTTAATTATCTCAAATTTTTTGAAAAAAATAAATCTATAAAAATAAATATTAATTATTGTAAAAAATAATATAAAAAATGTTATTAATTTTAAGTAAAAAAACTTTATATATTTAGATAATTTTTATGAGGATATAAATAAAAATTTTCAAATACTTTACAAAGAGAGATATATAGTATTAAGTATTGTTACAAAAACTTAAGTTTCATTGAAAATATACCGATTATCAATGAAGCGGATAGAAAAGGATAATAGTAATTAACATGAATTTCGAAACTATAAAAACAGGTTTTTTAAGTTATCTTGAAGAAAAACTGAATAAAACTGAAGGAGTTAAATCAGGGGAAACTAATGATTACTCTTTAAATAAAGTGATTTCGGATTCTGAAATAAGCATATTTTTATATAGTAATGATTTTAAAAATTATCTTGTAGATGAAGTAGGTGCCGACAGTTCAATATTTTCAAAAAGCGTAAATGAAATAATGGAAATGGATTTTGTAAACGGCAAATTGGTAGATCCGAGTGAGAATAATTCAGACAGCTTTGAAACGGATCAAGCATCTTTATTATCCGCAGAAGAAATTAATATGTCTCAGGAAATTGCACCTGACGGAATGCCATATGACGAAATAACAATAGAGGAAGGCAATAGTGCAGCAGGTTTGATGCAAGATACATTGAATATGGCATTTGAAAATTCAGCTGTAATAAGTGCTTTAGATACAGATAAAACAGGTTCATTAAATAAAGATGAAGTTAATGCATTTTTTGACAGTGTAAAAGCTTCAAATGAAAATGGTGAAATAACATTTGACGGTGTAGCTGATGCTATAAGAAATATAATAAATCCTGAAGAAGCAAATCAGGGAGAAGAAGAAAAAGCAGATCCGATAACTGAAATATTAAATGCGATATATGATAACGGAACAGCAGTAAAGGCATTGGATATTGACGGTGACGGGAAATTGAGTGATGAAGAAAAAGCGAAATTTGAGCAGTATGTCAAAGATAATTTTTCTCAAGACGGAGAATTAACGCTGCAAAGTTTAAAAGATGCCTTTTCTTCAATTATAGACGGTAATTTTTCATATGAAAAAACAAAAGATGATATAAATAATGACAAAGCAAGTATAAAAGCTGCAGAAAAGCCTGAAGCTTCTAATGCATCAAGTTTAGCAGGAAACAATACAGGTTCAGTTGGCAATGCATCAAGCGGTAACGGCGCAGGTTCCGTATCAGGCGGAGGTGGTTCAGGCTCTGTATCAGGAGGAGGCGGCTCTAATTTTGGCGGGTCTTCTAATATAGGTTCATCTTCATCTCAAGCACCTAAAGGTAAAACTTTAGAAGAATTGGAACGTGAAAAAACCACAAAAGAAGGAGAAGTTTCAGAAGCAAGAGAAGCGGTAAATGAAGTATATTCCGGTGATAATGCCGAAGTAAAATCAGCAAAAGAAGCGGAAGAAAATGCAAAAAAAGAATATGATGAAGCCGTTAAGAATGATGAAAAAATCTCTGATGAACTAAAACAAAAAAGAGAAAAGAATTTAGAAGATATAGCAACAAAAGAAAAAGAAATAGACGATAAGAATATAGAAATTAATAATAAAGATACGGAAATATCAAATTTAAATACGGATTTGCATTCAGCAGAGTCTGAAGTCAGTGCTTTGGAAGCGGCATTAAAAACTTATGATTCGGCCAAGTCAGATGATCCTGAAAAGCAGCAGGAACTGGCTGCAAAAAAACAACAAGTTGAAGCTGATTTACAAGCCGCAAAGGAAAAAGTTGAACAAATAAAACAACAAATTAAAGAAGCAGAAGAACAAAAGAAAACATTAGAAGAAAACTTAAATACACTTAAAAGTGATTTAGAAAAATTAAATACAACAAAATCCGAAATAGAAAAAGAAATAACTGCGAACTGTGAACCTGAAACAAAACAGGCAATGGATGAATACAATAAAGCAAAGGAAAATACAGAAACAGTAAAAGAAACACAAGCAGAAAAAGCAAAAGGCGAAGTAGATACAAAACAAAAAGAATTAGATGAAATTAATGAACAAATAGATGAGAAAAAAGCAGAAGAAACAAAGAGTGAAAATTCCGCAAGTGAATTTGACATGAGCGGAATTGAGCTTAACTTATCTTCAATGCAGGAAGAAGACTTAGAACGCTTTAAACAAAATTGGGAAGAGAATAAAGAAAAATATGAAGAAGTTGAAAAGGCAACCGGAATGCCTGCGGAATTAATAGCCGCTATTCACTGGAGAGAAGGCTCTGGTGACTTTACGACATATCTTCATAACGGAGAAAAATTAGGACAAGTCACGACGTTAGAACCTGCGGGTGTATATTTTACCGACTGGACAGAAGCTGCAATAGACGCAATCAACAGAGAAAAAGGCAATGCAACAATGGCAAACGACGGTAGTTTAGAATACTATTTAAATTATGCCGAAGGATATAACGGATGGGGTTATAAAAATAAAGGTGTTGTATCTCCATATGTATGGGCCGGAACAACTAACTATCATGGCGGTAAATATGTAGCTGACGGAGTATATGATCCAAATCATTATGACCAGCAGTTAGGTGTAGCGGCAATGATGAAAGCCATTATGTCATAAATAAAAATCCCAAAATAAAATTTTGTCCGAGTAAATTTGGGACTTTTTTAATTGTTACGATTTTTTGACTTTTAGAAATACATGTTTGAAAAAAAATATGTTTAAGATATGATGTTAACAGTATTTTAAACAAAGGAAGTAGAATATCAGGGAAAGAAGCTGTATTCTATAGTTTTCTATTGTATAAACAGATATAAATTATTGACAAGAAAAGGTGACACAATGGGAATTAAAGGAAAAAATGACAGAATGGTAGTTCTTGCTTGTGAAGAATGCAAAAGAAGAAACTACACAACAGTAAAGAATAAGAAGAACTCAAAAGAGAGAATGGAATTAAACAAATATTGTCCGTTCTGCCAAAAGCACGTATTACATAAAGAAACGAAATAACAATTTATAGTAAGCGTCCTTAGTTCAGTTGGTAGAACGTCGGTCTCCAAAACCGGATGTCGAGGGTTCGAGTCCTTCAGGGCGCGGATTATAAAAGAGAAATAAAGGCATTGGGAAAATGACTGAATATTTAAATGGTATAAAAGAATATTTTAAAGGTGTAAAATCTGAATGGGGTAAAATAACCTGGCCGGAAAGGAAACAGGTTGTTTCTCAAACCATAGTGGTACTTGTTGTTGTAATAGCTTTTACAATTTATACTTATGGTTTGGACATTCTTTTTAAAGGAATTCTTCAAACATTAAATATAAAAGCTTAAACGAGTAAATATAAGATAGGAATATTAAAGTAATGGCAAATGAGAACAATGAAATAGTAGAACATTTAGCAGATATGGAGTTAGGACAAGAAGGCATTGTTTCTAAAAAAGAAGAGGTATTGCAGGAAAAAGAAGCTCAATTTAAGGAAGAAAGCGAAGCTTCAAAGGCTCCAAAGAAAAGATGGTATATTGTTCATACATATTCTGGACATGAAAACAAGGTAAAAGTTAACCTTGAAAAACGTATAGAATATATGAATATGGGGGATAAAATATTCAGAATAGAAGTTCCTCAAAAAACAGTTACTAAAATGAAAGACGGAAAGAAGACAGACAGAGAAGAAAAAATATTTCCGGGCTATGTATTAGTAGAAATGATAATGGATGATGATTCTTGGTATGTAGTAAGGCATACTGCGGGTGTAACAAAATTTGTAGGTTCTGCGAAAAAACCAATCCCCGCAAAAGACAGCGAGATTAAGAAAATCATTCACAAGACTCAAAATCAAGTTACAAAAGTTGAGCTTGATGTTAAAGCAGGTGATAAGGTCAGAATTATTTCCGGTCCATTCTCAGAATTTATAGGTGATATAACGGAAGTATATCCAGACAAGTCAAAATTAAGAGCGATGGTATCAATATTCGGACGTGAAACACCTGTCGAACTTGAATACAAACAAATACAAAAAATATGATTGTGGAAGGAAGTAAAATTCCGCCATTACCACGAAAGGAGAAAACAAAATGGCAAAGAAAGTTGTAGGTAAAATAAAACTACAAATTCAAGCGGGTAAAGCAAACCCATCACCGCCGGTCGGACCTGCATTGGGTCAACACGGTGTTAACATTATGGAATTCTGTAAACAATTTAATGCAAAAACAGAATCCCAAGCAGGATATATTATTCCTGTTGTAATTGATGTATATGAAGACAGATCGTTTTCATTTGTAACAAAATCACCGCCGGCAGCAGTATTGATAAAAAAAGCAATCAATTTAGCAAAAGGCAGTGCAACACCTAACAAAACAAAAGTAGGGCAAATTACACATGCTCAACTTGAAGAAATAGCAAAAATAAAAATGGAAGATCTTAATGCAACAACAATAGAATCTGCTGTTGAAATGATTAAGGGTTCTTGCAGAGCTATGGGTGTTACAGTCGTTGACTAATAAATTTAAATAGTGGAAGCAAAAATGCGTTATGACCACAAAAGGAGAAAAAATGTCTAAATTAACAAAAAAACAAAAGAAAATTACAGAGCTGATGGAAGGATTTATCCAACCATGTAACGCTCTTGAAGCTATACAAAAATTACAGGAAGTATCAAAAGAGACATCTAAATTTAACGAAACTGTTGAATGCCATATGTCTTTAGGTATTGATGTAAAACATGCCGATCAGCAGGTACGTTCAACAACCGTATTACCTGCAGGATTAGGAAAGACAGTAAGAGTATGTGTTATAGCAAAAGGTGCAAAAGCAACCGAAGCAAAAGAAGCAGGTGCTGATGAAGCAGGAGCTGAAGAAGTAATTGAAAAAATTGCAGGCGGTTGGTTTGAATTTGATACTTTAATCGCAACACCTGATTGTATGGGAATGTTAGGTAAATTAGGACGTGTTTTAGGACCTAAGGGTTTAATGCCTAACCCTAAGACAGGAACGGTTACTTTAGAAATATCAAAAGCTGTTAAAGATGCAAAAGCAGGTAAAGTTGAATTCAGAGCTGATAAACAAGGCATGATACATGTTCCTATCGGTAAAATTCAATTTTCTACCGAAGATTTAATGAAAAACTATGTTGCATTAGCAGATGCTGTTTTAAGAGCAAAACCTTCATCTTCTAAAGGCATATACTTAAAATCAGTATATTTAACAACTACAATGGGTCCTGGCATTAAATTAGATTCTAAAAATGTTGCGGCAGAAGTTAAAGAAAACATGCAATAAATAGTTTAATTTATATTAAAAAATTGGAGAGTATATCATAAATATGGTATACTCTCTTTATATACAGGGGTGATTAGGGAATTAATATGTCTCAAAAAAAATTTGGTGAATCTATAAAACTCGGAGTATTAATTTTTTTATTAAAAATTTTCTTTAAGATTGAACAACATTTACTAAAAATAAAAAATAATAATTATCCAAAAATACAGGTAATATTTTCTATGTGGCATTGTGACCAGTGTTTAACATACGGAATTGAGGATAAATCAAAGTTTTATGCATTAATTAGTGCCTCAAATGACGGGGAGATTATTGCAAAAGCTGCGGAATGTTTAAATATTAAATCAGTGAGAGGTTCGACGAAAAGAAGAGGTGTAGCTGCATCTTTAGAATTAATAGAAAAATTAAACGAGGGGAATTCAGTCGGAATAATGGTTGATGGTCCAAGAGGACCTAAAGGCAAAGTAAAAGACGGAATAATAAATATTGCGAAGTTATCAGGTATACCGATAGTTCCGGTTGCATGGGCATCAAAGGATAAAAATTTTAAAATATTTAATACATGGGATATGTTCAGGGTTCCTATAGGTCCATGTAAAACAGCTGCGCTTTATGGTGACCCCATTTATATTCCTTCTGAACTTACAAAAGAAGAAATAAAAATTTGGTGTCAAAAAATTGAAGATGAAATGAACAGGCTTCAAAGTGAATTAGAAAATAATTATGAAAATTATATTTAATTTTTTAATCATATAAAAAGTTAATGGCAAATTTTATATTTATAGCTTTTAGTCCGAATATGAAAATATTAAATTGTGCATATCAAAATAATATAAATATAAAAAAGTATAACTGTTATAAAAATATAAATGCTGAATCATTTAAAGGAAAGAAAAAAACAAATTTCGGTTATGAAATAATACCGTATAAAAGCATTTTCCATAAGGGGTTTTATAATGCCTATGCCGCATATAAAAAAGGTGAAATTTCCATAGATAAATTGAATAGTGCATATTCAAAAGCAAAAATATTTGAATTAATTGC
>CANQNX010000050.1 GCA_947625345.1 Candidatus Gastranaerophilales bacterium
GCAAAATTGGGATTCAAACGTAATCTTACCTATGATGAAATCATTCAGCAGATTTTTTTAATTCAGGCTGATACTGAATTAAAAGTTACCAATATTGTCTATATGGGACAAGGTGAACCGTTATTAAATTTAAATAACCTGTTAAAATCCATTGAAATTTTCAGAGAACATTTTAAAGTGGGCGCAAGAAGAATTACGGTATCAACGTGCGGATTAATCCCCGGAATTAATAAATTAGCCGCATTAAATTTTCAATCTACTCTTGCCATCTCATTACATGCTCCCAATCAGGAAATCAGAAAAACGATTATGCCTGTTGCAGATAAATATAAATTTGATGAATTAATAAATACATTAAAATCTTATACTCAAAAAACAGGCAGAAGAGTCACAATTGAATATGTATTAATAAAAGGTGTTAACGATTCTATTGAATGTGCTAAAGAATTAGCATATGTTATTTCCGAATTAAAATGTAACGTAAATTTAATTGTTTACAATCAAAATGAAAAAAGTAAATATATGAAACCTGATAAAGAAACTATACAAAAATTTAAGTATATTTTGGAAGCTTCAGGCAAAAAAGTAACAATACGCCTTGAAAGAGGTGCTGATATTGATGCTGCGTGCGGGCAATTAAGTGCAAAGGTTAAAAAATAGCTTCATTAATTGTTACTTTTATAATAATTTTGCTTGTAATCAATTCTTTATATGTTTTAATGAAAAAGTAGTTCATATATTACAGAGTGACAAAATTTAAATTATCGACTATAATATTATGGTAGAAAATATCTAATCAACATGAGAATTAAGCAAGAGCAAATTATTATTTAACAGTCTATTTATTCTATTTAATTTTTGCTTTTTAGTAAAAGGGGCATATAAATGTACGTAAATAAGTGTATTAAGTGTGGGGCCGAGTTTGAAACAAAGAATCCTAAAAGGGTTATTTGTCCTAAATGCTTGTACTCTGATAAAAAATATACCGAGGAATTATCACAAGAAGTTCAAAATATGAATTCATCATCTCAAAATAGTGAAGAACCTCGTAATTCATATTCTTTTGGGACTGAAAGAGTACCTGAAAAAAGATATAAACAAGAAAGAAACGAAAATAACAGATATGATCGCAATGATAGGTCATATAATCGTCCCCAAGGACAAAGATACGGGAATAGAGATAACAGATCTTCTCAAAACGGAGGATACCAAAGGCCTTATAATAATCGTAACAATCAACGACCCCGTCAGGGCGGCTTTAATAACAGACCGGGCAATTTAAATAAACCTCGTCCGAATCAAAAACAAAGACCGCAAAAACAAAAACAGCTTCTTGTCAGTAAAGAGCAAATAGAACAGATTGAAATTCTTTATAAGAAAGCACTTCCGCTCCCTAATCCCGATATACATGAAATTATCGGTCAAGCTATTGATTTAGAGCCAAGGAAGGTGTTTTTCGGTATTAATTTGGTAAGACAAAAATTAATGCTTCCTAAATTACCGTTCCCCAAAAGAAAACTTGCTGTTTCTCCCGATCAATTGTTTGCAATAAAAAATTTATACGAACCTTTATTACCGCTGCCTCCTATAGGATGTCATAAAATTATTGCTGCTCAATTAAGAATGGATGAGTGGCGTGTACATGTCGGTATCGGGCTTATTCGTAAGCAAATGGGGCTTGACAGGTGGAATCAGGAACGTGAAGATGCACCGCAAGATTTTAAAAAGACTAAATAATTATGGATTCTGATTACATATCTGTAGCTAAAATTTTAAATTTTCACGGTATTAAAGGTGAAGCTAAAGTCGGCTTTTCTAAAGGCAGAGAAAAACAAATTGCTGATTTAAAAAAAGTATTTGTTAAAAAAAATAATGTATTTTCGGAACTTAATGTTACTTCAGTCCGATTTCATAAGCAATTTGCAATAATTAAGTTCAAAGAATTGTCAACCGTAAATGATGTGGAAGAAATAAAAGGATTTGATGTATATCTTACAAAAAAAGAAGTTGAAGATAATTTGGACAGGGATGAATATCTTATAAGTGATTTAATAGATATGGATGTTTATGATGAGGATGGTTGTTGTATAGGAACAGTCTTTCAAGTGGGAGAAAATGCTGCCAATAACCTTCTTTCGGTTAAAGATAATAACGGAAAAGAGCATCTTGTTCCTTTTGTTAAAGAAATTGTTCCTGTTGTTGACCTTGAGAAAAAGAGGATAGTTATCAATAATATAGAAGGTTTAATAAGTTGAGATTTGATGTATTAACATTATTTCCTGAAGTTTTAAAAGAGAGTTGTTCATTCAGTATTATAAAAAGAGCATCGGATGAAAATATTGTAAATATCAATTTTATTAATCCGAGAGATTATACTAATGATAAACACAGAAAAGTTGATGATACTCCTTATGGCGGAGGTGCGGGCATGCTGCTTCAGTGTCAGCCATATTTGGATGCGCTTAAATCAGTTGAAAAGCTTGAAAATTCACAAACAATAATTATGACGCCAAAAGGTAAAATATTTAATCAGAATATGGCAAAAGAGTTTGCTCAAAAAGAACAATTAATTATTATTTGCGGTCATTATGAAGGGTTTGATGAAAGAATAATAACAAAGTCTAATGCTCTTGAGGTTTCAATCGGTGATTTTGTAATGACAGGCGGAGAGTTTCCTGCTTTATGTATAATGGACAGCGTTATAAGACTTTTAGACGGAGCACTTGGGGATAGTGACTCAAAAGAGTATGATTCTCACTATGACGGGTTATTGGAACATCCTCATTATACAAAACCGAGAGTTTATGAGAATGAAAGCGTACCTGATGTTTTATTATCGGGTAATCACGAAAAAATTAAAGAATGGCGCAGACTCCAACAATTTATTGTTACAAAAAATAAAAGACCCGATTTATTTAATAAATTTATAAATTCTGATTTATCTGAATATGACAAAAAAATATTGAGAGAAAATAATCTGTTCTAAATAGTTTTATTTTTAACTATAATAATGTTTGGATGGAGGAAATTATATGAAAGCAGCTGTTCTTGAAAACGAAAAATTTGTTATGAAAGAACTTGATAAACCGAAATTAGACGGCAGATTGGGTGCTATAGTAAAAGTTATCGGCTGCGGATTGTGCGGTTCTGACATTGTTAAGTTAAGAAATCATTTAGTTAAAGACGGAAGTGTTTTAGGACATGAGGTAGTTGGTGAAATTGTTGATATAAATACCCAAACCGCTTTTAAAAAATCAGATGTGGTTGCTATGGGACATCACATCCCTTGTTTTAATTGCCCTTATTGTCATAGCGGTCATTATTCCATGTGCAGGCATTTTAAGACTACGAATATATTCCCCGGCGGATTTTCTCAATATATATTCGTATCAGAGGAACATTTAAATAATACCGTTTTTGAAATCAGAGATTTATCATACATTGAGGCTTCTTTTTTAGAACCCTTGGCATGTTGTATTAGAGCTGTAAAGAGGGCGGGACTTCATGAAAATACTAAAAATTTAATTATAGGTTTAGGTACGGTTGGTATTTTAATGGGACAGGCCTCAAAAGCTTATGGAAATGAAGTATACGGGTGTGATTTAATATCAGAGCGTGTTAAATTATCCGAAGATTTCGGTTTTGATAAATCTTTTGTTATTGATTCCGATGAAAAATATATTGAAGAAATGAAAAAATATGCACTAATCGGTTTTGATAATATTTTTCTTACGGCAGGAGCTTCTTCTTCTTTGGATTTAGCTGTTAAATTAGCTCGAGATGGAGCCAATATTATTGTTTTCTCAAGTGTTAAAGATAACTCGGGTTATAAAAATAATGATATATATTACAGAGAACTAACGATAATGGGAAGTTATTCTCCTTCTCCGATTGATTTAGAAGACTCAATGAATTTGCTTCAAAGCGGAAAAGTTAATGTTGACGGATTGTCCGTAGTTTATCCCCTTGAAAAACTTAATGAGGCAATTAGTGATACAATATCTAATAAAATAATGAAAGCATATATAGAATTATGAGAATGAAATCACTGCAGTTTTATGCGCCCTTAGAGGTAAAATTTGAAGAGGTTGAAATAAAAGACCCAAAAGAAGGTGAAGTTCAAGTTAAAATTGAGGCTGCACTTACTTGCGGTACGGATGTTAAAACATATAAGCGTTCACACCCTGTTTTAATAAAAAAGACACCGTCAGGCTTCGGGCATGAGTTTAGCGGAGTTATATCAAAAGTCGGGAAAAACGTTATGGGCTTTAATGTAGGTGACAGAGTCGTTGCGGCTAATTCTGCACCTTGCGGTGAGTGTTTCTTTTGTAAAAGAGGTGAATATAATCTTTGTGAAAATATCGAGTTCCTTAACGGAGCTTATGCTGAATATATAAATGTGCCAAAGGCTATAGTTAAAAGAAATTTGATACATATCCCCGATGATTTGGAATTTGAAAGAGCTGCCTTCGCAGAACCCTTAGCGAACGTTGTTCACGGTATTGAAAAAACAGACATAAAGGAAGGGCAATCAGTAGGAGTTATAGGTTTAGGACCTATCGGTCTTTTATTTGTCAGACTTGCAAAAATGAAGGGCGCAAGGGTAATAGCAGCTGCGAGAAATCCATTGAAACTTAAGCTTGCTAAGGATTTTGGTTGTGCGGATGAGGTTGTTGATTTAAATAAATATAAACATCCCGAGAAAATATTCAAAGATTTCTCAGACGAAAAGAGAGGTTTGGATGTAGTAATCGAGTGTGTCGGACTGCCTGAAGTATGGGAAGAAATGTTTAATTATGTAAGAAAAGGCGGAAAAATCCATTTTTTTGGGGGATGCCCCGGCGGAACAAAAATCAATATTGATACTCAAAAACTTCACTATGACCAAATAAAAATTATAAGTGTATTTCATCACACACCTTTATATTTCAGAGAAGCTTTGAGGCTGATTTATGAAGAAAAGTTACCTGTAGAAAAACTTATAACTGACGTTTTTCCGCTTGAAAAGACGGAAGAAGCATTGATAAAACAAATGAACGGCAGAGCGGTTAAAATTTTAATAAAGCCCTAATTTTGTTTAAGATAGCCTAATATAGTATTTAAAAGTTCATATTTCGGTCTGTAACCGGCAAATTGAGCTAATAATTTACCTTCTTTAAATAAAAGGAAGGAGGGAAAAGCCTGTATTGAATATCTTTGTGCTAAAATCGGATCTTTATCCGGATTAACTTCTCCAATCCATATATTTTCATCTGATAATTCTTGCAGTATGGGTTTTTGTCTTTGACAATATCCGCACCAATCTGCAGTAAATGCTATAAATTTTATTCCGTTTTTTATATTTTCATCAAAATTTTTTTCCGTTAATTCCTGAATCATTTTATACTCCTTTTTTATCAGGATTAATCAATAAATTAATTTATTCAATTGCCTTTTTAACTATTTTCTTATAACAAGTCTTTCTATTTTTCTTACTAATCTTGTTAATTTATTCTCCGTCTCTTTTGTAATTGAGTCGGTCAGCGCCGTTTTTGCTCCGAGCAACATACCGGATAGTATATCAGTCAGTGGTCTGTCGCCTATAACTATGGTTTGAGAAGGCAAAATATTTATTGAAGACAGGTATTCTTTCATTATTTTGCAGTTTGGTTTATTTGCATTTCCTATTACGGTGAAATCAGCTTGAGCTTTAACTTTTTCAATATATGATTCATTTTTATTATTGCTTATAATAGCTATTGTGAAGTTTTTCTTTAATTCGTTTAAAAGTAATTTAATATTTTCGGGGAAAATACCTGATTTTGAAGGCATCAGTGTTGAATCAAGATCAAACAGTATTGCTTTTATTCCGATATTCTTCAGCTCTTCAAAATTTAAATCGAATAATGAATCTACATTATAATCAGGTTTTAAAATCATCTTAAGTTTTTGACTCCGATTGTTCTTGAAAGTGCATATTTATAATTAACGGGACCTTTGGAAAGTTTTATATATGATATATCATTTGTATTTGATAATTCTTTTTCTTCCGCTTTTTTATCATCATATATTTTTTCTACTTTAGCTATAAAACACTCAGTTGGAGATATTATTTCTATTTCATCGTTTAGTAAAAATTTATTTTTTGTTAGTACTTTGTAAGTATCATCATCAGATTTGCTTAGGAATACGCACAGGCAATCAGAACCTGCTAATCCCTTAGAGATATCATAGCTGTAACCTTCAGAGTCGGGTTTGTGAAGGTAAAATCCTGTTGTATAACCTCTGTTTCCTATCTTTATAATTTCATTATAATTTGCTTCTTTGTCTATTTTGCCTGTTGTTAAATAATCGTCAATAGCTTTTCTGTACGCTTTTGCAACGGCTGAAACATAATAAAGACTCTTTGTTCTTCCTTCAATTTTAAAAGAATCTATACCAAGGTCAATTAAGTCGGGAAGATAGTTAATAAGTGCGAGATCTTTGGGGCTTAATATATGTGTTCCTCTGTCATTCTCATTTATCTCAAAATATTCATTCGGTCTTGTTTCTTCAAGCAGTTTGTAACTCCATCTGCAAGATTGAGAACAGTTTCCGTGGTTTGCTTTTCTCTCGCCTTTTGTCATATAATCACTTATCAAACATCTGCCTGAGAAAGATACACATTGCGCACCGTGAACAAATACTTCTAACTCCATATCAGGTACTTTATTTCTTATTTCTTCTATTTGTTTAAGGGATAAATCTCGTGAAAGCACTACTCTTTGAGCACCTAAGTCCTGCCAAAATTTAACGGCTTCATAATTTAATATATTTGTTTGTGTTGAAACATGAATCGGGATTTTTTTCATATATTTTTTTATTATGTTATAAACCCCAAAGTCGGAAAATAAAATTGCGTCAGGATTTGCTTCTTCTATTTTTTCAGCTGATTTTTCCATCTGTTTTATGTCATCATTATAAGCAAATATATTAAGGGTTAAGTAAACTTTTTTATTATATGAATGAGCTAAGTCTATACACTCTTTTAAGTTATCCAAGGTAATTAGTTCACCTTTTCTCATTGCTCTTAAGCTGAAATCAACCATTCCCAAATATACGGCATCTGCACCATATTGTATGGCATAATCCATTTTTTCTTTGCTGCCTGCCGGTAATAATAGCTCGGGTCTTTTTTTTATAATTTCCATATGTTTATTTTACTACAAAATTTTGTCTGTCCGAACAAAATTTATGATAATCCGCAAAGTGATGGTATAAATCTAAGCGCAGCAATATAGTGAGAATTACAAAGCGTAAATCATCGCTAAAGAGTTCAGTATAACGGGGGAGTGTAGTGAAAAACAAGTAAAAAGTAGTGACTTAGTATTTTTTTATGTCAATATGAGGAGCGAAGCGAGCTTAGAATCCGTTTAAGATGCTGAATCAGCATAATGCTTATATATTGTAGCAAATGCGATATCTCTTTTAATCTGAAATTGAAGTTTTTCTTTTGTCGCAAAATCAGTTTGGTTCCTTATCTTTGCAACAAGAGATATTTTTATTTTTTCTCCGTATATATTTTTATCAAAATTTAAAATGTGTACTTCTGATTTTAACTTCTTTTCTCCGTTATTTGAATTTATTATTCCCCAATTGTATATTCCGTCATATTCTTTTGATGCGATTTCGGTTTTTACGTAATAAACACCATGGGAAATTTCTATTTTATTCTTCGGATATTCAATATTTGCGCTGGGGAATCCTATTTTTGATGCGAGTTGTTCGCCTTTTATAACAATTCCCTGTATAAAAAAATTGTATCCTAAGAGTTTATTTGCATCCTGAAAGTTTCCTAACTTTATTTTATTCCTTATTTGTGAACTGCTGACTAATGTTTCATTAATTACATAAGGCGGAATTTCATAATATTCATAGCCGTATATACTGCTATATTCTTTTAACAAATTGCTGTCCCCTTCTCTATTGTAACCAAATATGTGGTTAAAACCCGTAGTAATGGATTTTGGACTAAAATACTTAACTAAGACATCTTTAAGATAATCTTTAGCTCTCATATTTTGGTAATCTTCAAAATTTAAAAGAATAACATTATCAATTCCTATCTTTTCCAACATTGACAACTTTTCATCTAATGTTAGTATTTGTTCCGTTTTATTATTTGTAAGTATGTTGTTAGGATGCTCTTTAAATAATATAACGCAAGATTGAGAACCTGTTTTTTTGGCAGTATGTATAGTGTTTTGCAACACTACTCGGTGACCTTGATGTATACCGTCAAAAAATCCTAAGGCTAATGATGTATTATTAATATATGTTAATTCATTTAGAATATGCATAGTGTAATTATAGACAAAAATTAAATATTGTTGAATACTTAATTTATGAGCAATAAAAATATTAATAATGATTCTTTATACAGACATCCTTGTATCTTTGATATAAGAAATAAATTTTTCGGCGTTTTTTTTATGCCTAATGGTTGTGTTCTTTTTAAATTGCTGACTTTTGCAGAAGTTAAAAATGTTATTTTGGAAGTAAAACCGTATGGAAAACCGATAAAAAAATATGAAATGAATAATTCAGGTTTCGGTATATGGCAGCTTGAATTAGAAGAGGGTATTGTTAAAAACGGTGACAGGTACAGGTTTGTAATTGATTATAAAGACGAATTGATACCCGTTAAAGACCCTTGTTCAATGTATCAGGATTCTTATTTTAAGTGGTCAGTTTTATATAATCATTCGCTCTTTAAGTGGACGGATAAAGATTGGATGTCAGGTAAAAATAATAAAAGGGTAAGCCGTATTGCAGATGATGTTAATATGCTTTCAAATGTGGATTCTTTAAGAATTTATGAACTTCATATAGGAACTTTTACGGATGAAGGCACTTTTTCGGCGGCTAAAGAAAAAATTAAACAAATTGCCGATGAATTAAAGTTTAATGCGATTGAAATAATGCCTGTTGAAAATACTTATTCTTTTAATTGGGGATATGACGGAGTGGATAAATATGCGCCTAATCATACATATGGCACTCCGGATGAATTAAAAGAATTGATTGATTATGCACATAAATGTAATCTAAACGTAATTATGGATATCGTGCCTAATCATTTGGGACCGGATATAGCATACTTACATAAGACAGGTCCTTACATAGAGGGTGAAAATTGTTTTGGATATAAGTTTAATTTTGAAAAAGATTCTAACAGCTATTATGTCCGTGATTTTATTATCGGTGCCGCATTGAATTGGCTGATTAACTACCACTGTGACGGTTTAAGAGTTGATATGACAAAGTTTATGTGCTCTGATTATACAATGAAACAGATGGCAGCGGAAATTAACTATTATTGTCCCGTTGCATTCTTAATCGCAGAGGACGGACGAGATAACGATGTAAGAGTTACAAAACCATTTACTCAATCTGAAATTGATTTAAATGAAATGCATCATGAAAGATTTATAAACGCAATAAAAAATAATGACGTGTCACTTTCTAATTTAGGATTTGATTCGGAGTGGGATTTTCCGTTCCATAAACAAATTGCAGCCATGATTTTGGGGTATTGGGATTGCAGAAGCAGAAATCTGTGTGCTTTTGACTATTCCCTGAGAGATGCTCAATCACGTGTCAAATATGCCATGAGCCATGATGAAATCGGTAATATTGACGGTACAAGACTTATATCTAAAATTATGGTTAATGAACTCGATTTGCATGAAAAAATATGTGATTGTTGTCATACATTAAAATGTAAACGCAGTGCCCATGCAGCGCATAGGATACTTGTTGCATTTTTGAACGGAAGTTTGAAAAAAATGTCAGAAGAACAAAGAAAAATTTTTTATGCTAAAAATAATTTGACTTGTGATTTTTCTTTGGAGGAAATTTTTACGGCGTATTTAAACGCTGTAAGTATGCATAAGTTAGCTATTGGTAAAGTATTTTCCGTCCCCGGTCCTAAAATGGTATTTCAAGGGGATGAATGTGCTAATATTTCGTATTTTAAATTTTTCAGAAAATTTTCAATAGGTCCGGAGCCATATTTACTTGAAAAAGGTTATAAACCCGGTTTAGATGCCTTCATTGATTCTAAACTTTCATCCGTCAAAGTTTGTGATGAGTATTCTTATATTAATGAGGGAGTTAGAAATTTTGTCAGAGATTTAAATATTTTATGCGAAAAAAATATTTCTCTCTGTGACGGACATATTGAAAAAACTTTGGTACATGAAAATTCAAGTATTCATGCAATACATACAAAAAAAATATATAATGAAACCGTTTCAATTTCTAATTTTTCTGATGTCGCTTATAATGGAAATTACGGAATGTTATTTCCTAAGGGTAAATGGAGAGAAATATTGAATTCGGATGCTAAATTATATGCAGGCAGCGGCAAATATTTAAATCCTCAGCCCACAAAAGAGCAATTTAATTATATTTCTCTTGCCCCTTACAGTATTATTTTCTTTGAAAAAATAAGTTAATATTTATATCTTATTTAAAACAAAACTAATGGCGCCTCTATTTTCATCAAACATGTTTTTGGCATTGATTGAAAATGTGTTATATTTTTCAGCATTATCATAGAAGGATAACAATTCCTGTATAAACTCATTTTCACTGTTGACTACAACGGCGCATTTTTTTTCGGTTGCAATTTGATATACGTCTTTAAAATTAAAAGTGCAATTTCCTGAAATTACCGGTTTATTCCATATATTTGCTTCTAAGGGGTTGTGTCCTCCCGTTTGGGAAAAACTTCCGCCTATAAATGCAATATATGAAACTGAAAATAATTTGGATAATTCTCCCATAGTATCCAATAAAATGATATCATTATCTTCAAAATTATCTTTATTTGAGCGTTTTCCCCATTTATAACCGCTTTGTTCAATAAGATTTATAACTTCGTTATATCTTTCGGGATGCCTCGGAGCTATTAACAATTTAGCATCGTCGTGTTTATCTTTAACGGATTTATATGCATTAAGAACTGTGCCGTCTTCTCCGTGATGAGTGCTTGCACCTACAAAAATACGATAGTTATCCGCTTTAAGTTCATCTTTGTATTTTTTTATTTCTTCAACAGAAAGGTTTGGAGTAAT
>CANQNX010000051.1 GCA_947625345.1 Candidatus Gastranaerophilales bacterium
GATGATGTTATTAAACAGCTAAAAGCCTTGCAAGATAAGCTTTCAAGTGAAATCATATTCTGCGGATACGGTGAACCGATGCTTAAACTTGATGTTTTAAAAGAAGTCGCAAAATATATAAAAGAAAAATACCCCGATAAAAAATTGCGGGTAAATACAAACGGGCATGCTAATTATGTTTATAAAAGAAATGTAGTTCCCGAGTTAAAAGGTTTGATTGATGAGTTTTCCGTCAGCTTAAACGGAGAAGATGAAAAAGAATATAATGAACTTTCAAAACCGAATTTTGAAAACGCTTTTGAAGAAGTAAAAAAATTTATAAAAGCCTGCGCAGATGCAGATATTAAAGTTACTGCAACAGTTGTGGAAGGCTATAAAGGCAGACATCTGAACTTAAAAAAATGCGAAGAAATAGCAAAAAGCCTCGGTGCAAAGTTCAGAGTCAGAGAATGGATTGAAAACGGTTACTAATAAAGGAAAGGACAAAATAAATGAACACTTTAGACAAAATCATGAAACCAAAGTCTATTGCAGTTATCGGCGCTTCAACAAAGCCGAAAACAATAGGTTCTGAAATTATGCAAAGACTTAGAGACTATAAATTCAACGGGAAAATATACCCTGTTAACCCAAAAGGCGGAATTATAGAAGGATTTCAAGCTTATACTTCCATAAATGAAGTCCCCGGAGATGTTGATTTAGCTGTTATAGTAGTTAACGCTAAATTTGTACTTGATACAATCGACCAATGCCACCAAAAAGGTATTCAAGGTTTATGTATAATTACCGCAGGCTTTAAAGAAACAGGCGCAGAAGGTGCGGAAATGGAAAAACAGCTTTTAGCTAAAGTTAAAGAGTACGGCATGAGATGTGTCGGCCCTAACTGCTTAGGTGTTTTAAATACTCATCCTGATGTAATGATGGATGCTACATTCGCTGAATCTCTTCCAATCAGAGGTGATATCGGATTTGTATCTCAATCAGGCGCACTTGGCGGCGGTATTTTAAATATATTAAAAGACTTAAATCTCGGTTTCGCTCAATTCGTTTCAATCGGTAACCAAGCTGATATCAACGCTGAAACAATGCTTGAATACTGGGAAAATGATGATGACGTAAAACAAATTCTTTTATACATGGAATCAATCCAAAACCCATCTAACTTTAGAAAATTAGCTTCAAGAATTACAAAGAAAAAACCGATTTTAGCATTAAAATCAGGCAGAAGCGCAGCTGGCGCAAGCGCTGCATCATCTCACACAGGTTCACTCGCAGGTGCAGATAAAGCAGCAGCAGCACTTTTAAAACAATCAGGCGTTATAAGAGAATTTTCTTTAAAGAACTTATTTGCTAACGCAAAAGCATTCTCAAACTGCCCGATACCAAAAGGCAACAGAGTTGCTATTATTACAAACTCAGGCGGCCCCGGAATTATGGCAACCGATGCTATCTGTGAAGCAGGCATGAAAATGGCTCCTATCACCGATGAAACAAAAGCTAAATTGAGAAGCTTCCTTCCGTCTGCTGCATCTGTTAAAAACCCGATTGATATGATTGCTTCAGCACCTATCGAACACTATATGCAAACACTTGAAACAGTTATTGCAGATGAAAATGTTGATATGATTATGGTAATTTACTTACCGTTCTTAGGTTTAAAGGATATCGACGTTGCTCACGCTTTAATGGAAATCAAAGCAAAGAACCCATCAAAACCGATACTTGGCGTATTTATGACAACAAACGATTTCTTTGAAAAGATTTCAAATATGGAAGTTAATATGCCGTTCTATATGTACGCTGAAGAAGCTGCTGAAGCTTTATGCAGATTAGACCAGCAAAGACAATGGATGGAAAAACCGATGGGTAAAATCCCCTGCTATGATGTTGATAGAGCAAAAGTTGCCGATATTATTAAAAAATCTATCGCAGAAGGTCGTGACCAATTAACAACTCTTGAAAGTATAGACGTACTTCAAGCATACGGCATAAGAGCTTGCAAATACGGCTTAGCTACAAATGTTGATGAAGTAGTAAATCTCGGAAACTCAATCGGCTACCCTGTTGTTATGAAAATGACATCAAAAACTACATCTCACAAAACCGACGTAGGCGGTGTTGTTGTTAACATCAGAAGTGAAGAACAGTTAAGAAACGAATACAATGCACTTTTAAAAAGGCTTGAAGAAAAAGGATTACTTGAAGGCTTAGAAGGTGTAATCATTCAAGAAATGGTAAAAGGCTCAAGAGAAATGGTTTGCGGTATCGCAACAGACCCTCAATACGGCCCGATGATGATGTTCGGCTTAGGCGGTGTATTCGTTGAAGTTATGAAAGATGTTAACTTCAGAATTGCTCCTTTAACCGATGAAGATGCTATGGATATGATTACATCCGTTAAAGCATACAAACTTCTTCAAGGTGCAAGAGGTACAACACCTGCAAACATCAATCAAATTCAAGAAACTTTATTAAGACTGTCACAATTAGTTAATGACTTCAAATTTATCGATGAACTTGATATTAACCCGTTGTTAATATCTGAAAAAACAGGCGAAGGCATTGCAGTTGACGGACGTATTAAAGTAAGAATCAAAGAAGCTCAGGAAGCTTTAAAAGATTGCTGCACTTGCGGATGCTGCCAATTATAAAAAGCATAAAGCTTAAGCAAAAAGAACCCTTAATTTTAAGGGTTCTTTTTTTGATGTTTTATATATAATTTTCCGCCTTTTTAAGAATTTAAAACTTATAAAAAATTTAATGCAATTGTAAAGTTTTATAAAATTTTTAAAAAAAGTCCTAAAGTCCCCCCCCCCGAGCCGATAATAGACTTGTTGGTTAAGTAAAGGAGAAATATAATTATGACAGAAATTAACAACGTAAACAACTTACAGAACAAAAATTTAGAATTTAAAAGTCCGGATTCCGTAAAACCTCAAGAACAAGAAGAAAACCCATCAATATTTTTTGCGGCAGAAGCCGGCAAATCATTTGGTGAAAAAATAGCTGAATCATTAAAAGAAGACGGAACTTTTCCAACAGCATACGAACTTAAAGAAACGGGCAAGCATCTTTTGGAAGAAAGAGCGGATAAAGTTAAATCAGATTTATCAGAAAAATTAGAAGCTTACAAAGAAATAGCTAAAGATGCTATAACATCTATGCCTGCCGTAAAAATTTATGAAAGTATACATAATAAAACAAAGAATGACGAAGAATAATTTTTAAAAATTTTAAAAATTTATTAAAAAAAGAATGCATAAGCATTCTTTTTTTTGATAATAATGTTTAAGCTATAATAAATTTATGAGCAATCAATTTTATGATGACACAATAAGTGCAACAGCAACTCCGATAGGTAGCGGCGGAGTCAGTATTGTACGTATTTCGGGAGCTAAATCATTTGAAATAATAAATAAAATATTTTCAACAAAAGATTTAATTCCGGGGAAAATTTATCACGGGAAAATACTGGAAAATTCGGAAGAAATAGATGATGTAATAGTATTACCGTTTAAATCACCCAACAGTTACACGGGAGAAGATGTAATAGAAATCCAGTGTCATGGCGGTATTCACATTACAAATAAAATTTTAGACCTGACTATAAAATACGGAGCAAGACACGCACAAAAGGGGGAATATACCAAAAGAGCTTTCTTGAATCATAAAATGGACTTATCTCAAGCTGAAGCGGTATTGGATTTAATACAAGCAAATACGGAAAAATTTGCCCTTACAAGCAGTAAAAATTTATTCGGTAAATTATCAAAAGAAATAAACAAAATAAAAGAACAAATAACGGATTTATTGTCAAAAATAATTGCGGCAACTGACTTTCCGGAGGACGTAAAAGAACCCGAATATTCTTACATTACAGAACAATTAGAAAATATAATAAATAAAATAAACTATATTCTAAGCTTTGCAAAAAGCTCAAACATATTCCGCCAAGGAATAAAAATAGTATTGACGGGAAGACCAAACGTAGGAAAATCTTCACTTTTTAATGCGCTTTTAAATTTAGAACGTGCAATTGTAACTGACATTGCAGGTACAACAAGGGATGTATTGCATGAAACAATAGATATATCAGGGATTGCCGCAACAATTACCGATACCGCAGGCATTAGAGATGATAATAATATAAATAAGGTTGAAGCAATAGGCATTGATTACACCAAAAAGTATGTTCAAGATGCAGATTTAATATTATTTTTATACGATTTGTCAGAAGGATTCACAAAAGAAGATGAAGAAATATTTAACTCCATAAAAGATAAAACATATATAAAAGTAGGCACCAAGTCTGATTTAACCGAAAACACAGATGAAGATTCAATATGTATTTCTTTAAAAACAGGTGAAAATATTGAACTTTTAAAAGAAAAAATAAAGGAGTTAATAACCAATCAAAACTTAACCGAGGTAGAATTTGTAACAAATAAAAGGCAGCAAAAATGCCTCGAAGAAACAAAAAATGCACTGATTAATGCATTAATCGCAGCTGAAAATAAAGAAATACAAGACTTAATATCAATAGATATAAAATCTGCCCTCATGTACATTTCTGAGGTATCAGGCGAAGTAATTACGGATGATATTCTGAATAATATTTTTGATAATTTCTGTATCGGAAAATAATCCATGTTGATAATCTGACGGGTAATTATATTTTTTCATATTATTCTCTAAATTGAAATTGTACACAAAGAGAGGAATAAGTTGATATGAATTTTATTACTTCCGTTTTTGATAAAGATACGGCTGTTCTTCAAGATATTATTATAAATATATCAAAATATTTCAAAGGAGATTTAATAATAACGGATGATAAATTTAATATAATTTACCAAAACGTAAAATTTGTTGAAAGAAAACAAACACTCTACGATATCACCGATAGTTTTTTAAATGAAAATATAAAAATAACCATAGAAAATTTCAAAAACTCAAATAATAATCATATTTTTTTAAAACTGCTTTTTAATGACAATAAAAATAATCAAAATATTCCCATGGATGTACACATATGTAAAATAAGAAATAAAAAAAATAAACTGACGGGATTTTACATAATAATTCAAGATATATCCCAAGAAATACAAAATAAAATACAAAAAGAAACCTTTATTGATATACTCTCTCATGATTTAAAGACACCGATAAGGGCAAATATACAGATATTAGAGCTAATATTGAACAACAAATTCGGCGGATTGGAAACAAATATTAAAACAATATTGAGTGAAGTGTTAAATTCAACAAAATTTTTAAACTATATGACAGATAATCTCTTAATAAAATATAAAAATGAATTTAATATGAATGAACTTCAAAAAGAGAAATGCTCAGTAGTCAAATTAATAAAAGAAAAATGTGGTAAGTTATCGGAAATTACAGAAAAAAAGCAGCAATCAATAGAATTTATTGTTGAAGGAGATATAGAAGAAATAGAAATAGATAAAAATGAAATAGGAAAAGTTGTGAACAATTTAATTTTGAACGCCTCACAACAAAGCAGTATAAATTCAATAATAACGGTTAAAATTGAAAATAACCAAAATATGATAAATGTATCAATTACAGATAGCGGATATAAAGAAACAAAAGAAAAATTAGATGAAATTTTTGAAGAATATTTAGCTTGTTCAAATAAGTTCAGAAAGGTAGGATTCAGTCTTGAACTATATAACTGCAGAAAAATAATAGAAGCTCATAACGGAACAATATCAGCAAAAAATAATATAAAAGGAACACAAATAACATTTTCACTTCCAAAAACCGAACAATATTAAGTTATGTAAATTTATAAAGCAACAACATAAAATAAAAAAATTCAGAGGTTTTAAAAAAGACAAAATGGTCTAAAAAAGTAAAGGAGTTTATTATGTCACCCGTATCATTCGGAAGCAATTATGTTGCTGTTAAAAGTTCAAATTTAAGTCCAAAACAAAACGAAGCCTACAAACAAATACTAACAAATTTAAACGCTTGGGGAATAGACTATAGAACAGTATCAACCAAACTAACCCAAAGTAATTCAGATAAAGTAAAATATTATACCGACAAAACATACTTTAATGTACCCGATGAATTAGATGAAACAGTCAAATCATTAAATGAAGGTGTTGGCGGAGTATTACACACAATAATATAAATACATTAAAAAAAGGATTATTATTATACATAAAAAAAGTATAATAATAATTGTTCACTTTCTAAAGAAAACAGGTAAGAGATGTCGTTTGGAATTAATGGCCCGGATAATTTACCTTCAATTCAAAAATCTCACCACGCAAATGATGGCGGTGCGGGTAATTTAGGCTATTTTCAACGACAAAAAAAGAAGCAGGAAGAAAACGAAGAAGAAGATATTTTTGAATTTTCAAAAAAAGAAGATGAAGAAACAAAAGAAGAAACTTTAGAAAGTATAAGTAATAAAATTAAAAATTTTTGGATAAAGTTTAAGATTAAAAATACTTTAGAAGAAGATTTAGAAAAATTTAATGACCCCGAAGCCAATTCAGAAGAAAATAATCCCGAAGATGAATAACCTCATCTTCGGGTTTTTAAAAAGTATGTGTGTATGTTCGTTTAATCAATTTTTTTAGATTTACTCGGACAAATTAAAAACTAATTCATCGTTATTAACATCAATAATAACTTTTGAATGAGAAACAATTTCTTGTTTCAGAATTTTTTTAGACAGAGGATTTTCAACTAACTGTCTGATGGTTCTTTTCAAAGGTCTTGCACCATAAATAGGATTATAACCTTTTTGAGCAAGAAATTCTTTAGCATCATCAGTTATTTCAATAGAAATATCCTGTTCGGAAAGAAGTTTATGCAGATGAGAAGCCTGTATATCAACTATTTTAGCAAGCTGCATCATAGTTAATGCTTTAAAGAATACAATTTCATCAATTCTGTTTAAAAATTCAGGTTTAAATCTTTGCTGCATTAATGCCATAACTTCTTCTTTAGTTTGTTCCGATTGCTTTTCCGATAACATAGATTCAAGAGTATTCTTTAAAATAATCTCACTACCTATATTACTTGTTAATATAATTAAAGTATTTTTAAAGTCAACTGTTCTGCCCTTTGAATCAGTCAATCTGCCGTCATCAAAGATTTGAAGCATTATGTTAAATACATCAGGGTGTGCCTTTTCGATTTCATCAAAAAGTACAACAGAATATGGTTTTCTTCTTACCTGTTCGGTTAATTGACCGCCTTCGTCATAGCCGATGTACCCCGGAGGCGCCCCGATTAATCTTGCAACCGTATGTTTTTCCATATATTCTGACATATCAATTCTTATCAGAGCATCTTCATCATTAAACATAAATTCCGCTAAGGCCTTAGCGAGTTCCGTTTTACCCACACCCGTAGGACCTAAGAAAATAAATGTTCCGATAGGACGATTCGGATCTTTTAACCCTGACCTTGCCCTTCTTATGGCATCTGATACTACTTCTACCGCTTCATCCTGTCCGATTACACGTTTATGCAAAAATTCTTCCATATTTACAAGTTTTTGCATTTCACTCTCGAGCAGTTTATTAACGGCAATTCCTGTCCATTTACTTACTATTTCGGCTATATCATCTTCATCTATTTCCTCTTTCAAAAGAGTATTTTTATGCTCTTGCGTTGTTTCATTAGCCTCTTTTAACTGCTTTTCAAGTGCTATTAACTTGCCGTATTTTAATTCTGCCGCCTTTTGTAAGTCCATATTACGTTCTGCTTCTTCTATTTGAATTTTGACCTTTTCAATTTCTTCTTTAATTGAAGCTTCACCTTGAATTGAACTTTTTTCCATTTCCCATTGTGTTTTTAATTTATCTATTTTTTCGTTTAAATCTTTTAATATATTTTCTATATTTTGGATTTTTTCGGCATTTTCAGAATTTTCCTCCTGTTTTAGCGCTTCTCTTTCAATTTCCAACTGCATTTTTTGCCTTACGAGCATGTCAAGTTCTTCGGGCATGGAATCTATTTCAATTCGGAGTGATGATGCCGCTTCATCAACTAAGTCAATGGCTTTATCAGGCAAAAACCTGTCTGTTATGTATCTGTCAGAGAGTTTTGCCGCAGCAACAAGTGCGGAGTCTTTTATTCTTACCCCATGGTGGACTTCATATCTTTGTTTAAGCCCTCTTAATATGCTTATTGTGTCTTCAATAGAAGGTTCATCTACCATAACGGGCTGAAATCTTCTTTCAAGTGCAGGGTCTTTTTCAATGTATTTTCTGTATTCGTTTATGGTTGTAGCACCTATACATCTTAAAGTACCTCTTGCAAGCATTGGTTTTAAAAGATTGCCTGCATCGGTTGAACCTTCGGTTGCTCCTGCACCTACTACCGTATGAAGTTCATCTATAAACATTATTATTTCACCGTTAGAGTTTTCTACTTCTTTTAAAACGGCTTTTAATCGTTCTTCAAATTCGCCTCTGAATTTTGCTCCGGCTATTAATGCACCAAGATCTAACGAAATAAGTTTTGTATCCTTTAAATTTTCAGGCACGTCCCCTCTTATTATTCTTTGCGCTAAACCCTCTATTATTGCGGTTTTACCTACACCGGGTTCTCCTATTAAAACAGGGTTATTTTTTGTTTTACGATTTAATACCTGAATTACTCTTCTTATCTCGTCATCTCTGCCTATAACGGGGTCTAACTTGCCTTTGCGAGCCAGCGCCGTTAAATCGGTTGAATATTTTTCAAGTGCTTTATATTGTTCTTCTGCGTTTTTACAATCCACTTTTCTGTTACCTCTTACCTTTTTCATTGCATTAAGTATGGAATTTTTGCTGACTCCGTTATTCATCAATATTTGCTTAATATTGGAATCATTTAATTCACTCATTGCAATAATTATATGCTCTATACTTATAAAAGAATCTTTTAAACTTTCACTTACTTCCTGAGCTAAATCAAATAATCTGTTTGTAGTCTGTGATAAATATAGCTGTTGATTCGGATTTGATGATTGAACCTGAGGCAATTGGGATATTTCATTAACTAATGCATGTTTAAATTTATCGGTATTAATTTTTAATTCTTCACAATAATCTTTTGAAATACCTTCATTGTCTTCTGCAATTGCAAGCATAATGTGAACAGGTTCCATTTGAGAATTATTATAACGATACATTATCTGTTGTGCGCTATAAATAATCTCCTTTGTATAATCTGTTAATCTGTTGAAATCTATCATTTTAGAACACCTCTTTTCATAAGGTTAATAAAATTACCCTTATTTATAGTTTAATGGTGTTTTTTCAAAAATCAGAAAAAATTTATATTTAATTAAGATTTCAATTTTTTATTGATCATACTCTTTTTCAAACCCGAATAAAGAACTTACACTTTCACCGTCGTGAATTCTTGAAATAGCTTCGCCTAACAACGGTGCAACACTCAATTGAGTAATTTTTTCAGGTAAAAAGTTTTTATTCAAGGGGATGGTATTAGTAACAACAACCTCTTTTATAGGAGCTTTTTCAAGTCTTTCAAGCGCAGGTCCTGAAAATACCGGATGAGTTGCACAAACATAAACATCTTTTGCACCTTTATCTTTCAACAATTGTGCAGCTCCGCATATTGTTCCTGCAGTGTCAATAATATCATCAAACATTATACATGTCTTATTTGTTATATCACCTATAATATTAACTGCAATTGCCTCATTATGACGATTTCTTCTTTTATCTATAATTGCCATAGGACAATTCATCTGTTTAGCAAAGTATCTTGAACGTGTAACACCACCCATATCAGGACTTACTACAACCAAATCTTCCTGAGATATATTCAATTTCTTTACATAATCAACAAGTACTGATGTAGCATATATATGGTCAACAAGTATATTAAAGAAACCTTGAATTTGTCCCGTATGTAAATCCATTGCAAGAATTCTGTCAGCTCCTGCCGTTGTTAATAAATCAGCAACTAATTTTGCAGTTATAGCTTCTCTTCCTGAGGTTTTTCTGTCTTGTCTTGCATATCCGTAATACGGAATAACGGCAGTAATTGATTTTGCACTGGCACGTTTAAATGCATCTATTATAATTAATAATTCCATTAAATTTTCATTAACGGGATTACAAACAGGTTGGACAATAAAAACATCATCTCCTCTTATACTTTCCTGAACTTGAACATATATTTCGCCGTCAGCAAAGTTCTTTACAATCATAGGTCCTACAGTCGTACCTAAATACTCCGCTATCTCTTGAGCTAACTGCATATTTGAACGACCTGCAAAAAGTTTTATATCATGTGTCGGATTTATGGTTTTTGTACCTTGAGGAAATGCCAATTCTAATTCCATCATTTATTGCCTCCTGAATATTCTTCAATCTTTTTTTTCACCCAATCTGAAAATACCCTTAAAGGTGAACGTGTTACAGCAAGAGAATATGCTTCAATATCTCTTGTTATTATACTTCCTGCACCTATTGATGCCATTTCATTTATTGTTACAGGTGCAACTAATACCGAATTTGAACCTGTATTTGCACCGTCTTTTATTATTGTTTTACTTTTTACTTTTGATATCGGATTATAATTAGCAGTAATTGTTCCGGCTCCGATATTTACGTGTGAACCGAGTTCCGAATCACCTATATAACTCAGATGAGATACATTTGTATTATCTTTTATAATTGATTTTTTTATTTCTACAAAATTACCTATTCTGACATTATTTCCGATTACAGCGCCGTCTCTTATATGGCTGAAAGGCCCGATTTTACAATGCGAACCGATTACATTTTTACCTGTAATATATACATTGGGTAAGATAAGAGTATCAGCACCTATTTGAGTTTCAGGTGATATAAACGTTGTATCAATATCGGTTATTTGTACACCATTGTCCATAAGC
>CANQNX010000052.1 GCA_947625345.1 Candidatus Gastranaerophilales bacterium
CAAATAAAAAAAAAGGAAAAAATATTGCAAATAAATTCCGTAAAGTATTTACCGAAGAAGTAAAATCTAAATTAAGAGAATTAGAAAATAAAAGAATTTTTTATATATTAGGTGTAATAGGTTGTTATGTTGCAATAGTATTAATTATTTTCTTTTGTATATATTTCGCTCAATCTTTTGAAAATACAAAAGAAACAAAATCAATGTCCGAGTTTCTATGTTTTTCTGTGGCGGTATTATCTTTTACAAGTTATTTAATTGTTAAAAAATATAAAAAACGTGCAAAAGAAATAACATTACCGGTTATGGTAAAATGTTTAGGAGATTTTAACCTCGTATATGGTAAAAGTGATGAAGATAAAAAATATATCTCAAATTCAGTATTATTTCCGCCTTTTAATACCTTTTCGCTTGATGACAGAATAGAAGGTACTTATAAAAATTTACCGGTTGATATTTCGGAAGTTTCAATAAGTAATGTATCAGGTAGCGGAAAAAATAGAAGTGAAAGGATATTTTTTAGAGGTATATTTTTGAAAGTGCCATTAAATAAAAGCACAAAAGGAATAACAATAATAAAGAGTAAAGGATGTTGTCCGTCAAAAATAAAAGGACTAACAATTAAACTTGAAGATCCTGAATTTATGAAGAAATTTAATGTCACATCAACCGACCAAATTGAAGCACGATATTTGATTACAACGGCATTTATGGAAAGGTTATTAAAAATAGCGGCAAAGAAAATAGGAAAAATATCTGTTTCCTTTGAAAACGGATATGTAAATATTGCTGTTGATACAAAATTTTCCGAATATTACAATTTCCAGTTCTTAGAAAAAGATTGGTTTGAAATTTCAATTTTAAAAGCCGCAACCGATATTAAAAATTACAGAGAGGTTTTAAGAGAGATTGAAATAATAATATCATTAATTGATACATTAAAATTGGAGCAAAATATAGGTATGTAAAAAAATATGGATAGTCAAAATAAAAAAACAGATATTTCAATAAGTAATATAAGACCTATGTTGCAGCATATTAAAAAAGATATACAAGGGCTTGAAAATGAAAGAAAACATAGCCTTATAAAATATAATGCAGCTAAGTTAATTATAGTTTGTTATATAATTTTCGTCATTTGTATGTGTTTAGGGAAAGAATCTGATTTTTTAAAACAAATCCTTGCATTGTCTTTTATAATATTAAATTTCTTATTTTTTATATTAATGTATATTAAAGGAAGATATGAAAATTTTGCAAAGCATAAAATATTGATAAGTATGCTGTCATATTTCGGTAATTTTGAATATAGTAAATCCTCGATAGATAATAATAATTTTAAAAATAGATATATAAATAATCTGAAATTATTTGAATATCAAAATATATATTCAGTTGATGACAGAATCAGGGGACTTTATGGTGAAATATTTATTGACATAGCTGAAATAAATAATTATGAGAAAAAGGGAATAATAAAGACAGAAAATAGAATAGGTAAGAATGCTTTATTTATAAGAGCCGAATCTCCCAAAAAGTATGAGGGTATTACCATAATAACAACACAGAGCCATTATAAAAATATGCAGGAAATAAACTTAGAATCTGTTGATTTCAGTAAAATGTTTAAAGTATATTCAACAGACCAAATAGAAGCAAGATATTTATTAACGACTGCTTTTATGGAAAGATTAATGGAAATTTCAAAAAAAGAATATGTTGATAAACTTCATGTATCATTTGAGCAAAACAGTATGAATATATTTATAGAATCATCAAAAGATTGGTTTGAGATTCCGATTAACAAATCGTTAGATAATATGTTAAATTTAAGGCAAATAGTTGACGAATTTATTATAATAATTAAGTTAGCAAATACATTGAAATTGGAACAGAATATTGGTATTTAATAATAAAAAAGAGAGAATATAAATGAAAAAAGATATTAGTGTATTATATGAAAATCTTCAACCGAAGATTAAAAATATAGAAGAATTCAGATTAGAAAAATTAATATTTATTATAATATTGTATTTTATTGAAATTACTGCAATAATTGGAAGTTTTTTTGCTATAAAAACCTATCATTATTTAACTGTTTTTATAGTTATAGGCTTATGTATATTGATATATATTTCAAACAGGATAGTAAAAGTAATAAGTGATTCATATAACCGTTATTTAAAAGAAGAAATATTTTTGGCAATGTTTTCAAATTACGGTCATTTTAATACCTTAGAAGATAAAAACGGCAATAGAGCATATTTAGATAATTATATTAATAAGTTACAGCTTTTTAAAGTAAAAAAAGCCACTAAAATAGATGACAGAATACAGGGGATGTATAATGATTTATCTATAGATATTGCTGAAATAAGTAATGTTAGTGCCATTTGTGTAACAAGTTTTATAAATAGTAAAAATAAGGGCGGAATATTTATAACAATACCTTCATTTAAAAAATATGAAGGAAGTACCGTAATAACGTGTTATAAAAATTTAAAATATCAAATGGAGAAGGTTGATACTGAAAGTAAAGAGTTTAATGCAAAGTTTAGCGTATATTCCTCGGAAGTATCGGAAGCGAAATTTTTATTAACTCCGGAATTAATGGATAAATTAAACGAATATTCAAGGAATATATTTGTAAATAATCTAACGGTTTCATTTGAAGCGGAAAATGTAAATATATTCTTTGAAAAAGATGAAGACTGGTTTGAAATTCCGATATGGAAGTCTATGAAAAATATAAAAAACCTGAAAAAAATAGCATTGCAAATTAATACAATAATAAAAATGCTTGGTATATTGACTTCCGAACAGCGTATAAGTTAAATTAAATCAGATGCAAAATTTGAGTAAAATTCTTCAAATCTGTCTTCTAAGATAGCATTTCGCATATCGTGAATAAATCTGATGAGGAAGCGGATATTGTGAATGGAAAGTAGTATTGCGGCATTAGCTTCGCCCATTCTGTAGAGGTGTCTTATATAAGCTCTTGAGTGATTTTGACAGGTATAGCAATCACACAAAGCGTCTAAAGGACGGGGGTCTTTTTCAAATTCTTTATTTTTAATAATTTTTTTACCTTCAAAGGTAAAGAAGGTGCCGTGGCGTGCATTTCTTGTCGGAAGTACGCAGTCAAACATATCAACACCTCTTTTAACACCTTCAAGCAAATCAATGGGTGTTCCCACACCCATCAGGTATCTTGGTTTATTTTCCGGCAGTAAGGGAGCCGTCAATTCAACCAAATGATTTTTAAGTTCAACAGGTTCTCCTACGCTTACTCCGCCGATTGCATAACCGACAGCATCATAAGATGAAATTACTTTAGCGCTTTCTTTTCGTAAATCGTCATAAAATGCGCCTTGAACTATGGGAAAAAGTGCTTGTTCTTCTTTCGTATGCGCTTTAAAACACCTTTCAAGCCATCTGTGAGTTCTCTCCATTGCCATAACTGCATATTCATACGTACAAGGATAAGGTGCACACTGGTCAAAAGCCATAGCAATATCTGATGCTATATCTTGTTGTATTTCCATTGATATTTCAGGGTTAATATAATATTCGTCACCCGTTTTAGGTTCTTTAAATTTAACACCGTCTTCTTTTATATTGTTTAAATGGGCTAAACTGAAAACCTGAAAGCCTCCCGAGTCCGTTAAAATAGGCTTATCCCAATTCATCCATTTATGTAATCCGCCAAATTCTTTAATCAGTTTGTTACCGGGATGTAAAAATAAATGATATGAATTTGAGAGGATAATTTGAGCCTTAGTTTCTCTTAAATGATGATTAGTCAGCATTTTAACGGCAGAATTAGTGCCGACGGGCATGAATATAGGTGTTTCAATATCTCCGTGAGGAGTATGGAGTATTCCCGCTCTTGCTTTTGTTTTTTTATCCGTTTTAAGAAGTTCAAATGAAAAATATTTATCCTTCATTTGTTATCATCTCTAACATAGTAGTCCAATCAGAACACAATTCTTCTTTTTTAAAGTAGATATTTATTTCTCTTTCTGCGCTTTCAGGGCTGTCAGAACCGTGAATTATATTGTATTCTTTTGTTATTGCGTATTCAAAACGAATAGTACCGGGTTGTGCTTCCTCGGGTTTTGTTGCACCCATCATTTTTCTTGATTCTGCTATAACGTTTTCTCCTTCAAGCACCATTGCAACTATAGGGCCAGAAGTAATATACTTAATCAATCTCGGATAAAACGGTTTTCCTTTGTGTTCTTCATAATGTTTTTCAGCTATCTCCGTTGTAGGAATAAGCATTTTTAAACCTATAATTTTATAACCTTTTTCTTCAAATTTTGTTATAATTCTACCGATTAAATTTCTCTTAACTCCATCAGGCTTTATTGCTATGAATGTTCTTTCAGCCATGTACATCTCCCTTAACCTAAGTTTATTTTCCTTATTTAACCATAAAAATACATTTTTTTCAATTTGTGTATTTGTTGTTCTTTAAGGTTAATTTGTTATAATTATAATTATGGATAAGGGTGAAATATTAAAATTAATAAACAATAAAGAATATACTAAGGCGAGAGAAGCATTAGAGAGTATAGAACAGACTGAGAAAAATGCTATAGAGATAAATAAGCTTCTCGGTTTGTGCAATATTAATTTGGATTGTTCCGATGAGGCATATAAAAATTTTTCAGCCGTTTTGGAAAAAGATAGTGAAAATACACTCGCAATGTATTATCTTTCAATAATACATCTTGACAGACAAGAGTTTGATGCTTCTGAAAAGTTATTGACAAAGCTTATCTCAATGAGAGAGGATTATTTGGATGCCTATAAGAGTTTAGCTATAACGTATTTTAAACAAAAAAAATATGATTACGTATTTTCACTAAAAGATAAAATGATGGAATTAGGCAGTGATGATTCGCAAATATATGACATATTATCAGCCTGTTCAATGGAAATGGGACATTATGAAGATGCAGTAAATTATCTAAAAAAAGCTATTGAAATTGATAATGAAAATACTAAGTATTTAAATAAGCTGGGACTTGCATATTTTTCAAAAGGAGATATAAAGAAATCCGTTGAAATATACGAAAAAGCGCTGAAGTTAAATACCGAATCACCTTCCATATATTATAATGCAGGTGCATCATATTTTTCTCTTAAAGATTATAAAAAAGCATGTAAATATTTGAAAAAAGCTTATGATATGGAAAATAAAGTTCAATATTTAAGTATTTATGCATTAGCCTGCTTAAGAGGAGAATTTTTTAAAGATGCGGTTGAAGCTTATGAAAAACTTATAAAGCAAACAGATGAAAATGACGGTTATAAATATAATTTAGCTTGTGCTTATGAAGGCAATATGCAATTTAAAGAAGCCATAAGTTTATTCGAGGAATTATTAACCTTTAACATGGATTCTATTCCTTTAAAGATAAAACTATCAACATTATATTCAAAAACAAACAATTTTGAAGCTGCAAAGATATTGTATGCGGAAATAATATCAAAAAAAGTAGTAAATATTGATTTATTTTATGATTATGCGGTATTATGTGCCGAAACTAACGAATCGGATAAAGCAGAAGAAATGTTTAAAAAGATAATAACTTTAAAACCTGATTTTGTTCTTGCATATAAGGATTTAGCGATTATTTATCTGACAAGAAAACATATAGATAGGGCTTTGGAATATTTTGAAACTGCTTATAAAATAGCACCTGACAATATATATGTAAATTTTGAGTTCGGTAATTATTATCACATGATGACTGATTATGAAAATGCAAAAAAGATGTATTTAAAAGTAATGGAACATGAAGATGTACCTGTCGGTATGTTATTGAGAATAGCCGTTAATTATATATCAATGAATATGATGTCAGATGCAAAGAAAATTTTAACTGATATTATAGCAAAAGAGCCGCAGAACTTAGAAATACTGTTTCATTTATCTCAGGTTTATATAAGTGAAGGAAATTATGAGAATGCAAAGCAGTTATTGGAGGATGCATACAACATACTGCCGAACATAGAAATAGCCAATTTGCTTGCGCAGGTGTATTTAAAGTTAGAAATGTATAATGAATCGTATATATTATATAGTCTTGTTAATTTATCGAGTCCTAACAATACAGCCATAATGTATAATATAGCAATGTGTAAATATAAATTAAACGATTATAAAACCGCAACCGAATATCTTGAAATGATATTAAAACTGTTCCCCGAACATGAAGAAGCACAAAATTTATTAGCCGAAATAAAGGGAAAAACGGACGGATTAGAAAATAGCGAAAATATAGAAACGGATGCATAACTAAGAACGGAAGAATAATGCAGGATAAGAATTTTATATTAATAGACGGACACGCACTTGCATACAGATACTTTTTTGCGCTTGAGAGAACAGGAATGAAAACATCTGATAATCAACCCACGTGGGCTGTTTTCGGATTTTTTAAGGCATTATTTGATTTAATACAGAGTACAAAAATAAAGCCCGACTCAATAGGGGTAGCGTTTGATGTATCAAGACATACATACAGAACACAAATGTATTCTGAATATAAGGCAAACAGAGAGAGCATGCCCGATACCATGAGAAGCCAGTTAGGGTTGATAACGGAGGGATTGCAGGCATTAAATATCCCGATTTACACAAAAGAAGGGTATGAAGCTGATGATATAATCGGGACTATCGCATATAAAGCGAAGCAAAAACAGCATAATACATATATATTAACAGGTGACAGAGATTCATTTCAGTTAGTTGACAGAGAAGGGTTTATAAAAGTAATAATGCCTTCAAAAGGCGAACTCATCGAATATGATTGGTATAAGGTATATGAAAAAATGGGTGTTTATCCGTATCAAATTACTGATTATAAAGGATTAAGCGGCGATACGTCTGATAATATACCGGGGATAAAGGGTATTGGTGAAAAAACAGCTTGTAAACTCTTATCTAAATTTGATACATTGGAACAGATATATGAGCGTATTGATGAAGTCGGAGAAAAAGCACTTCACAGAAAGTTAATAGAAGGAAAAGATATTGCGGTTTTAAGTAAAGAGCTTGCGACAATCCAAAAAAATCTTGATTTTGACTATGATTTTGACTGTGCAAAATTAGAAATGCCTAATTATGATGCGGTTATTGAATTTTTTAAAAAGAATCAATTTTATAATTTTTTAAAGAATTCGGAAAATATATTAAAGCCTTTTAAAATAGCATCAACAGATGCAAAAGTGAGTGAAAATTGTAATAATACCGAGGTAAATAGTGAGTATAGTTCCCAACAAATGCAGTTAGGACTCGGGATAAATATAACGGATACGGTTATTAAGAAATCGAATAAAATATATAATCATAAAAAAAATATAGTTGATACGGAAGAAAAATTAAATAAATTAAGGGATGAACTGAAAAAACAGACCTTATTTTCAATAGATGTTGAAACAACAGGGATAAATCCTTTAGAATCTGATCTTGTGGGAATATCTGTTGCATATTGTCCTCAGATAGGTATGAAAAATAACAGAGTTAAGATTGACGGAAGTAAAGATGATATAGTTGAATCATATTATATTCCGGTTTTTCATCAGGTAGGGCAGCAGCTTGAAATAACAGAGGTTGTTCAGGCATTAAAAGACATTGCGGAAGATGAAAATATAGCCAAAACGCTGCAAAATGCAAAATTTGACTATCATGTTTTGAAACGTCACGGTTTGGAATTGAAAAATATAATATTTGATACGATGTTAGCAAGTTATATAAAAGATTCATCGAGAAAGCACGGGTTAAAACAGCAGGCAAGCGATTATCTTGACTATATGATGGTTGAATTTGAACAGCTTTTAAAATCAGGTTCCGTTGCTTCATACAGTATAGAGGCTGTTAACATTGAAGATGCGGCATCTTATGCATGTGATGATGCATTTGCAACGTTAATGTTAACAAAATACTGGCAAGAAAACCTTGATGAAAAGGAGGCTGACCTTTTATATAGCGTGGAAGTTCCCTTAACAATAGTTTTAGCGCAAATGGAAGAAAATGGCGCACACATAGATATTAACTGTCTTGAAGGAATTGAGAAGGAAATCAATTCAAAATTAGAGGTTATAGAAAATAAAATATATGAAGAGGCGGGTGAAAAATTTAACATAAATTCCCCAAAACAAGTGGGTGACATATTGTTTGGGAAATTAAATTTAAAAGCAAAAGGCATGAAATCCAAAACGGGATATTCAACGAGTGCAAAAGTTCTTGAAACATTGGCTATAGATAATGAAATAGCAAGAGATATATTGGAGCAAAGGCATTTAGCTAAATTAAAGAGTACTTATGTTGAATCGCTTCCGGAGATGCGCAGTCCCAATGATAAGAGGATACATACGAATTTTAATCAAACAATAACGACGACGGGGAGATTATCTTCATCTAACCCCAATTTACAGAATATTCCGATAAGAAGTGAATTAGGCAACAGAATAAGAGGTGCATTTACCTGTGAGAATCCTGATAATTTTATAATTTCAGCAGATTATTCACAGATTGAATTAAGGTTATTAGCCCATATATCAAGAGATGATAATTTAATAGAGGCATTTTGTGAGGATGAAGATGTACATGCTTCAACAGCGAGTAAGGTATTTGGAGTGCCTATAGAAGAGGTAACGAAGGAGATGCGTTCAAAAGCCAAAGCGGTAAACTTTGGGATAGTATACGGGCAATCAAGGTACGGATTAGCATCAAGTTTGGGTATATCACCGTTTGAAGCGCAGGAGTTTATAGAAAGATATTTTAAAACATATCCTGATATAAAAAATTATATGGATGAAACAGTAAAATTTGCATACCAACATGGTTATGTTGAAACACTGTACGGCAGGAAACGATATTTAAGTTCGGGATTATTAAGTTCAAATGCAAAGATACAGGAGCAGGCTCAGCGTGCGGCTATAAATGCACCGATACAAGGGACTGCGGCAGATGTAATGAAGATAGCCATGGTTAGGTTAGGTGATTACTTTACAAAAAATAATATAAAATCTAAAATAATCATCCAAGTGCATGATGAACTTGTAATAGAAACAGTGAATACTGAAATAGAAGAGGTAAAATCACTTGTTCAAAAAGCAATGGAGCTTGACCAACCGTTTTTGGTTCCGTTGAAGATTGATACATATGTGGGTAAATCGTGGATGGAGATTTAATGAAGAGAAATATAATATTAACATTAATAATAAGTATATTTACAATGCAGAGCATTTGTTTTGCTGACGTAATACCCGTGAGTACATCATTAAAGCCGGTATCAAATACATTAACAATGGCTAAATCATATAAAACGAACAGTGAAAATTTACTGTATTTACTTCTTTCTGCGTTGAATGAAAATAATTATTTAATAGAAGAAATACAATTCAAAACGGGCAGTGTATTATTTAAAGCATATACAAAAGAATTTATAGCATCAGTTTCAGCTCAAGATGGGTACAATTCTTTTATAAAAATTATCCCGGCAGATAATATTTATAACTTTTCTCCTACCCTGATACAGAAACTTCATACGTATATAGAGAATAATAACAAAATCAATTTTCAAAAAGTACTGTAAATTTAAGTAATAAAAGGCATTGTTAAGTTTGTTAACTTCTATAAACAGTAATAATACTTGATTTCAGATTAAAAAGCTTGAAAACTTAAAAGACAATAAGAAAAATCACTTGTGTGTTTCTATTGTTCATTATAATATGTAATCAAAAACTGGGTTGAACTTATTGATTACTTTTATTATTAATGAGGATTAAGAATAATGTCTAAGAAGGCTGAAATATTGCATATTGATTGTTTAAAATTATCAAAAAAGACACTAACGGTAAAACCGAATCAACGTTATTACCTCTTAGGTGTTTTAAGTGACGATGAAAAAAATTGTTGGATAGAATTTATGGAAGATAAGACTTCTTTGACCGTAATGTTTTCCATACTAAAATCATTGAAGCAAATGAAGGAGTTATATAAAATCGAACCTGATGTAATTGAAACGGATAATGCAGGCGAATTTTGTTCGGGTGAATATGCGAACAATAAGTGTACTCATGCTGTTGAAAGATTTTTTGTTGAAATGCAAATAAAGCATAAATATACAAATGCATACAGACCTGAGCAAAATGGTGGAATTGAAAGCTTTTGGCAAAAAGTTAAAGATGAATTTATTCAGGATAAAAGCTTTGATAATGTAAAAGAATTCAAAGAAAAATTGAATGAATACGTATTAAATTATAATAAAAACTAATCGTTTAAAATAGTTTCTAAAACATCTGTATTTTGTAATGAATAGAGGTTTAAAACCTGCCGCTGCAGAATAAAGGTAGGATGTGTTATAAATAATTTGAGCAAGTTTTAAGCCTGCCGCTGCAGAAATAACAAGAGAATGTAGTATAAATAATTTGAACAAGTTTTAAACCTGCTCTGCAGGTCACCCTGAATTTATTTCAGGG
>CANQNX010000053.1 GCA_947625345.1 Candidatus Gastranaerophilales bacterium
GGGATTCGAACCCCCGGCAGAGTTGCCCCTGCACAAACGTTCCAGGTTTGCACCTTAAACCACTCGGACACCTCTCCTTGTTTGTTATATCTATAATACTATCAAAAGCACAAACTTTTGGCAAAACTTTTATTTTCTAACATTTAAACTTCTGTTGGCAAACTTAATAACATTTTCATAATCACTCTTTGTTTTATTACTAATATTTAAATAATTCCTGAATTCTTTCTCTCTTCCGTAGAAAAAATCACATTTTATTATATTCCCTAAACTTGACTTAAAAACTATTACCTGCTGCCTTTCCTCTCCTACAGGGTAACTTATGAAAATGTCCTGCACAATTACTTCTCTTCCGTCAATCTTTCCTAAAACAGTATCTTTAAATTTGGCATATCTGAAGTCTGCACTGCTAATATCCGTTCCCGATAAATCACAATTTGTTAAATCCGCATACCTTAAATCAGCATCAGTTAAAATGCAATTTTTTATTTTAGCTCCTCTCAAATTTATTCCTCTTAAATTTGAATACGACATATCACATCCCTCTAACTTCGCCTCATCCAATAGTGAATAACTTAAATTTATATTTCTCATTTCACAATCTTTTATATCAGCTCGAGTCAAGTCACTATTACTCATATCCGCCTTATTTACTTTAGAGGATTTTATACAAACCTTATCAAATTTACTATACCGTAAATCTATTTCCGATATGTCTGCATTTTGAAATACACCTTCTTTAAAATAAATTAACTCATTTTTCATTATTTCTTTAAATCTTATTTTTCGCCAATGTATATTACTGTTTACATCCGAATTAAAAATTTTAAAATTGACAATCTTAATCATTCCCTATTCCCTTCCGACTTATTATACACAACAAATAATAATACTACACAAGTATTTATCATCTATATTTGTTGATTTACACTTTTCCTTGTTTAATTTACTATATCAATGAATTAAACTAATCGTTACAAGTTCTTAAAATTCAAAATATAATAAACATGGTATTTTAGTATCTCTTTTATGAAATATTTTTATGTGAAAAGTATATACCAAATGTCATAAGATGTCAATGACAAAATGAATAAATAATAATGAATGAAGAAATTAAAAACAGATTAATAGAGGTAAGAAATCACTTCGGAGAAAGCGTATATTCTTTTGCAAAAAAGCTTTCTATTCCGCAGCCTACGCTGCAAAGATATGAAAGAGAAGAACGGAAAATAGCTAATAAGCTGTTATTATCTTTAGTAAATACATTTAATGTCAATATAAATTGGCTGTTAACCGGTAAAGGCACAATGTTTATTAAGGATGATAATAACTCTTTTAGCCGCCATAATGATGAAAATGTTCAATACAGATTATCAAATGCAGGTAAAAGACTTGTTCATATTCAGGAAAAAAATAATTTTTTGGACAGAGAAATGGCAAAATTGCTAAAAATATCCGAAAAAGAATATTTAAAGCTTGTAACAGGAGAATTGAATTTTAATATCTATATTATAAATAACATTAAACAAAATTTTATTGTTGATATTGACTGGCTTTTATACGGAGAAAATGAATAACAATATTTCTGCAAGTATATTGCAGACTATTATTTGGTTTTAATATTAAGCCTTATTTTTCCAATTTGCCGTTTTTGGTATTAATTTTTACATTATGTATTTCTTCTAAACTTTTAGTTAAATTAAAATATCTGTAGTGAATCTTATCTTTAATTTTTTCATCGGAAGATAATAATTCTTTAATTGATTCAGCTTGAAAAGTTTTCATTTCTCTAAAAAGATATTCCGTTCTAAAACAGTTATAACAAGATATTATGCCAACGGCAATTATAGCAATAAATACCCTGTTTATTTCGTTTGAAAGAAAATTTTTAACATCTTTAAATAAGATTCCGTAATTATTGAGCATACTTTACCCTTTCTTTTTTCATACTACTATTCAGAATACATAATCATACTACATTGCTTTTATAAATTATTATTATTATTCTAACGGATTTTCAATTATTAAACTCTTTTTGTATAATAAATTATTATGAAAAAAATTATTATTTTTATTTTAATATGTTTAATGTCCTTATTAATTATTTATTCGACAGAAAAACTCAACAATTACAAGAAAGTACTTAAAGTTGAATCGCCCGTAACAATTTATATAGATTATAACAATAATCTTATATTTGATGAAAAAGAACCCTTTTTTGTTAAAAATATTTATTATATTGAACCGAATACGAATCTTAAAAATACGGAATATTTAAAAAATTTTTCCGAGGATGAAAAATTTTTATTAAGTTATCTTGAAAAAGAACTAATAAAAAGAACAATTAATGAAAAATATATTAAATATTCAAATGATAATATATATATCAATAATAAAAACTACAAAGATATACTGTTAGATTCAAATCTTTTTTACACTGATTCTTTGGAATCAAAAAAGAAATTATACGAACGAATTAAATCAGAAAATATTAATGATTATGTCATTATAAATACGAGAAGCAAAAAATATCATAAAATCAACTGTGAAAAAGGAAAAGCAAGCAGAGAATACAAACTCATAAAAAAAGATTCTCTTCCAAAAGAGTATAAACCATGCAAATATTGTCATTTAGACAACGATAATAAACTTTTTAAAATAAATAAACCTAAAATAAACACAGCAAATAACCATAGTGAATATTATGAACAACCAAAAATCAAACTGTTCTTTTTGAGTCCTTACAGAATTAAAAAACCGTTGAATGTTTGTAATACAAAAGCTTGTTTGGAGCTTAAAAAAGAAATCAATAATGCTTCTTATTCCATTGATATAGCACTATACGGTATAGATAACCAATCGGAAATATATAATGCAATAGTTAACGCATACAAAAGAGGAATAAAAATAAGATGGGTTACGGATTACAATAAAAAATACATAAATTATTATAAAGATACATTACAATTACAAAAAATAATAAAATCCTATAATACGGATGAGAATTATGAAAAACAATACGCTTGCGCCATAATGCATAATAAATTTTTTATATTTGACAAAGAAAAAGTATGGACCGGCTCAAGTAATATATCAAATACAGGTTTAACCGGATTTAATGCGAATTACTCAATATTAATAGAATCAAAAGAATTAGCAAATATATACCTTAGTGAATTTGAAAAATTATATTCGGGTAAATTTCATACATTGAAGGAGAAATCAAACAAAAACACGGTTATCTTAGATAAAGATACAAAAATCAAAGCTCTTTTTTCTCCACAAGATAAAATATTAATAAATCATATTATTCCGTTAATAAATAATGCTGAAAAATATATTTATATCCCGATATTTTACATAACAAGCTATGATATTGCAAATGCACTAAAAAAAGCAAAATTGAGAGGAATTGATATAAAAATAATCAACGATTCAACAAATGCCCATAATAAATATTCAATTCATAAGAAATTAAGACAAAACGGTATAAGTGTAAAAACAGAGAATTATGCAGGGAAAATGCATATGAAAGCAATGATAATAGATGATAAGATTTCTGTTATCGGCTCAATGAATTTTACAAAAAGCGCAAATAATAAAAATGATGAAAACGTATTAATAATATATAACCAGAATATAAGCAAATATTTAAAAAATACCTTTTTATATATGTGGGAAAATATACCTGATAAATACTTAAATTACGATCCCTTAGCAGAATCATTTGAATCTGTAGGTTCATGCCAAGACGGTATTGATAATGACTTTGACGGCAAAATAGACAAAGAAGATGACGGTTGTAAAATAAATTAATCAATCATTCCCTTTTTAGGTGCTTTTTTTATGTATTTTTTGTAATTTTTCTTCTTCTTTTTATGACTTTGTTTTGATTTTTCTCTGCCAAATTTATCGGGTTGATTAATGGTTGATTTCTTAAATTCAACCTCAGAATTTTCCATACCCAATAACATAGAGAATAAGAACATGGTACTTCTTCTGATTGAATCATATCCGACGGTAACTTTTGCATACTCAGGCCCTACGCTGACTAAGATTCTGTTTTCCTGAAAAGTATCGTCAGATTTAACATCTTTGTCCATAGCAATAGAAGCAAGATATCCCAAACTTAAATATTTACATACCTTTAAACTTTCAAGAAGAACCAAGTTACTGCGTCCATATCTGTATCTGTCAAAATCAAATGGTGAACGACCGGCTTGTGCTGTTTGATAATATATTAAAGATTGACGCCAAGGTCCAATATTTGTAGATAATGAAGGTCCAATCCTAAACATTCCCAAAACATCACCGGTTGTATATGCTGTAGCAGCTGTTTGTGCAACTATACCGGTATTAAATCCTATATTACCTTCTTCGTTAGAATAGGAAAATATAGGTTTATAAGTTTGAGTCATCCAACGGAATCTTCCTTCAGCATCTTTAAAATCCTTTCCCGGTCGTCTGTCTACAAATACTCCGGCTGAATACATTTGAGAGAAAATCAGTTTTAAATCGTCTACATTATCTCTTCTTGAATATGATAATTGAGCCGAATATTTAGGCATACGATAGCCCAAAAACCATTCATTTTGATTGGTATAACTTGAATAGTTTAATAATAAACCGGGAGCTAATTTATGACGCCCTCTTAATAAGAATCGCTCTCTTGATGTACCATATGCGGCTTCTGTCATATTATTTTCACTTCTGAATCTTGCAATGGCACCTATACCAAACTTATCTTTTGAATATGTTGCAATTGGTGCTAATTTCAATGTTGAGCCGCCAGGAACATTCAATACGACAGCAGGACCAATATGTGCACCCAACATACTTTCGGAACCAAATTCCGGAATATTTGTTTCAACATTCGCTCTTTGTTTATTTGTTACTATTTTTAATGACGGAATTACTGCAATTTTACGATTTTTTACATATAAATCAGCATTTTTAACAGTAATTATGTCATGATCATCTTTTGAATCAATAACAATATTTTTCGCTTTTAATTTATAAAAACCCTGACTTTCATTTGTAATAACATCATTCTGCGGCGGATTAGTAGAATTAATTACGTTACTTTGATCAATATATCCGGCAAAGGATGAAGCACCTAATCTTAAAACATCGTCAGTAAGAACTTTTGCTACCCCGTCATACTCCTCTATTTTATCAGAATATATAAATGCTTCTTTCGCCGTTATTTTTATATCTTCCGTATTTGTAACAGGGTTTTCTATCCAACCGTTAGGTTTTGTTAAATCCAATTTAATAAAATCTCCCTCGGTTGTAGAATCTGAGGAGGATAATATTACATCCTCATGTGCAGTCAGAATATTTCTGTCATAGTTATATATTATTTTATTTGCGGTAAGTATGGAATTTTCTTTTTTAAATACGACTTTAGCATTTCCTACGGCTTCAACTTCATAACGTTCCGGATAATATTCCATATAATCTGCAGTTAATTCAATTGAAGGGTCAACTTTTTCTGCGTTTTTAGGTTGAGGTTTTATATCCGCCTGAGGATTTATAAATAATTTTACCCTGTCTTTTAAAGGTAATTGTTTTAACAGTTCTCTTTGTTCTCTTTCTATTTCTCTTTGTTTTTCACGTTCTTCCTGTTCTAAAGCCTTTTCTTTATCCCTTTTTGTTAAAGGCAGATTTTGTTCTCTCTTTCTGTCATATTCTGATAATTTTTTCTTATTTTGATTTATATTTTCTTCTTCTTTATTATTTTCTTCTTTTTGGAAATTTACGTTTATTTCATTTTCATCATTATCATTTGAACTATTAATTTCATCATCGATATTTTTTAATACTTCTTCTTCATTGTTATTTTTCTTTTGATTGCGATTATGCCATTTTTCTTTGATTGATTCCAAAATACCTTTTTCAGATTTTTCAAATTCATTTTCATCGACATAAGAAGGATTTAAAGAGGAATAAAACGGATCCACACCCAATTCGGGATAGAAATCAGCGGCATTTGCAATATTTGAAAATGTCAAAACACATATAAATATTAAAATTTTTATTGTTTTATTCAAATTACTTTCCCCTATAAGAAATTATTCGGATTGTTAGGTTTACCGTTTATTCTGACTTCAAAATGCAAATGAGGACCTGTTGCATAACCCGTAGCACCTACAAGTCCTATGACTTGTCCTCTTTCAACATACTGACCTTTTGTCACTTTTTGTTGAGACATATGAGCATACAAAGTTGTTGTCGGATGTCCGGTACAAGAACCGTGGTCTAAAATAACTACTTTACCATACCCTCCATACCAACCTGAATATATAACTTTACCGGAGTTTGATGCCTTTATCTGTGTTCCGTATGGTACGGCATAATCAATACCGGTATGAAATATACGTGATTTAAAAATAGGATGAGTTCTCCATCCGAAAGGAGATGAAATTCTGCCATGTACAGGCAAAATAAATCCTTTTCCGGCGACTACAACACTGTTTTTGGTGCTGTTTGAAATCATTGATGCTAATCTGTCCGATTGCCTTTTTAACTCTCTTTCAGAGCGCTCATACGCTCTTTTATCTTTTTGTATTTTTTCTATCATCATTTTATTTTCACTGATAGTTTCTTTTATACTGCGATTTTCTCTGTTCATATCAGATATAATTGATGATAATTGTTTTTTTTCATTTTCTAATCTTCTTTTTAATATAGATATGTTCCTTGCTTCTGCTTTTATCGCAAACATCTTTTCTTTGTCCGATTTAATTATCAGATTTTGATAATATATTCTGTCTAAGAATTGGCTTATACTTTCTGTCGATAGTAATAAATCAAGAATAAATATATTTTTAGTTTTATATATGTGTCTAATTCTTTCGGCAGTCCTTTTTTGACGTTTATTATACTGCTTTAAATAAGCATCCATTTCTTTTTCAAGTTTATTGATATTTTTTTGTTTACTTGTATATTCTTTTTTTGATTGTTCAAGTGCTTTTTTATTTTTTTCAAGTTTTTGTTGGTTTTTACTGAGCTTATTAGTTTCTTGTCTTTCCATTTTAGTTAATGAAGTTATTTTTTGTTTTATTAATTGTCGTTTTTGCTCCATTTTCTTTATTTTAGAAGCATTACTATCAGCAAATGCTTCCATATTAACATTTGCGGATAGTATAAATATTAAAATTATATATATTACACTTTTAACAAGTAACTTCATTATAAATTCCAAAAGATTTTAAAAAAATACGCTTAACATTCCGATTCCGAAAAACCACAATACTAAACATACCAATAGAACTATTAATATTATTTTTCTGTTTTTTCTTAAAAATTCCATAATAAATTTCCAATATATACTTAACTAATATAATTTTACTCTAAAAATCAAACAAGACAAATATATTAACCGTTTTTTAACATTATATTCTGTAAATTTTTTTCTCTGTAATTATGATATTGCAATTCTCATCCCAACTTTCGGGATTTATATCATCAAAAAGCAACTCTTCAAATGTTAAAATAATCTTAAAAGGATGATGTTTAACTCTTTTTAAGAACCTGTCATAGTAGCCCTTACCATATCCTAACCTGTACCCGTTTCTATCGGCACAAAGACATGGGATAATTATCATGTCAATTATACTTATATCTTTTATACATTCACCCGAAGGCTCAAATATATTATACTTGTTCTTACACAATTCAAAAGGATTATAAGGACATATAACAAGTTCATTACCTTCAATTCTCGGAAGATACCATATTTTAGATTTATCTTTTAAATAATCTTTCGTACATACTTCACTAGAAAATGAATAATAACTTAATATGTGCTTTGATTTTTTATATTCAGGAATAGAAAACAAATTTTCTTGTATTTTTTTACTTAAATTGTCAACGTCAATTTGTTTTCTTATTTCCTTTGCCTTATATCTCAATTCATTTTTCATATTAATATTAGAACACAAAAAAGAAGGACTATAAAAGTCCCTCTTTTTTTATCAATAAGCAAATATATTATTTTATATTAGAAAATGTCCAAGCATCAGATGCAGGTGTTGTAGCAGCTTGATATTCACGTCCTGAAACACCGCCTTCTTCTTGCCCGTGAGCAATCGGCTTATACAACCTGTTATAATATTCAATTACCATTCTGTCCGAATTGAAGTATGATTCGGCCGTTCTTATTGCCTGACGCATCATTGTTGCCCATTTAACTTTATCATTATAATATGTAGGTATTATTTGATTTTCAATAATATCCATCATACATTCGTAGTCTTTTCTGTGTCTTTCTTCCCAAGGAATGTTGTCATCAAGACCCGGATACTCAATTGTAAATCCGTTAATTCCGGGGAAAGTACCTTCTACAGTCCATCCGTCAAATGTTGATAAGTGAAGTGCTCCGTTAGCATTTGCGCTCATGCCGGAGGTTCCTGATGCTTCAAACGGTCTTAACGGTGTATTTAACCATATATCAGATGCTCTCTTTAATTTACCGCTAAGTTCAAGTTCGTATCCCGTAAGAACTACTACATTCTTCATTGAATATGAGTTTCTTAATATTTTATTAAACATTTCTTTACCGCTGACATCATCGGGGTGGAATTTACCTGCAAAGATTAATTGTACTTTATTTTCATTCAACAGTTTTATAATTCTGTTTTCATCCATAAAGATTAACCATGCTCTTTTATAGTCTGCAAATCTTCTTGCCCATGTGATTGTCAAAACGTTAGGATCAAGTCTTTTACCGACAGTATTTGCAATAAATTCAAATACTTCTTTTTTCATTTCTTTTTTAGCTTCCAATAATGCTTCAAGATTATCGGTTTTCATTCTGTCATCTTGCCAGTAATGAAGGTTTACGGCATTTGTAATAGCTCTAATCGGGCATCTGCCTTCAACCCAACTCCACATTTTATTTGAAACCAAACCGTGAAGCTGTGATACGGCATTAGCTAATCTTGACATTCTGAGTGCGGCAACAGTTAATGAGAATTGTTCTCCGCCTAATTGTACTGCTTTATCTCTTGATACACCGGCAAAAAATCCTGCTTTTAATAATTCATCTACCCAATGTACTTCATTTCCCGCAGCTACAGGGGTATGTGTTGTAAATACAACTTTTTCTTTTACTTTATTTAAATCATCACTATATTGGTGTAACAATTCAAAAGCAGCAGGAAGAGCATGACCTTCGTTTAAATGGACACAATCAAAATCATATCCGATTTTTTGAAGTAATCTTATACCTGCTATACCCAAAATAGTTTCTTGAGCAATTCTTATTTTTTCATTTCCGTCATATAACTTATATGATATTGATCTTGCCCATTCAGAGTTTTCTTCAATATCAGTTGTCAAGTAATATACGGGGCATGTATCAAATAATGCCGGTTCAAGCTTATATGCTTTTACTTTTACTTTTTCTCCATATACATCAACATCTACATATTGATTTATATCAGTTAAAAAGTCATAATGTTTTCTTATGTATGCAACTTCTACATTACCTTCATGGTCAATTCTCTGATTATAATATCCGTATGACCACAAAATAGTAACACCGACCATTGGCATCTGCAAATAGCCTGCAGATAACATATGAGAGCCGGCTAAGAATCCTAAACCGCCTGAATACGTCGCTATTGATTGGTCAATTGCTATTTCCATTGAAAAATATGCTACATTTGGTAATCCCATTGGTACTCCTTTTATATTCTGAACTATTATTTACCATCCTAGTATCTTATATCAATAAGATAACAAAAAAGCAACTTTTATTCTATATTTTTTTATTTTTAAATTTACATAATATATATAAAATACTTAAAAGTGTTGTTATTACTCATTTTATTTTATATAATTTCTATATAATTTTTTTACGAATTGGAAAGTATTACATGAAATTAGCGGTTTTTGATTTTGATTCTACACTTATGGAAGGTGAAACTTTGGAATTTATTGCCAAAGAATATAATATGGAAACATTAATGAAAAAAATCACTACGGAAGCGATGGAGGGCAAAATAGATTTCTTTGAAAGCCTTATTAAAAGAGTCTCTCTTCTTAAAGGCGCTAAAGAATCAAAGATTAAAGATATTTGCGAAAATCTTCCGTATACAAAAGGGGCAAAAGAAACTATATCAGAGTTAAAAAAAATGGGATATAAAGTGGTTTGTTTCTCAGGCGGTTATGAAACGGCTACAATTCCCGCGCAAAATGTCTTGGGCTACGATGCACAATTTTCAAATATTTTTCACTTTAAAAACGGGGAACTTACGGGTATGTTGGGCGGAGAAATGATGTTCTCGGATTCTAAAGGCAAAATGCTCAAAAGGCTTCAAAGTATTCTTAATATAAATATGGAAGATACTCTATGTGTCGGTGACGGTGCCAATGATTTAAGCATGTTTCAATTTGCAGGTAAAAAAGCTGCCTTTTGCGCTAAACCCATTTTAAAAGAACATGCCAATATTGTTATTGAAAATAAAGACTTAACGGAATTGCTAAATTAT